>CAJWEF010000018.1 GCA_913031305.1 uncultured Acidiferrobacteraceae bacterium
TTCTTCTTAGTGGCTTTCTTCTTCGCTGCCTTCTTCTTAGTGGCTTTCTTCTTCGTTACGCGTTTCTTCGATGCTGCTCGTTTCTTGGTCGCCTTTTTCTTTGCCGCCATAATGGCCTCCTGCTTAGGGTTGATGTACGAACGGATCAGTGAGTGGATCCGGTATTGGGCTTATCGACACATCGCCTCTATCAGCGATACCACTTTGCGTCTCCCGTATACATTGACTTGATCATGATCTAATGAAACGAGGAAGCATACCGGTAAACATTAGGGATAAGCACACTTCGTTTATCCCTTGAAAGCGAACTATAGTCATGCAAAGTTAAATGTCAAGCGAACCACGCCCGGCTTTTTTGATATGTGTCAAGAGGATAAAATTATTTTACAAGAAATTTCGGCTATAAATCTTATGCAGGAAAAAACTAGAGGTTCAACAATTAATAAGTAACAACGACAAAACAAAAAGCTTGGTTAGAAAATTGAACCATTACCATTGTTTTGCGGTATTAAGTGAGATTCTCAAGAAAGTTGCATAACGGTGGATGGTGACACGAGTTTTAATCACCTGTAAACAGAGGTATCAGTAGTTCCAGGGTCTTTTTTGTGGCGCCAGTGTTTCGTGCAACCATAATTCGACCGTTCTCACCAATTGTGGCTCGCAGGTTGGCATCTTTAAGTAAAGTGGTAAGGCAGATAGACAAAGCATCAGCATTTTTGATCTGGTACCCCGCATTGTGGGTCAGTGCCAAGGCGCTGATTTCAAGAAAATTGCTCATGTTTTGCCCGAAGACGACCGGTACACCAACTGCACAGGCCTCAAGGATATTGTGACCACCGATGCCCCGAATAGGGATCAGGCTGCCACCCACTACGGCAATATCACCGGCACCATAGAGCGTAGGTAATTCCCCCATCGTATCGGCAATCTGAACCGCGACAGCCGGATCCAAAGCCCCCGTTTGCCGGCTACGCCGACTGATCTTGAATCCGGCTTTCGTTGCCTGGCGCGATACCGTATCAAAACGCTCGGGGTGTCGTGGTGCGATGACCAGTAGCAGGTCTGGGAATGATTTTTGCAGTTTGGCCAGTAATTGCAGCAGTAACGCCTCTTCCCCTTCATGAGTGCTGCCGGCGATGACCACCGGCCGGTTAGGTCCCCAGTCTCGGCGCACAGCCTGCGCCACTTCGTTCAGGCTTGCGGGCAGGTGTATCTCAAATTTCATACTGCCGGTTCGATGAACTTTCAAGGCATCAACACCCAGTGTCAGCAGGCGCTTTTGGTCGGCAACCGACTGGGTTGCGAATACCGATATCGAATCCAGTGCACTGCGAATCAGCGGCAGCACCATCCGGTAACCGCGTGCGGATTTTTCGGACAGCCGGACATTGGCCATAGCGACTTTGATATTCCGTTTGTTGCAGCGATTGATCAGGTTCGGCCAGATTTCGGTTTCCATCAGCACCAGCATTCGGGGCTGAATCCGATCGAGAAAGCGATCGACAGCGAATGGATAGTCATAGGGGATGTAGCGATGACAGACTTTGTCACCGAAGGTTGCGAACACGCGCTCTGCACCGGTTGGTGTCATCGTTGTGATTAAGACGCGTGGCGGTGGTACTAAGTTCAACATCTGTTGAACCAGAGGGGTTGCGGCGTTGGTTTCACCCACCGATACCGCATGCACCCATATATCGTATGGCCGTGACGGATGACCGCCGCCGCCAAAGCGTTCAGCGAGTCGGAATCGGTACGCTGGACTTTGCGCGATGCGCAACGCCAGACGGACTAGCAGCACCGGTAGTGCCAGCCATAACAGCGAGGTATAGAAAATTCTAGCCACGCGTAGTCAGCTTAGGCAGGATTTGGTGTTGTTTCTTCGGCCAGCCAGTCACGTGGCTTGAGAAAATCTCGTGTCAGGTTTTCCTCGGGGCTTCCGGGTTGCGGCTTGAAGTCATAACGCCAGGCCACACGGGGCGGCAGGGACATCAGTATCGACTCGGTACGCCCGCCGCTTTGCAGACCAAATAAGGTACCGCGGTCATAGACCAGATTGAACTCGACATAGCGTCCACGGCGGTACAACTGAAAGTCCTTGTGCTCGACCGTAAATGGGGTAGTTACTCGCTCCTGTACGATCGGCAGATAAGCCGGCAGGTAGTGATCGCCGATACTGCAGGTCAGGGCAAAGGCGTTGTCAAAACCGCCCTCGTTGTAATCATCAAAAAAAAGCCCACCCACGCCGCGTTGCTCATCTCGATGTTTCAGATAGAAGTATTCATCAGCCCAGTGTTTGAATCGTTGGTACAGATCCGCACCAAATGGGGTACAGGCTGTTTGGGCCGTGCGATGCCAGTGCAGCGTATCGGCGACGAAGCCGTAGGTCGGGGTCAGGTCAAAGCCCCCACCAAACCACCAAGTCGGTTTGCCAGAGGTTTCGGTGCAGAAAAAACGCACGTTCATATGCGAGGTCGGAACAAAAGGGTTTTGTGGGTGCACCACCAGTGATACCCCCATCGCCTGGAATGGTGTTCCAGCAAGTTCCGGGTGCCGGGTAGATGCCGCGCTGGGCAATGCTTTGCCACGAACATGGGAGAAATTCACTCCGGCCTGTTCGAAGACCTGGCCGTCGCGAAGAACACGGGTCCGGCCACCACCACCGTTTTTCTGGGTCCAGAGGTCTTCATGAAACCGCGCTGTATCACCATCGGCATCAGCCAGCTCACGGCACAGCTGATCCTGCAGATCGGTCAGATAAGTTTTAACCTCGTCGATGGTAACCGCTTGGGACATGGTGATTAAGCCTCCGGGTATCCCGCGCTGCGAAGGATTCTGTTAGTGGCCGCATCGGTTATCGTGCTTGGCCCCAGCGCGACTCCTACGTGCCCGTCAAGAATACAGTCAATCTGGTTGCCAAACTGGGCCAGAACCGCCGGCCCACGGCGCAGCGGTGGTCGGCCGCTACTGTTCGCGCTGGTAGAGACTAATGCAGTGCCGCTTTCATGACACAGCTTTTGCACCAGCGGATGCGCACTGACCCGTACCGCCACGGTGTCATGCTGGCCGCGTAGCCAGGTCGGGGTGCCAGGGCGCGCGGGTAACAGCCAGGTATAGGGGCCAGGCCATGAGGCAAGCGGGCCACCAAGAAGTTGTGGATCTGCCATGTCGACGAGACCGCGCAAGCGCAGTGGGTGATCTGCAATAACGATCAGCCCCTGGCGCCACGATCGACGCTTGAGCGCAAGCACTCGACGCACGGCGGCTTGGTTCAAGGGGTCGCAGCCTAAGCCGAAACAGAACTCGGTGGGATAGGCGATCACGCCACCGCTGACGACACAGTGCGCGGCGAGTGACGGATTCTTGGTCAGTTGCTTGTCGATTCCAGTGATGCCTGCAAAGCCTGGTTTTTGTCACGTACGGCTTGGGCGTCAGCCTCGCGTTGCTGAATCAGGCGCACTGCCAAGTCTGCATCTGCTGTGGCCATAATTTGTGCCGCGAGGTAAGCGGCGTTTTTCGCCCCGGCCTTGCCAATCGCAACGCACGCCACCGGCACACCTCCAGGCATCTGTACCGTAGACAGGAGTGCATCTTGTCCGTTGAGCGGTCCGCCATCCATGGGGATGCCGATGACTGGTCGTATGGTCAGTGCAGCGACTGTTCCGGCGAGGTGGGCAGCAAGCCCTGCTGCGGCAATGAATACCGCGCAACCACGCTCATCCGCCTCTTGGACATAGCGGTGGGTATCTGCCGGGGTACGATGGGCCGAGGTGATCCGCACTTCCCAGACAATGCCCAGGGTGTCTAGTGTGTCCAAAGTGTTCTGTACCGTCTTCAGGTCCGAGTCGGAGCCCATCAGTACTGCGACGAAAGATGTAGTCATGTGATTGTGTTTTCAGGTTGAGTGGGTATCGTGTCGTTTGAGGGCGCGCCAGCCGATATCCGGCCGCCACGCGGCACCACGCCAGTTGATGGTGTTGACCGTTTGGTAGGCCAGATCCTGCGCCTCCCGGACGGTTTTTCCCAGGGCGGTGACGCAAAGCACGCGACCACCATCGGTGACAATGTGATCCTCATCCTGGCGAGTCCCTGCATGGAAAACCTTGATGTTATCCGACTGGGCTTGTTTAAGTCCGCTGATCTGGTCACCGCGCGCATAATCGCCTGGATAACCTTCGGCTACCATTACTACCCCGAGAGCAAAACGCGGATCCCATACGGCATGATAGTTGTCCAGTTTCCCCGCCAGGGCGGCTTCGCACAGTTCGACCAGATCCGAGCGTAAGCGCATCAGGATAGGCTGGGTTTCAGGATCGCCGAAACGGCAGTTGTATTCCAGCACTCGGGGGTTCCCCGATGCGTCGATCATCAGCCCGGCGTAGAGGAATCCCGTGTACGGCATATTCTCATCGGCAAGACCTTTTACCGTAGGGTGAATCACATCATCCATGATGCGCTGGTGCAGCGCCGCGGTGACACGAGGTGCGGGTGAGTAGGCGCCCATTCCTCCCGTGTTCGGTCCACGGTCTCCCGTCTCGCGCGCCTTGTGGTCCTGTGATGTTGCCAGCGGCAGTACCTGTGTGCCGGCGGTGACACAGATAAAGCTCACCTCTTCCCCTTCAAGGAACTCTTCGATCACTAACCGTTGGCCTGCGGTCCCGAAGCGTTGGCGCACCAGGATCTCATCGACCGCCTCCAGCGCTTGCGCTCGATCATGGGCCACGATAACGCCTTTTCCGGCAGCGAGACCATCAGCCTTAATCACCATCGGCACCGGGCGTGTCCGAATCCAGTCACGGGCGAGCTGCGGGTCCGTAAATGAGCGCCAGTCAGCCGTTGGGATTTTGTGGCGCTCAAGAAAGGCTTTGGTAAAACTTTTCGATCCCTCCAGTTGTGCCGGGCCGCTACGTGGACCAAAGCAGGCGAGGCCAGCATCACTGAAACGATCGACAATGCCATTCACCAGCGGCACCTCGGGCCCAATAATGGTCAGGTCGATCTGTCGTTTCTGTGTAGCGCTAAGCAGAGCGTCGATATCATCAGCCGCAACGGCTAGGTTTTCGACACCCGCTTCGCCATCAGTTCCGGCGTTGCCGGGGGCGACGTACACGACATCAACCCGCGGTGATGAGGCAAGCTTCCAGGCCAGCGCATGTTCCCGACCACCACCACCGACTACCAGAATTTTCATCTTCAGTGCCGGAAATGGCGCATGCCGGTGAAGACCATCGCCATCCGGTGTTCATTGGCTGCGCCGATCACTTCCTCGTCCCGCTGCGAACCGCCTGGCTGAATCACCGCACGGATGCCTGCCTGCGCTGCGGCATCGATACCATCGCGGAATGGAAAAAATGCGTCTGAGGCCATAACTGATCCAGCGACTTCAAGGTTTTCATCGGCGGCCTTGATTCCGGCTATCCGCGCCGAGTAGACCCGGCTCATCTGCCCGGCTCCCACGCCAATGGTGCGCTGGTCAGCGGCATAGACAATCGCATTGGACTTGACGAACTTGGCAACCGTCCAGGCAAACAGCAGGTCGCGGGTTTCTTGTGCACTGGGTTCACGTTCTGAGACGACCTTGAGATCAGATGCCGTGACCCGGCCCAGATCCTGCTGCTGTACCAGAAGTCCACCACCCACCCGCTTGAAATTCTGCTGTGCGAAAGCATCGGCATCGATGGCTTGAACCTGCATTACCCGTACGTTGGGTTTTGTCGACAGAGCGGCCAGTGCTTCACCCGTAAAAGTTGATGCGATAATGACTTCGACAAACTGGCGCTCGAGAATCAGCGCTGCGGTGGCGCCATCCAGTTCCTGATTAAAGGCGATGATGCCACCGAAGGCTGAAGTGGGGTCGGTGTCATAGGCCGCCTGATAAGCATCCATGCCCGTTGCGGCCACAGCGACGCCACAGGGGTTGGCGTGCTTCACGATCACGCAGGCCGTTTCGGCAAAAGCACTGACGCACTCCAGCGCTGCATCTGCATCTGCGACGTTGTTGAACGAAAGCGACTTGCCTTGCAGCAACTCAGCTGATGCCAGCGTGCCAGGCAGCGGCTGATGCTCCTGATAGAGCGCGGCCGATTGGTGTGGGTTTTCACCATAGCGCATGATCTCGCGGCGAGTGAACTGCAGGTTGAGTGTTGCTGGGAAGCTGTGCCCTTCACCTTTTGTCAGGTAGTTGGAGATCATGCCGTCATATTGAGCCGTGTGACTGAAGGCTCGCGCTGCCAAGCGTTCGCGAGTAGAGCGTGAAACGCCTCCGGTATCTTCGATCTCTGTCGCGACGGTGGCGTAATCAGTGTTGTCTACGATAACGGTGATCGCCGCCTGGTTTTTGGCTGCGGCGCGCAACATGGTCGGGCCGCCAATGTCGATATTCTCAATGGCCTCGGCCCGAGTACAATCTGCTCGGGCAATGGTTTGCGCAAAGGGGTAGAGGTTTACGGCCACAAGATCAATGGGTCCGATATCATGGGCGGCCATTTCATCATCATCGATGCCACGACGGCCCAGCAGGCCACCGTGGATGCGCGGGTGCAGCGTCTTTAGCCGCCCGCCCATCATCTCCGGAAAACCCGTGTAGTCCGATACTTCTACGACCTCCAGGCCGTTGTCCCGGAGCAACTGGGCGGTGCCACCGGTAGAGAGTATCTCGATACCAAGCGCCGCGAGCCGGCCAGCGAATTCGGCGGCGCCGGTTTTGTCAGATAGGCTGATCAGTGCCCGTTGTATGGGTATGCGGTCGTTTTCGCTCATGGTGTTTACTCATCATCGCAGTTAAAAAATGTTCCAACCGGCCTGGCTGGACGTGTGCCGCACCTGCCCAGGCCTTGTTTCAGCTCAGCCCATACTGGGTGAGTTTTTTCCGTAGCGTATTGCGGTTAATACCCAGCATGCGAGCCGCCCGGGACTGGTTGCCCCCGGCCTGGTGCATCACAGCTTCCAGCAGGGGTTTTTCGATCTCGCCAATAACCAGTGGGTACAGGTTTTGTGCTTCTGTTCCTTCTAGGTCAGCGAAATAGGCCGCCAGTGATTGGCGTACACACTCACCTAGGGGCTGGGCTCGGACGGGTTTCATATTTCGCGACAGGGATCGCGTGAGGTTAAGTTATCAAAAAAAGCGGTAACCAGTGCCTGTTGGGCGCTCGGACTTGAGGCACGGTTAAACAACCGGCCAAAAGGGTTATGTGGACTAAGCCGTGCAGCGTACCAGTGGAAGTGCTTGCGGGCGATCCGCACTCCGTAGTCACAGCCGTAGAAACTGTACAGCGCGTCCAGGTGGCCACGCAGCGTATCGTATTTTTCCGCCAGTGGCGGATCACCTGGATCCTGGTTTCGATCCAGAAAACTACTGATACGCCCCAGCAGCCAGGGTTGTCCCTGAGCCGCCCGCCCGACCATGACTGCATCGGCCCCTGTGGCTTGCAGGACCCGCCGGGCATGCTCAGGGGTATCGATATCACCGTTGGCGATCACCGGGATCGATACTGCCGCCTTGACCTCGGTGATGGTGTCATAGTCGATGGGGCCATGGTATTTGCATTGCCGGCTGCGGCCATGAACAGTCAGTGCCCGAATACCGGCTTGCTCGGCAATACAGGCGATTACCGGGGCATTTCGCGAGACCCTATCCCAGCCAGTTCGCATCTTCAAAGTGACTGGCACATCAACAGATTGAACCACCGCTTCCAGGATCCGTGCCACCAGTGGTTCGTCCCGCATAAGCGCTGAGCCCACCAGTCGCTTGCAGACTTTCTTTGTGGGGCAGCCCATGTTGATATCGATAATCTGGGCACCACGGGCGACATTTTCCCGCGCTGCGCTAGCCATTTGTAGCGGATCTGCGCCAAGTAACTGCACGCTGATGGGCCCGGTCTCACCATCGTGTGTGGTGCGCCGGCGGGATTTTTCGGATTGGCGCAGATCGGGAGCCGAGGTCACCATTTCACTAACCGCGAGTGCGGCGCCGTAACGCCGTGCCAGTGTGCGATAGGGTTGATCGCTAACCCCGGCCATGGGGGCGGCCAGCACCCTTCCGGTTAGTGTCAGATGGCCAATGGTGAGACTGGCCAAGGGTTGGTTGTCGATAGTGGGATCAGGCATCTCAGGAGCGCACCACACGCGCGCTAAAACCACTTGCTGCAGGGTCCGGTTGGGCCAGTATCAGTGTGATAACGGCGCTGCGGTCGCCGCCAATGCGCACGGATTCATCAACGACGCTAAATTCACGTGGCAAATAACTTCGCCGGCCCAGCACCTTTCCGGATCGGCCATTCAGCGTGAGTTCGAGTGCAGGATAGCCTTGTGCACTATGGCTCCGGTTCTGCAGGTGGACGCGTACAATCAGGGCCTTTGGTAGGTGTCGATGCAGGTCTATGCTGGTATGAGTTACCACGATGGTCGGGCCCGTTAGGGGCTGGGGTAGTTCACAATCGGTATAGCGGCACAAGGCGTTAAGGGCTGGCCGGGCTGAGGCAACACTGGCGATTTCTTCTAGCAGGCCAAAGCGTACCTGGGTGAAGAGCGCCAGGCACGCAATGAATATACCAGCCAATGGCCAGGCCCACCCGGATCCCTCAGCGGGCGTATTTGCCTGGCGTGGGGGCGCAGTCAGTGCCTCCGTGGGGTTCGTAGCATTGAGTCTGGGCTCGCTGCGCCCGCCCAACATACCATCGAAGTTCTCCCAAACCAGCGGTTCTGATGTGGCGCTCGGTGCCGGTTGCGCCTCGTCCCCTTCTCGACCCACGCCTGCCTGCGTCACGCGTTGGGGCTTAAAGGGTCGCAAATCAGGAGTCGGCGCCACGGTTGAACGTTCAACCATATCAATCGGTTGAGCAAGCTGCACTGGATTAGCGACCTGATCGATGAGATTCCAGGCAGCATTGAAGACTTTGCCACAATCGCTGCAGGCCAGTAGCCCAGAGTCTGATTGCAACTGCTTTGCGGTAACGGCGAGCACCGTGTCGCAGTAACTGCAACGGGTTTGCAATGAGTGTGCGGCAGTGGTCATCGGTCGGTTTCAGCCAGCGCTACGTTGTCCCTGCAGCGCGACCCAGTCATCGCGCTGCAAGAGTCTGAAATTGTACTGTGCAAATGCCTGCTGCACCCGATCGGCCTGCGCTGGTAGCACCCCGCTGAGAATCAAAGTACCGCCCGGGGACAGATGCCGATCGAGTGTCGGTGCCAGGGAAATAAGTGTGCCTGCAAGGATATTGGCAAGCACTATGTCGTAGCCTAAGTTGTGAAACGGCTGGTCCACCGACATGACTGACAGGCCATGATTGACTCTGTTGCGTTTGGCGTTTTCCTGGGTAGCGGTTAGGGCTCGTGGGTCAAGGTCTACTGCAGTCGCCTGTGTGGCCCCCATGCGCAAGGCCGCTACCGCAAGGATGCCTGAGCCACAGCCCCAATCCAGTACCGAGCAGCCCTTAAGTGTTAATTCTTCGAGCAAGGTCAGGCACAGCTGCGTGGTCGGATGGGTGCCGGTTCCGAAAGCAAGTCCTGGGGCAATAACGAGATTCAAAGCGTTGGTATCGGGAGCAGTCTGCCAAGGTGGGCAAACCCACAACTGGTCGCTGATTTTGATGGGCTGAAACTGGGTTCGGCCGCACAGCTCCCAGTCCTGGTCGGCAAGTTGATCGACTTGTACTGTGATTTGTTCGCCAATAATCCCAGTGAGCATCGTTGTGCAGGCGCCGACATCCATGCTTGGGTCGAATACTCCGGTTACTGTCTGCAAAGCCCAGCGGGGATCACCGGGTTCGGCTACATCGAACTGCGGCGAGTCGCCAGCGTCTGTTCGGCTCACTGCGATAGCTCCAAATACCTCGAGAGCCTGGTCTACACAGTCCGCCACATCACAGGCCACCGTGACAGAGATTTGCAGCCAGTATGCTGCAGTTGGTCCTGCTGCGTTTGCGACGGAACGACTGCTCAACTGGATAACTGGCGTTCCAGGTAATGAATATCCAGCGCCTGTTGCCGGAAGGCAGCATCGTTTACCAGCCGTCGCTGCAGGGTGATATTGGTATCAATACCGTCGACGACCATTTCTCGCAGTGCCCCACTCATGCGCACAAGAGCCTGTTCACGTGTTTCGCCATAGGCAATAACCTTGGCAATCAGTGAGTCGTAGTAGGGCGGTACCCGGTAGTTATTGAAGATGTGCGAGTCGACCCGGATACCGGGCCCACCGGGCTGATGGTACTGGGTGATACGCCCCGGTGAGGGCATGAAGGTATCCGGATTTTCCGCGTTGATTCGGCATTCCACGGCGTGACCCCGTAGATGAATATCGTCCTGACTCACGCTGAGAGGTTCGCCGGCTGCGATCTGAATCTGTTCGCGCACGATATCAATACCGGAAATAGCCTCGGTCACCGGGTGTTCGACCTGCAAACGGGTATTCATTTCAATAAAGAAGAACTCATTGTGCTCGAACAAAAACTCGAAGGTGCCGGCACCGCGGTAACCGATAAGGCGGCAGGCATTGGCGCACAGCTCCCCCATCTTGTGGCGCATGTCGTCAGTAATTCCCAGCGCTGGGGCTTCCTCCAGCACCTTCTGGTGACGGCGCTGCATCGAGCAGTCACGGTCTCCAAGGATGACCACATTGCCTTGGGTGTCGGCGAGGATCTGAAACTCGACGTGTCGCGGTTTCTCCAGATAGCGTTCCATGTAAACAGCGTCGTTAGCGAACGCCGCTTGGGCTTCGCTGCGTGTCAGTTGCCAGGCGTTCAGTAATGCGGCCTCGGTATGGACGACTCGCATACCTTTGCCACCACCCCCGGCAGTAGCCTTGATGATGATTGGGTAGCCAATCCCAGCGGCGATGCGCATGATTGCGTCGGCATCGTCCGGCAGGGGTCCATCGGAGCCGGGTACACAGGGCACCCCGGCCTCGCGCATCATTTTGATCGCCGAGATTTTATCCCCCATCAGGCGGATAGTTTCGGGTGCCGGCCCGACGAAAATAAAGCCGCTTTCTTCTACGTGCTTTGCAAAATCAGCATTTTCAGCCAGAAAACCATAACCCGGATGGATAGCACTGGCATCGGTCACTTCAGCCGCTGCGATCACGGCCGGGATGTTGAGGTAGCTAGCCGCTGCAGGGGCCGGCCCGATGCAAACCGACTCCTTGGCGAGACGGACATACTTGGTATCGGCGTCGGCTTCAGAATGCAGCGCCACGGTTTGGATGCCGAGTTCTCCGCAGGCCCGCAGAATCCGCAGTGCGACCTCGCCGCGGTTCGCGATCACCAATTTGTCAATCATGGGCGTTTGCTCAGGCGCTGTCTTCGTCAATAACAAACAGGGCTTCGCCGTATTCGATCGGATCGCCGCTATGTTTGAGTATCTTGCGGATTACGCCACTGACTTCGGCTTCTACGTGATTGAATATCTTCATCGCTTCTATCATGCACAGCGTATCGCCCACGTTGACGCTGCTCCCAATTTCGACGTAGGGTTTGGATTCAGGATTGGGAGAGGCGTAGAAGGTGCCGACCATAGGTGAGAACACGGCTCCCGCTTCGTCGGATGTTTTGGCCGGCTCTGTAATGGTTACCCCGGTTTCATCCGGGATGTAAACCGGTGGAACAGCCGGCAACGGGGCGGGTGTCGCGAAGACTCCTGGCCCGGCCGAACTGGTATAGGGCGTGCTTCCACGGCTGAGTCGGATCGATTCCTCACCTTCGCTGATCTCGATCTCATTGAGTTGAGATTCTTCGAGCATCTCAATCAGTTTCTTTATCTTGCGTATATCCATGGATTGCGTCTCAGGCCGTTGTTCCAGCAAAACCCAGCTGATTCAGTGCCGCATCAATGGCGACCTCGTAGCCGCGCGGACCGAAGCCACAGATCACAGCCTGGGCCAGGTCGGAGAAAAAGGATTGGCGCCGGAACGCTTCGCGGGCATGTGGGTTGGACAGGTGGACTTCGATAAAAGGCAGGCTGACCGCAGCCAGGGCGTCGCGCAGAGCAACGCTGGTGTGGGTAAAAGCTGCAGGGTTGATCACGATAAAGCCCACGCCATCACCGGGGGCACGCTGCACCCGCTCCACAAGCTCACTCTCGGCGTTGGACTGCATGGCCTCAAGCGTGGCACCGCGTGAGGAGCAAAGTGAATCGGCCTGCTCGTTAATATCGGCCAGGGTCTGACGTCCGTAAATGCCTGGTTCTCGCTCACCGAGCAAATTAAGGTTCGGTCCGTGTAACAGCAGGATATCGGGCATCAGTCAGTACTCTGGTGGGTAATGAGTATTCTCACCATTTTTCCATTTTATGTCTAGATTGAATCATTTATCGGCGATTTCGATGAAATTTGCCTATTTTTCGGCGAAAATAATAACTCGACTATGAGCCGGATAGTGATGACTCAAAGCAGGTCAGCAAGCCATCGATCGAGGTCATTTGCTGTCAGTTCGCCTGTCTTATGGTGCTGCAAGCGCCCCTTGCTGTCGAACAGCAGTGTAAACGGTAGGTTACCCGGGCTGCCATAACGGGCCATCAAGGCAAGGCCTTCGGTCTTGGCGATCAGCGAGGTGTAATCCAGGCCCATCTCGTTCTCAAACCGACGTACCGCTTCAATGTCATCGACTGCGATCCCCACTACCGCCAGCACCGGGGCGTGCAGTGCATGGGCACCGATCAGCAGCGGTATCTCGGTACGGCAGGGCGCGCACCACGTGGCCCAGAAGTTGATGAGCACAACGCGGTTGGCCAGCTGTTCTGACGAGAAAACCTGGCCATTACTTCTCGGCAGTGAAAAGGCCACGAGTTGAGCACCCACCGGTGTGGGCGAGCGATTGCCAAGCCAATGCGAAGCGAAAAGCCCGATTGCAAGCGCCAAGACTCCGCCAAGACCCCAGGCCATGATGGTAACCCGGGGCTTCATCGCAAGATTTAGAGCGTCTTTAGCAATGCAACAAACGCCTGGGGACCTGTATAGCCGTAGAGTCGCTGGGCGGTATTTTCGTCGCCGTTGGCATTAAAGAACAGCATGGCCGGTGGCCCAAAGACGCCGTAACGCTTCTTTATGGCACTGGTTTTCGGGTCATCGGGGTCTGTGATATCTACTTGTAGCAGACGGTAGTCAGCAAGCGCTGCGGTCACGCCCGGATCGCGAAATGTGGACTCTTCCATTCGGATGCAATCGGTACACCAGTCGGCATAAAAGTCCAGCAGCACTTTGTGCCCTGAGGCGTTGGCTGACTTTAGGGCATTGCCCAGTGTCGACAAGGAATCGATCTGGGTGAAATGCGCAGTGGTTATCGTGGCCTCGGATTGCAATAGGCCCCGGTTCCCGAATGATTCCAGCGATACGGGCGCGAGGATATTTCGATTGCCGCTAAAGCCGCCGATCATTGCCAGCACGCCCCAGACCAGCAGAACCGTTCCCATTCCTTTAAAAAGTATCTGCCAGCCCGACGCCTGTTGCGGTAGCGCACGGGTCGCGCCCAGGTAAACCGCAGTGATAATGAACAGCGCCGCCCACAGTAGCAGCACGGGCACGTCTGGCACGGCACCCAGTAGATAGATCGCGACCCCGAGCAGCATGACACCGAATATTTGCTTAACTCGTTCCATCCACAGACCATTGCGGGGAATGAGATAGCCGGCCCCGGCACCGGCCGCGATAAGGATTACACCCATACCCAAGGCGAGTGCCGACATCAGCGCGGCGCCCAGCCAGGGGTCACCGTGCAAGATCGCGATGCTCAATACCGAGATTAGCAACGGTGACACGCAGGCCCCAACGATCAGGGCGGAGAGCGCGCCAAGCACAAAGATCATGCTGGCCGAGCCACCCAGGCGTTGGCTGCTGGCACTTAGCCGCGACTGCAGCGCCGAGGGCAGTTGGACGTTATATAGACCGAACATCGACAAAGCCATGAGCGCGAGGATCAGGGCGATCGTACCAATTGCCCAGATATTCTGAAAATAGGCCTGTAACTGGTCTCCTGTCGCTCCGGCCACCGCACCGATGGCTGCGTAGGTTACCGTCGTGCCAAGCACGTAAACCACCGATAGTGTGGCACCGCGTAACCGCCCGCCACCGGATTGACCAACCACACTGCCCAGAAGGATCGGAATCAGCGGCAGGACGCATGGGGTAAAACTGAGCAGCAGTCCGGTGCCAAAGGCCACCCCCAGGTAGCCGGCGAGTGCGCTGCCCGATATCGTATCGTCTGCGCTTTCGGGTACGGGTGCTGCGGTGGGTGTGGCTGCGACAGCGTCGCTGATAAGTTGTCCTAAGGCAATGGTGAAAGACTTACTCACCGGCGGGTAACAGATGCCTTTTTCCGCGCAACCCTGGTAACTGGCATCCACGCGCATTTCTTTGCTCCCAGCACCGCGTGCCAATGCCAGGTCTACCGCGAAATCAGCCGAATATATTGCCACATCCCCAAAGTAGGGGTCATGTTTGGTCTTCCCGCCGGGCAAGTTGTAATCTGCAAGTGCCGGGTTGCCAACGCTTAGAAAACTGAGCTTGTCCTGATACAGGTAATAGCCTGGCGCGATGGTGAAATGCGCGCTCAGAGTCTGCGGGCCATTGGCCTTGATATCCAGGTGAAAGGCCTCATCGACGTCGAGGAATTCAGGCTCGTTCGTGGCAACACCCAGTAACTGGCGCAGGTCAGTGACACTGTTAACATGGGTGGACGCCAGCGGCTGCTGCGCCGTGCCTGACGGTGTCAACAGGTTCAATGCCAGGGTGTGAGTCATGGGTGGGTAGCACACCCCAACCGGCTCATTACAGCCCTGACCGCGGGCAGTGAGATTCACCTGCCCCGTATCTTCAGCAGTACGCTCCAATTCCAGCATGATCTGCGCGCTACCCTCAAGAATCTCGACATCGCCGAAAAACTCATCGCGCTTAATCTTGGTTGGTGGAAAAGTAATCTCGCCAAGTGCGACACCCTGTGGATCACTTTCGAAATGGAACTTATCCGCGTACATGTAATATCCCGGCGCGATCTGCCAGGTCACAGCGATCTGATCGGCAGAGACGACCTTTGCTGAAAAGGCAAATGCGCGCTCGGGTTCGAGCAACTCCTCGGATTCCTGAGCTGGTACATACGCTGTTAGTGCAACCAGCAAAAAGCCAAAGAGCATTTGGCCAAGCCCATAGCGACGCCCTTCGCAAAACCGAAGGCCTGAGCAGGCGTCCTGGCCCGGGGTTTTCCAGGCGGGTTGCAGCTGGCGCCTGGAAAGGGCCTTTTGGCGGCTAAAAAATGTGGAATTCATGTTGGCTTATAGGGCTTGGCTCGCGGCTCGGGCTTGGAATAGGAATGGCATCATACGCAGTAATTCTCGCATGCCCGGAAGCATCAAATGGCTTGAGTCAGCATTTTCTAATGTTGGCCAGACTAACGTAGAATCTGTATGCCGGGCCGTTGTCCAGAAAGTAAGTTGCCATTTCTGGCTATTTTAGTCGATAGCCTTAACCCTAAAATCCGTGTGATGCCGCTACTCGTTCTCGCATTTTTGTTGATTCCGCTGCTTGAAATCTATCTCCTGATAGAGATAGGGGACCTGATTGGTACCTACTGGACAGTAGCGGCAGTTGTGGGCACGGCACTGGCCGGTGCAGCCCTGGTGCGCCGCCAGGGGTTGGCCGCATTACATCGCTTTCGGGTCGCCATGGATCAGGGCGAGTTACCCGCCCTGACCATTATGGAGGGCCTGGTACTGCTGGTTGCCGGCGCACTGTTGCTGACCCCCGGGTTTTTCACCGATGCCTTGGGTTTTGCCTGTCTGACGCCGCCACTGCGTCGGCGTTTCATACAGGGCTGGCTGGCTACCCGGTTGGCACCTGGAGTACAAAACCCCAGTGCTGGTGGCACCCGTGGGGACCCCGTTGAGGGGGAATTTCGGCGCCTGGACGACTGATTTGCCACCAGGCCCTTGACTCTGGCTGAATAATCCCTATTATTAGCACTCAGACGAGTTGAGTGCCAACATTCGTTGGACTCAAATTTCCCCTCCATTACTCAATACTTTAGGAGATTAACTAGATGAATATTCGACCACTGCACGATCGTATTGTGGTGCGACGCCTCGACGAGGAACGGACCAGCGCCGGCGGAATCGTCATCCCAGATAGCGCAACTGAGAAGCCGATGACCGGCGAAGTGCTGGCAGTGGGCAATGGCAAGCGGCAGGACAACGGTGAGCGACTGATCCCGGATGTGAAGGCCGGTGACACGGTACTGTTTGGCAAGTATTCGGGCACTGAAGTCAAGGTTGAAGGCGAAGAGGTGCTGGTGATGCGCGAAGACGACATCATGGGCGTCATCGAGGGCTGAGGTGTTTCTCACCTGAGCCGATCAAATACTCATTGATTTTTAAAGGAACAAGATAATGTCAGCTAAAGAAGTGAAATTCGGTGAATCCGCCCGGGCCGCCAAGATGCGCGGCGTGAACATTCTGGCGGATGCTGTAAAAGTGACGTTGGGCCCCAAGGGCCGCAACGTGGTGCTCGATAAATCTTTTGGTGCACCGACCGTGACCAAAGATGGTGTTTCGGTTGCCAAGGAAATTGAACTGAAAGATAAGTTCGAGAATATGGGTGCGCAGATGCTCAAGGAAGTGGCTTCCAAGACTTCTGACGTGGCTGGTGATGGCACCACGACCGCAACCGTACTGGCCCAGGCCATGCTGCGTGAGGGTTTGAAGTCGGTAGCCGCCGGCATGAACCCGATGGACCTCAAGCGTGGCATCGACAAGGCAGTAATTGCCGCAGTCGAACAGCTTGTCGAGGTTTCCAAGCCTTGCGCCGGTTACGAGGAAATCGCCCAAGTAGGTACGGTTTCTGCTAATGCGGACGAATCGGTCGGCGGCATTATTGCCGAAGCGATGGAAAAGGTCGGCAAAGAAGGCGTCATCACAGTGGAAGAAGGCAAGAGCCTTGACAACGAGCTGGAAGTGGTTGAGGGCATGCAGTTTGACCGTGGTTATCTCTCGCCCTACTTCATCAACGACCAGGATACTATGCAAGCTGATCTGGAAAATCCGCTGATCCTGATTCACGACAAGAAAATCTCTAACATCCGCGAGATGCTGCCGGTACTGGAAGCGACCGCCAAGGCCAGTCGGCCTTTGCTGGTCATCGCTGAGGATATCGAAGGCGAAGCCCTGGCAACATTGGTGGTCAACAACATCCGCGGCATCGTCAAGGTCTGTGCTGTGAAGGCACCAGGCTTTGGTGATCGACGTAAAGCGATGCTGCAGGATATTGCGGTTCTGACCGGTGGCCAGGTGATTTCTGAGGAAGTCGGCATGAGTCTTGAAGCGGCAACGCTTGAAGAATTAGGTTCGGCCAAGCGTGTTCAGATCAGCAAGGAAAACACCACCGTCATCGATGGCGCAGGCTCTGCCAGCGATATCGAAGCGCGCGTTAATCAGGTTCGTGTCCAGATCGACGAAGCGACCTCAGATTACGACAAGGAGAAGATGCAAGAGCGTGTCGCTAAGCTGGCCGGCGGTGTCGCCGTGATCAAGGTGGGCGCGTCAACTGAAGTCGAGATGAAAGAGAAAAAGGCCCGCGTTGAAGATGCACTGCACGCGACCCGCGCAGCCGTGGAGGAAGGTGTTGTTCCTGGTGGCGGCGTGGCTCTGGTGCGATGTGTGGATGCGATTGGCAGCGTCAAGGGAGCCAATTCGGACCAGGACATGGGCGTGAAAATTGTCCAAAAGGCAATTGAAGAGCCGCTGCGTCAGATCGTGGCCAACGCTGGTGAGGAAGGATCTGTTGTGTTGAATCAGGTCTGCTCCAATGACGGTAACTATGGTTATAACGCCGGCACGGGTGAGTATGGTGACATGATCGCCATGGGTATCCTGGATCCGACCAAGGTAACCCGAGTTGCGTTGCAGCATGCTGCATCGATTGCCAGTCTGATGATCACTACCGAGGCGATGGTTGCGGAACTGCCGGAAGATAAGCCGGCGATGCCGATGCCGGGCGGTGACATGGGCGGCATGGGCGGCATGGGCGGCATGATGTAAGCCTGTCTGGCTCGCTTGCGAGCAGTATCAAAGCCCCGCCCATCGGCGGGGCTTTTTTTTGGCGATCAATTCATACTGTCTGGGCCCAAAGGACATGAAGCGTAAAAAATGAACGCTAATGAATGGATGATCTGCAAAGATCGCTTGCAACAGGACGTGATATGAGAAAAAGGCAACTTTCCCCGGTGACAGTTTTTGGTCGCCGTCAGCGATTGAGATTGCTGCAAATTGTCATGCTTGTTGTGGGATACCTCGCAGGAATACCGGCAAGCCTCGCGCTGGACCTGATTGTTGGCGCAACCTTGTGGTCACCGCAGCCCGCCGTATCGGAGTTACGCCCGGGACTCGCGGTCACTTATGACTATGCGCGCCGGGTACACGTTGACGATATTGAAGTGCTGAGTAACCCAGTCATTGGCAAGCCGCTGGATAACATTGCCCACCGGACTGTTGACGGTATGGTACTGACCGCCAAGCGTGCGATGATGGTGGCTGCCCACATCCGCGGGCTGATCCGATTTGAAGCGCCCGGCACTTATACGTTCAGGATCGAGTCCAACGACGGCGTCAAAGCCCGGATTGGCGATCAGCAGATCTAGGTAGATCCTGAGATTCACTCCAACCGTTGGTCTCCGCCCATACCGTTGGTGATCGATGCGCCAGGCTGGTACGAGTTGTGGATTAATTACTACCAGAAAAAAGGCACCTCGGCGCTGCAACTGGTATGGACAATCCCGGGGTCAGAATCTGAAACCCACGTACCGCCAGAAGTGCTGGCGCATCTTCAGGGCCAGGTAGGGTAATAGCGTTTGGTTTACCCGGATTATCAGTGATTCAAGCCGGCGGAGTATCGAGACCCTCAAGCGCAACAATGTTCGAATCGGCCAAGCGCTGGCGGATTTCCCGGTACGGCTGGTAGTCATCGCAGTGGTAAAAGGCCTGCAGCTTATCCCAGCTGGGGAACTCGATTACTACCAGTCGGCGGGGCTGCCAGTTGCCCTCCAGTTTTTCGAGTTGCCCGCCGCGGGCACGGTAGACGCCGCCAAAACGCGCTGCAATCTTTGGTACGGCTTCAAGGTAGCCGCTGTCACGATAGGCATCCATGTCCGCCGGATGTACGTCGGCAATCAGAAAGGCGCTCATAAGTTTATTGCTCTTCCGCGGTAGGTTTTCAGACGATGCTGATCAGGGCATCCAGCAAGGCATCGGGTCTTTCCATCATCAGCGAGTGGCCGCTGCCTTCCAGCACACAGACCTGGGTTTTGGCTACTGCGCTGATCAGTTTCTGCGCAGAGCGCACCGGCGTCATGATGTCGCGTTCCCCGAGAATAAAGAGCGTGGGACACGCCACTGCTTGGGCATGGCTCAGGCCGGTATCGTAGTCCTTACAGGCAGCCAGATCGATGTGGATCAGATTATCCGGTGCGCGTTCTAAAAGCCGCAGGGTATTGCCCGCCATCCACAGCCCCGGGTTTTCGTTGCCGCCCAACTGTGCTGCTTTGCTGTAGCCCCAGTAGGTCAGCATGTCGATAACGCCATGGTCGTTGTCGGCCGCGTAGCGCAGCATGTCCGGGTGTACCCCCATGGGTGCGGTCGAGCCAATCAGGGCCAGTGACCGTGCTCGGTCGGGGTAACGAGCAGCAGCGCTCAGCGCGACCAGAGAACCCATGGAATGACCCACCAGGGCGGCGCTGCTGATATTGGCTGTTGCCATCGCCTCAATCACTGCATCTGCCATGGCATCAATTGTGGTCGCGGGGCTGCCCTGTGAGCGGCCGTGCGCTGGCAGGTCCAGCGCCAGTACGTTATAGCCATGCCGGGCAAAGTAGCGCGACGGCAACACCCAGACGGTGTGATCCATGCCGGTGCCGTGGACAAAAACAACCGTGTCCTGCCCGCTCTGGTGTGCACGCGCACCGCTGTAG
Source organism: uncultured Acidiferrobacteraceae bacterium (assembly GCA_913031305.1). GTDB lineage: Bacteria > Pseudomonadota > Gammaproteobacteria > Arenicellales > UBA868 > UBA868. Next base: position 19,938 of record CAJWEF010000018.1, read on the forward strand.
CCGAAAAGATTCCCACTGCGGGTTTCAAGTTCCATAGCAGTTATCCCCTCAGCTTTTCTGCGACGCGCGCAAGGCCTGGCCGAGATCTTCAACCAGGTCGTCAGGGTCTTCCAGACCGACCGACAGGCGAATCAGGCCTTCAGAAATACCCGCAGCGGCCAGTGCCTTAGCGTCCATGCGGTGATGTGTGGTGCTGGCGGGGTGAATCACCAGTGATTTGGCGTCACCGACGTTTGCCAGGTGTGACAGTAGCTCGACCCGACTGATAAAACGCTGGCCTGCCTCTCGCCCCCCTTTAATGCCGAAACTGAATACCGCCCCACAGCCCTTGGGCAGCAGTTTCTTGGCGAGTTCGTGATCTGGGTGGTCCGGCCGCTCTGGGTAACTGACCCACTCGACGGCCTCGTGAGTGGCCAGAAACTCGACAATGGCGCGGGTATTGGTGATGTGGCGCTGCATGCGAAGGGGTAGGGTCTCCATTCCCTGCAGTACTTGAAAGGCCGTGGTGGGGCTCATGCAGGCGCCAAAATCACGTATGCCTTCTTTGCGTGCCCGGGTGATAAACGCCGCTGGGCCGAACTCCTCGACAAAGTTCATGTTGTGAAAGCCGGCGTAAGGCTCAGTCAATGTTGGGAATTTGCCCGAGGCCGCCCAGTCAAAACCTCCACTGTCTACTACCAGCCCACCAATAATGACCCCGTGACCACTCAAAAACTTGGTAGCCGAGTGAAAAATAATATCGGCGCCCAGCGCAAAGGGCTGGCATAGGTAGGGGGTGGTGAAAGTGGAGTCGATCATCAGCGGCAGATCGTGAGCGTGTGCCACCTCGCTGATGGCCGGGATATTCAGCACCTCCAGGCCCGGGTTACCCAGCGTTTCGCCAAACAGCAGTCGCGTCTTCGGAGTAATTGCGGCGGCAAAGGCGTCGGTATCGCGCGGGTCGACAAAAGTCGTGCTAATGCCAAAGCGCGGCAGGGTGTATTCCAGCAGGTTATGGGTGCCGCCATAGAGCGAGCGCGAGGAGACTATGTGGTCGCCGGCGCCAAGCAGTGTGGCAATGGCCAGGTGGCAGGCCGCCTGGCCACTGGCTGTGGCGATGGCACCAACGCCGCCCTCCAGTGCTGAGATGCGCTCCTCAAGAACTGCAGTGGTCGGGTTGGTGATTCGCGAATAAACGTGGCCAGCGCGCTCCGCGTTAAAAAGCGAAGCGGCATGATCGGGGCTTTTGAAAACATAAGACGCTGTCTGGTAGATCGGCGTGGCGCGTGCGCCGGTCGCAGGGTCCGGGCGCTGGCCAGCATGCAGACTCAGAGTATCAAAGCCAAAGGTTTTTATCTTGCTCATTTCATTTTAGTCCGGCACCGCAGCATTCAAGGTATCAAGAACGCTTAGTCTAGTGTTCAGACAGGGCTGTGAAAACCACTAACCGATGGCCAGTGCCAGACTCACTTGAAGATGGGTGTCATTTCTTGATTAAGGGCCCGCGGGTATGAACACCTTTTTGCCATAGGGGAAGCATTTGAACCACAAAGTTCATTGTTTGGGCCAAACGTCTCGTTGGCTCAATCGGCTGATTCAACTACTAGTTACCCGCATGCCAATCAATTATCGAACGCGTGCTTTGATGCCCATCAGTAAGTGATCTATGACAAACGTGCAACCACCAATTAGCCTCACGACCTCAATCGGACTGCGCTTCATAGGGTGCTAACCCCAAGTTAGTGACTACGCGGGCACTTAAAAACCGAGACCGGTTAATACTCCGCATTGGCCGGTACTGTGGTGTCGAGTTATTCAGCATTGGGTGATAAAACGGGTCACGCCCAATATCGTGTGAATACTTATATAAAAAATTTGACGTATCTTTTGGGTGAGGGTCTCGGTCCATAAAATCATCAGTAGATCTACTCATTGCCTCATGATGAAACAGGACAGCCTCTGCATCACATAATACTTTGTAACCCGCGTTACCGGCACGAAGACATAGGTCGACATCCTGGAATCCTATCGCCAGTTTCTCGTCGAAATTCCCGATTTCTTCGAACACATCTCTACGAGTCATCATGCACGCAGCGGTCACCGCACTAAAACTTCGAGTCACAGGGGCGGGTACCGCCGGGTTATTATCCGAGTTTCGCACATACTTATCTTCATACTCTTCGAGTTTTAGGTAGTGCTCTGCAACACCAACATGCATCATCACGCCAGCGTGTTGGATCTTGTAATCATAAGCTTCATCGAAGCATGTTCCACCATCTTCAAGGGTCTGCTTTAACTGATCAAGCTTCATTTTTCTCGGATCAAAAATAGGACTCTCTTGGTCATCGCTATAGGCCCTAATTTCAGGTGGATAAAGTAGTGTGGCGCCGACTATCCCAACTTCTTTTCGACCGAGTTTGTCGCGCATGCTCTCAAACCAGCCAGGGCTGATCGCTTCGACATCATTGTTCAAAAAAAGAAAACTATCATTGGCTCCAGCAAGTTGTTTAACAGCGAAATTATTAATTTTGGAAAAATTGAACTTGCCTTGATAGTCGATTACCCGATGTTTCTTAGCGATCATGCGCAGGATCGACAGAGTGTGTGAGTCATCAGATTCGTGATTTACTACGACAAGATCATAGAGTTCTTCGGGTATTGTCCTTTCCAGTGCTTCAACTGCTATCTCGAGAATTTTACCGTTATTTTTTGTGGGTATGATGACCGCAGTTTTTCCCGAAATGGGGTGGTTGTATCGTATGGAGTACAAACCCTCACTAGCCGTTGCGTTGACGGTAGCGTACGTGAACCCCTGGTGTTCAAGAAAGCGACTAATTGTTGAAGGAGGAAGGCGACGGCTTAAAGGTGCTTCGTGAGACGTCAGACGCTCAAAAATAAGATCAGGGCAGTGAACGATTTTTTTCGCCCTTACTAGCGCATCTAATATCAATTTTTCATTTAGCGCCTCAATACTTTTGCAATCAGTTAACGACTCGGTATCGTTTATCAGGCTCCGACGGATGGCGGTCATCAAGCCAATGCATGGGTGATTGAGAAAATGATCGAGGCAAAAAGCAGGCCGAAGGACAACCTTGCGGACTCGATCTCCTGACTCTGTCAAAACGACTTCGTCCCCGTACACGATGTCTGCTTCATGATCGGCAACTTCTCTGGCCAGTCTCGCTGCAGCATGATTTTTTAGTAGATCACCAGCCTCGATTAGGCAGATGATCTCACTCTTGGTCTCTCGTAAAGCCTGCCCGAACGCTTCAAGCGGGCAGGGTATTTCGCGTATGCTTAGGTGGTTCTTGGCAAGACGAGCGGCCTGTTGGGCAGTTTCAGGATAAATGGCGTTGGAGCTAAGAATGAAGATTTCTGAAAATGGGTAACTCTGCGACAGTGCAGTTTGTATGGTGCCGGATAATTGCTCTGGGTCAGACTCCCCCACAAGGAGAAATAAGCAGAACGTGGGATGGCGGTTAAGATCTGAAAACCAATCAATACGGTCTGTATTAAAACAGCCAGGGTCGCAAAAAAAACGATACCACGAGGTTGGGGAAAAGGGAGGTTGAGTCTTCAGGTAGGCTTTATGCGCAAGCCAATTCATAAGGGCCAATTTCCCCTTCTTTCGCAATAGTTGTAGCGCAGTACGGCTTTTTGGTAGCCGCCATCTGCGTTCAGTGCGAACGATTGTATGGTAAATGCTGAATAAAAGAGCCGGCACGACGCCCAGGAAGGTCAGCCTGAAATTGATTAATTGGAATGACCCGTGATACGGTTGCCAAGTCTTAGGATGATCCATATCGAAAGGGTCAAAGCGGAAGCCTTCTGGCTCAAAAGTGTAGCGGAACAGGTGCTGGGTTTGGCCCGGTAGATGCGGACGCAAATTAATTACCAACTCAGTTGGGGTCGAGGTATCCGAGTTATTCCCCTTTGATGAAGTCTCGTCGGTATTGTGATGGCCATTGTTGGTAGTTTCAGGATTAGTGGAGGGATATGAGTCAATTACAGATGCATCGTCCTTAGAGTCACTAATCTGATTGTTGGTATCTCGTGGTACTGGCAGTGTTGAGCCTTCACTCTTTTTTTGCTCGATCTCTTCTTTGCTGGCTTGCCCTTGTTTGGACTTCAGTTCTTTTTGTTTTGTTCTCAGGAAAACCCCTACTTCATTATTGTCGCCGTATCCTTTTGGATACCGGATTTCAAAATTTATAGGCTGCTCGAGAGTTCTCTTAGGATAAATTTTTGGTATAAATAACGCATCGCTACTCGAATGGTGCGCATCGTAACTGAGCTGATACCACCCGGGCGGCAGATAAGTTGCTATCGGATGGACCTCAAGTTGTGGATCGACGCCAATCGCTCCCCAACCGTCTCGTATAGCGATGGTATCCTTTGCAGCCCTGAGATCACAGGAGATAGGTACTACTCGAAATAACCGGGTATACAGGCCCCAGGCACGTCGCGCCGCCTTCAAGAAAATCATAGTGGTGGGGCGTTAACAGGAATCAAAACGTTCAGTCTGATCGTTATTTTCTCGGAAGTTTTCTCAGCAGGCCACTCTTTGAGGCCCTCTCCTGAGAGTATCTATGTTTAAGTTAGCCTTTTTGCCCCTGAAACTTGCCTTCCTCAAAGCCGCCCTTGTAGGTAGTTCCGTCAGCCAGCGTCAGAGTTCCCTGCCCATGATATGTGCCATTTTTATACCCCCCCTCGTAGTGGTCTCCACCAGCCGAGGTATAGGTGCCGGAACCCTGAAACTTGCCTTCCTCAAAGCCCCCCTTGTAGGTAGTTCCGTCAGCCAGCGTCAGAGTTCCCTGCCCATGATATGTGCCATTTTTATACCCCCCCTCGTAGTGGTCTCCTTCTGCGTGGTTGATTACTTTCTGTGGGTTTATCATGATGTTGTCGTCCTAGAGAGGTTTTGGTGGTTTCAAGAGTTTCAATACAATGAGTCTTATTGGCTTTTGCACAATGATATTTGATCTTTGTCAGAAATTAGTTCGATGACTGTCAATCAATAATCCACATCATTCTTTGATGCGATCAGTACGATCTCCTCAACGTTT
>CAJWEF010000019.1 GCA_913031305.1 uncultured Acidiferrobacteraceae bacterium
TGCAGCCGATACACTCGCGGATATCCTCGATCCGCCCTTCTTCAATCTTACGCGGCAAAAAGGGATCAGCAATCGAGGGCCTGGCTGCGCCAATCATATCCAAAATGCCCCGTTTCACCTGCGAGACCATGGCATCGGCCGAGGTAAAACGCCCTACCCCCACCACCGGCTTGCTGGTCACCTGTTTAACAAAAGCGATGTAGGATTCCTGCGATCCTTCCTCACCAAAACGGGCGGTGACCGAATCATTGGCCCAGTCACTGACGTTAACGTCCCACAAATCCGGCATTTCAGCCAGCATCTCCACCACCTCACGCCCCTCGGCCCCACTGGCAATGCCCGCATCACCGAGCAACTCATCTACAGCAAAGCGAATAGCAATCCCGCAACGATCCCCCACCGCATCCTTGGTGTCTTCAAGCAGCTCGCGGGTCAGTCGTACCCGGTTCTCCAGCGAGCCGCCGTATTCGTCGCTGCGCCGGTTGTGACGGCGGCTGATGAAATGCATTGGCAGAGAAAGATCATGGCCGGCATACACATAAACGATATCGAAGCCGGCATCACGGGCGCGAATGGCCGCCTGGCGGTGCCAACGCCGTACGTCTGCGATATCGCGTTTGGTCATGGCGCATGCCTGCACTGGATCAAAACTGTTAACACCGCTGTCGGACACGCCCAGTACCGGTAAACGCGAGTAACGGTTAGAAACATTGTGGCCACTATGGGTCAACTCGATCGCGGCCAGTGCACCGTGTTCATGCACACGATCAGCCATCAATGCCAGACGTTCCTGATCACCGTCGTCCCACAAACGCGCCTCCTTAGACGGCAATACATCGGTGGAGGCGTGGATGTCGCATTCCTCGGTTGCGACTACAGCCCAGCCGCCCTCTGCCTTTACCCCACGCATGGCTGCCACGCTGTTGGGCATAGGGTGACCCATACCGTTGCAGTGCGGCACCTGATAAAAACGGTTGCGGGCAGTGACCGGGCCAATCGCTACCGGCTCGAACAAAATGTCATAACGTGGATCGCGGCTCATTTATCCTCCTTCATTGTTTTACTGGCCTGTTACATCTTGGTTCGATCAGTGAACGCGGTATTCACTCTTTTTCAGTACGCCACGCCAACAACGTGGCCTGCGAGCCAATGCTTTTTCTACTCGGCGAGCCGCGCGCACAAAAACCCGGGCAAGCAGAAAAGCGCGGAACTTAAGCCCATTGTAGGAAAACACTGAGAAGTAGATCGGCTGGTAACGCCACAGCGCATAACGGTCGGTGCCGGCCAGTCCCGGCCCATGAAATGACCGCAACCCGCTCAAAGTCTCGAAATCGACTTCGGCATCTCGGGTTGCGGACTCAAAATGTAATAACCGGATCCCCGGCGTGGTGATACAGCGCATGCCTCTGGCCCGGGCCCGCAGGCAAAAATCGACATCCTGAAAACTGTTGGGAAAAGCCCGCGAGAAACCGCCGAACTCGTTGAAAGTCGACTTGCGACAACACAAAAAGGCGCCGCTGACTGAGGTGGTCTCGTGATCTGCCAGGTAGCGGTGCATGGCATCACCCACGTTATCGGCGCTCGGGTGGGGTGCGTAATGCACTGCCGAATTACGCCCAACGTTGTCCCCGCAGGACTGCACGCTAAGATCGGCGTTCAGCAACATACCGCCAACACAGGCGACATCGTCTTCCTCCAGCAGTGAGATCACATCTGCCGTCCAGCCGTTGGTCTGCAGTTCAGTGTCATCGTTCAGAAAGACCAGCACATCACCACTGGCCTGACGGGTGCCCAAATTGCACTTGCGGGCAAAATCAAAACCGGACTCATCGCAAACCGCCAAACCCTCGAGGCCGTGATACTCAATGAGTTCGCGTGCCTGGCGAACATCGTCCCCATGGTTGAGTACCAGCACAATCTGCACCTGTGGAGATTCGGGGCCGGGAGAATCCTGCAGTGGCAGCGACCGGCGGATCGACTCCAAGCAGTGATCCAACAAAGTCAATTCAATTCCGTTCACCTTTCGTTTCGTGCCCAGCTGGCAAGGTATGACGATGGAGATCGCGGGCACTCGTGTACAACGGAGGCGCGAGCGATAGACACCCACTGGTGCGGGTTGACTGTCGGGACGACGACGAAAAAGCACAGGCTCTACTGCGGCTTCGTGCTGTAGCCTGGCAAAGTGTTCACGCAGGGCCCGTTGGCCGTGATCTACCGTCTGGGCAGACAGCTGCTCCCCCGAACGTGACTGGGTCTGCTCGAGAATACGCCAGTGGTATGCAATAGTTTCGGCATGGACCGGCTCTACCTGCTCACTCATACGCAGCGCGAGGTCATGATCCTGGCTACCCTCAAAGCCTTCGCGGTAACCCCCGACACGCTCGAAAAGCTCCCGCGAGAAAACCTGCAGGTGATTGATGTACATGGTCGAGCGCAGCAGTTGCGGGCTGTAATCCGGCTTGAACATACGGCGAATCAGAAAACCATTGGCATCTACCTGAATCTCATCAGAATAGACCCACGATGCCTGGTAATAATCCAGGCAGCGCAGAGTCTGGGCAAACCCCTGGCTGACCACCACATCATCGTGATCCACTGGCGCCAGTAAGTCGCCTGATGCCACTGCAGCAGCCTGATTGAGGGCATAGGAAACTCCCGCGTTGGTATCATTACGCAGCAATTTCAGGTTAGCCAGCTTGGCTTCACCACAACGGCTCAGGAATGCACGGGTCTCTTCACGGTCGGATGCATCATCAACGATCACCACCTGATGTCGATCAGCAGCAGCCTTAAGGACACTGTTGACGCAAAGCGTCAGCACCGCCGGATCGGTGTTATAGACCGGCACAAGAAAAGAAACCTGCATCGACTGGGTAGCGCCTTTGGTTATTGCAATTTGTTGAAGTGTCTGAATTCTGCCTGACCGGCGTGATCCTGGGCCGGCGGGCCCTATTGTGAGGCGATCACCCTAGCGCGGCAAATGAGCCTCGAGCGGTCCGGTCCGGCCCTTGAGGCCATCACGAATACCCCGAACCATCATGCCAAGGTTACCCAGGCGCTGGCCGGTAAAAAGGGAGAACACCACGAACATCTTCGCCAGACGCAACATATCGGCATGCTTCCAGCGCCGACTGGGATAGGAACGTCGCCAAAGCAGCATGCTGTTGCGATACACGTAGTAGTAGCGAAACGGCTGATGTACTGGCAGGTAACGCCAACGGCCGAGCCACACCCGCACCGTGCGCTCGCCCAGTCCATGATCCATGACCGCATCGCATACCCCGAAAGAGCGCCAGCCCGCAGCCCCCGCCCGCAAAAACCACTCGGTATCGAGATGGTCGATAAAAAGCGCCTCGTCCATCAACCCGAGCGCCTCCAGTGCATCACGACTAAACAGCGCGCCCGAGGAGATCAGCATGTCGGCCGGCACTGTCGAGCCGGGCTGATCGGCACGACAAAAACATCGCCTGAAACGCAGCCGGTCAAAGCGCACAAAATACGACGGGTGACCCCGATCGGTGCCAAGATAACGCGCGCCTACCGCTGCCACACGCACACCGGCACGGCGCTGCTCGTCCAGCGCGTGAACCAGCGCAGCAACCATCCCCGGGCGCGGCAGGCTGTCCTGGTCGAGCAACAGCACAGCGTCGGCACTGTGGGCCAGAGCGGTGCGCAAGCCTTCGTTGTGCGCCCAGCCGAGCCCGCGATTCTGTGGCACCCCGCTAAAGCGCGCGAAAGCGTGCTGTTCGACCAACTGCGCGACCACTTGCGCATTGTCGGAGCCGTTATCAATGATCAGCACCGTGTCGACTTGCCCGACAAGCCGCTCAAGCGCCGTCCCCAGAGCTTCCAGATTTGGCTGGTAGGTGATAACCACGGCAAAAACCATGGTGGGCGGGTTGCTTGTGTCAGCCATCGGCACCAGGGCTCGGTTCAGGCAAAAGGCCAGCGCTGGCCGGTCAAGGCAACAGCTACGATATAAGCGAAAACAATCAGAGCCGCGACAACTGCGATAGCCCGCTGCCCCATCGTACGGCCTGCACGCAGCGCGACCATGCCAAACGCAATATAGAGAATCACACCCACCAGTTTGAAGGTCAGCCAGTCACTCCCGCTTGGGCGATACGCCGATAGATACAGCAGGCCCAGCGCACTTAGCAGCAAAGCGGCATCGATAAAGTGAGGCACCACCCGGGTCAAGCGGTGCTGGGCACTCGGTGAACCGCGTAGCACCCAGGCACTGCGCAACACAAAACCGGCAATCGATAACCCCGCGCAGCTAACGTGTATGTTCTTGATGATCTGGTAACTATCCATCGACTGGAGGCGGGCAGACATGTCGCATGTAATCGGGGCAAAACACCAGCCCAGAGACGCTATCATACCCGGGTGCGCCCTTTTATCCCTTTCGGACCGAGGGCAACCTGTAATTATTATCAAACTTGACCTCTAATTTGCCTTTGCAGCCGAGCCGCGGCATTGCCCTGATGATCGGCGCAATGGTGATCGTACCGTTCATGGATGCTCTGGCAAAACTGCTGAGCAGCCGCTACCCGGTGCTGCAACTGGTCTGGGCCCGGTTCTTCTTTCATTTCCTGCTGGTATTGCCAATCGCGCTGTGGCGACATGGTGGTGGTGTGCTGTTGGCGCCGCTCCCAGCACTGCAGATCGGCCGCGGGCTATGCCTGATGGGGGCAACCCTTTGTTTTTTCGCTGCCATCCGCACCATTCCACTGGCTGATGCCATAGCCCTGATCTTTTTTGACGCGGTTATCATAGTCATGCTCTCGGGGTTGTTTCTGCGCGAGCGGGTGCCCCTGGGGCGCTGGATCGCCTGTGCGCTCGGTTTAGGTGGCGTGGTACTGATTGTCCAGCCCGGCTTTGGCGAGTTTCAGTGGTCCAGTCTTCTGGCACTGGCAGCGGCTTTTTTCTTTGCTCTGTATTTTCTTTCGACCCGACTGCTAAGTGGCAACACGCCACCGCTGGTGATGCTGGCCTGGCAGGGTGTCGGCGGCTTCGTGCTGATGAGCGCGCTGGTCCCGCTGGTGTGGATTCCACCCACACCCGTGGACCTCGTGCTGATGGGAGCGCTGGGCATTATCGGTGCCAGTGGCCACCTGCTGTTGATCCGCGCCTTCGAATACGCCGAGGCCTCACTGCTGGCCCCCTTCCTGTATACCGAGATCATCATGCAGGTACTGCTGGGGTATTGGTTGTTTGGCGATATTCCCAACAGCTGGGCATTCGCCGGCATCGCCCTGATCATCGGCGTAGGACTATACCTGTCACTTCACTCGGGCAAACGCCCCCAAGCTTGAGCGTCCGGCGCAGCCTGATTCCAGTCGATTCAGAAAGTGGCGCCCGATGCGGGGTCGTTGCGCCCTGCGGGCACCTCCAGCCCAGCCAGTCGACAGCCCTGTACCACCGGACCCTTGGGAAAAAGCTGGAACAGGTAGCGCCGCCCGCCCTGGCGGTGAAATTTCTCTTCCAGTGCATCGTGCAATTCGCGCAGGTTGTTGACCTGATTCTCGTGGCGCGCAAAGTATTCCTGCAGCGCACATACTACCTTCCAGTGGTCCGCTCCCAAAACCAGCCCGTAATCGGCTATTGCCTGCTCGCCATCCGTTGGTGACCATCCTGGCGGGGCATGAGGGTAGCCGGGGGGTGCATCACTTAAGCCCGGGTGGAGAATATCGTCCATCGTCTTGACCATGACAGTCTTCCTTATGATCTATTCCTGAGTTTAGGCATCAACCGTACCGGCAGTGGGACTAATCATAATCGCGCTCGGCGATAACGGCTAATCGGCTGTGATCGAAGTCAGTGTACTGTATTGAGAACCGCTGGCGAGGCCAGCGCATCTGCAGGAAATCCAAAACCAATGCGGGCGAAGGCTCAGCCTTGTACCAAAGGCACTGACAGGTACACCCCGAACTCAGCCGTGAGGTCGCAACTCACCCGCGCATGAACCCGGCCCTGGCGATCTAAAAAGCGCTGGCGTTCGGCAGCTGGGAAGATGCCGTCGTGCCAGATCCCGGGGTGGATGTACAGGCCCCGGCTGCCGTCACACCACAGCGCAATCACCTGTTCCACCGCCAGATCATCGCCGGGTAAAGCGACAGGCACGACAAAAGCGCTGCGATCCTGTGGGAAAAACAACTGGGCGCCATCGGGGTGATAGTGTGCCACAACAGCACCTGGTCCCGGGGCACCGTCTGTTGGGTGGTGGAGGCCAACTGCGGGTCGGTGGTTGACCAACCCAGCACGTAATGACCCGAGACTGCCTCGTTGTGCCCATAAAGCACGTCGCCTTGCCACTCACCGTGGAAGATGCCTTCTACCCAGCCGGCCTCGTCGCCGCTGTCCTCGTCCACTTTTCGCCAACCGGTGGCAGGCCAACGCACAATCTCGATGTCGATATCATCGGGATGATCGATGAGACAACCATAACCTTGAACCGAGTCGTCAGTCGCCTCAACCAGGGGAGCCTCGTGCAATGGCAGGGAGGGCTTGTCGGCCGGAGCAAAAAGATATTGCGGGGCGTTTGCGATCATCGGTTCAGTGCTTGCGTCCACGCCGGTGCCAACGTCCACCTGAGCGCGCCGGAGCAAACAGCCGTACTTCAGGGTACTTGAACCAGGGAATCAGCACCACCCCGGCTACAAAACCGCCGATGTGAGCAAACCAGGCAACCCCTGGACCATCGCCGGCGCTAAGCGAACTGAAAATCTGCATCGCAAACCAGATACCCAGCACCACCGCGGCCTTAAGTGACATGGTGTGGATATAAAAGCCCAACGGCAAGGCCACCAGTACCCGGGCGTGCGGAAACAACAGCAGGTAAGCGCCGAGCACCCCAGAGATCGCGCCACTGGCACCGATCATCGGGATAGTGGATTCGGGATCGGGTAGCGCCTGGGCAAACACGGCTACCACACCGCACAACAGATAAAAGACGATAAACCGACCGTGGCCCATAGCGTCTTCTATATTATTGCCAAAGATCCACAGGTACAGCATGTTGCCACCCAGATGCATGAAGCCCCCGTGCAGAAACATAGAGGTAAACGGGGTCAGTACCGGGTCTACCCATGCCAACTGCGGCGCCAACTGTGCCTTGTCAAAGATCACTGCCGGAATCACGCCCAGCGCATACAGCGCCTCCTCCTGGCTCGGGCCAAGTGATAACTGCCAGAAAAACGCCATCACGCAAAGTCCAATCAGGGCAATGGTGACTATCGGCGTGATTCGTGTGGGATTGTCGTCGTGCAGGGGAATCATGGAGGCACCTTCCAGCACAACCATTGTAATACCCTTCGCCGCTACCGGGTACGGGTACTCTGGTCTATCCCGGGCCTGGCACGGCTTAAGATCCTGCAACATCAGGCACTCCTTTGCCATCGCCATGTGACTGGGGCAAAATGGCCTGCAGCAAACGGAATTCCAGGCCTGCATGAACATATCTGAAGATATCAGCGAAGAAGTCAGCAGTGAACTGTCGGTGACACTGCAATACGTCATCAACACCGCCGAGGATGATCTGCCGGTCACTTTGCTGATGGTACAGGCGATGATGGAAACCGACCTGTTGGAGCAGATGAGTGATAACGGCCTGATTGACCCGGCTGACCACGACTCTGTGAGTGAAGAACTCGACGCCCTGGTGGAAAGTTTCGGCGATGCTGCGGCTGACAGTTTCGTGCGCCCCCGGGCCAGTGAAATCCTCTCCAACGTCATCGAGAACTGTATCGACTACAACAGCGATATCGGGCCGCCCACGCTCGGCCAGGTACGTCGTACGTTGCACGACGGACTGGTCGCTGAACTCATTGGCATCGGTGAAATCGAAGACGATGAGGAGCAGACGTTATACGATGAGATCGACCGGTTGATCGATCTGCACGGCGACAGCGCGCCCGCCGAGGAGTTCCTCGCCTACCCCTGAAACCACACGATACAGTTTCAGATTCCTGCCCCGTAATGATGCCAGCCGCTAAGCCAGGCTGATCCGTGGGAGTTCTAACTGCTAGTGGGGCCCAAGCCTTATCCGGGTGGATCGTCGTTGATGGTGAACTTTATTGCCGCTCGGCAGTAACTGAGATAAAACCAGTCTGCATAAAGACGGTCATGGAGTGAAGTGATGGATACCGTGATGGCATTAACCGGAAAGTTGCTCGGTATAGACGATCCAGCAGGGCTGGTGGTTCTACTGCCGGTTGTCGCTTTGTCTTTATGGCCAAGGACTGGCGCTACGCGATAGCCGCCTTTGCCATCCTTGTGGTGGTGATGTTTGTAGCTAATATGGTCTGGAGGCTATCGGAAAATACCCTCAAAAAGCCGAGCCGCACCAAACAGCTGTATGCACCGGGCTAGCCTGGATGATTAATCCATTGTTGGATCATCAGTTACATTACCTGGAACACCAATAAGGGTAGAGCTTTGCAATGGGATACCTGTAACTGCTCGCCTCACATTCTTGGAGAAAAATATGAAGATCACATATTGGAAACTGACATTATCCATTGCGCTTGGCATCGTCCTGGCTACCATACTGGAGAACGCTCTAACCCCGTTGTTGAAGCGATTGTTGAGTCTGCTCTAAAACCAAAGATTGGCGCGCATTGATTACGCTTCCTTGCCGCGCTCCCGAGATACTTCTTTCGAGTCTTGAATTGCCAAAAAACACTTTAAACGAAAGAAAGCACAATGGAAGCTCTAGTAAATATTTTTGGTCCCTTATGGTTCTCAACCCTGCTCTATTTGGGAGGTGTGTGCCTTATTTTTATCGCTAAATCTATAGCAATCAATAAAAGTGCAGCCTAACAACCCGAACAACTCTTGATTATGGTCCGCTCGCTGACCGCCCCTGCAGCCGATCGGCCAGGCCAGTCGCCCGTTGCGCACTACGGCCTATCGCGCCGGCGAGCACCTCGTGTGCAGCCCAGATCGCAAGCGATTGCTCAGCTCGGGTAATACCGGTATAGATCAGTTCGCGTGAGAGTACCGGTGAGAGTTGTGTCGGCAAGACCAGTACCACCTGGCGCGCCTGCGAACCCTGTGACTTGTGCACCGTCATGGCGTAGGCTGTTTCATGCTCAGGCAGGCGACCAAGGCTTACCGCATGCTCATCCCCAGCCGTATCTATGAAAACCGCCTGCAGGCGCCCCGGGGAGTCCGCATCCGGCATCACCACACCGATATCACCGTTAAAAAGACCCAATGCCGCGTCGTTTCGGGTCACCATCAGCGGCTGGCCGGGATAAGCGGGTAACCCCGGTGACAGCGCGCCGCCGGTACCAAGCTGGGCACTCAGCCGTCGGTTGAGGTCAGTGACACCGCGGCGCCCGGTACGATGCGCGCACAGCACCATCAATGATCCTAACTTTTCGAACACGGCTTTTGCCTCAGCACCCTCGCGCACCAGTCGTGCGACCTCGGCATACACCGGTGTGACTTGCTCTGCCAGCAACCCATCCAGGGCGGCGTCCTCTTGCGCCACTTGCAGGCTAACCTGCGCGCTAGCGGGGTCATTCAGCAGCGTCAGAGCATCGGTCACCCTCGCCTCACGAACGGCACTCGCCAGAGCGGCAATAGGGCTTTGCGCGCCAAAACGCCAGTTATGAGTGAGTGGGGCCAGGGTGTCAGCCAGTGGGCCGCTATCGGCCGCGCGGCAGATATCCCCGAGCACAGCGCCCGCCTCCACTGACGCCAACTGGTCGCGATCTCCCAGCAGAATAAGCCGCGCGTGCGCTGGCAAGGCTTCAAGGATGCTGACCATCAGTGCAAGATCCACCATTGAAGCTTCGTCCAGCACCAGCAAATCGCAATTGAGGGGTCGCATAGCGTGATAGCGCGGCTTTTTGCCCGGCCGCCAGCCCAGCAGTCGGTGCGCGGTAACGGCATCGGCGGGCAAGGTATCGCCAGGCGTGACTGCCGGCAGGGTGTCCGCCAGTGCTTCGCGCAGCCGGGCAGCTGCCTTGCCGGTGGGGGCGCACAGCAGCATGCGTTCGGGGGCAACGAGTTCAAGTCGCGATAACAAAGCCAGGATGCGCACCACCGTCGCTGTTTTACCTGTGCCTGGCCCACCGCTTACGACCGTAAATCGGTTGCGCACTGCAAGCGTTGCAGCGTTGCGCTGATCAGCGCTTGTCGCATCATCAGCAAACAGCGCCTCCAGGGCGGCTTCAAGTTGTGTCGAATCTATAGAAACATCGCAGATCTGCGTGCGCTGCACAATCAGTTCAGCCAGCCGTCGCTCAAGTTCAAAGTAACGATACAGATACAAGCGCCCGTCAGGCGTGATGACTAACGGTGCCGTTGCGGTGCCATCACTGATAAGCGGCGAACTCTTGAGCGCCTGTTGCCAGACATCAAGGTCGGGCGTACTCATCCCCGGGGCATCGTCGCTGTCAAAAACCGTGCTACTAGCAAGGCGCACCAGATCGATACAGACTTCGCCTGATATCACCCGCTCACCGGCGAGAGCCCCGGCCAGCAGGACCGATTCATCGGCGTTAGGGTCGAGCCGGTACAGCAGACCGGCAAAGTGCAGTGCAATATCGGGCAGCTGGCCAGCCCGGCAGGCCTGCTGCAGGTGTTTCATCATGGCGCTCACGATGGGCCACCCATCAGGGCGTCGAGATCCTCAATTAAATCCGCCGATGGCCGATCAAAAAACACCCCGTTACCGGGATGGCTTGGGTCCATCCCCCGCAAAAAAAGATAGTAGGCGCCACCAAAGTGATGCTCATAGCTGTAATCAGGGATGCGTGTGTGCAGCCAGCGATGCAGTGCCACGGTATAGATCAGGTACTGCAGGGTGTAATGCGAGCTGTGCATCGTGGTGTTAAGTGCCGTTGCATCGTAGGCGCCAAGATCGCTGCCCAGGTAGTTGGACTTGTAGTCCACAAGGTAGTAGCGCCCGCTAGCCTGAAACACCAGATCGATAAAACCGTGCATGAACCCCGCCAGAGGTTCAAAGTGCCAGTCGTCTAGCCCCAAGCGCAATGCCGGATGCAACCTGGCGGTGTTTCGCACCAGCACCTCGCGCCAGTGCATTGCATCCAGCGCATCTACCGGGTAACAAAAGGCCATCTCGTCAACACGATCGGTGTGCGCCAGAGTGCCCAAATGCAGTCCGTCATCATTCAGCGGGCTTTGCAGCACTTTATCCAGCATCTGATCAACGACATTGGTCCATTTATCATCAAAGCCATGCTCAGCCAGCACCTGGCCTGCCGTTTGCCGGCGCGCCGTAAGATCGGCTGCGTTAAAGTCAATGAGTTCGAACACCCGGTGCACACAGGTGCCCGCCCGTGCTCCGCGGGGAAAAGCAAAAAATCCACCAGCCTCATCAGCGCGACTTCGCCCAAGCTGCGAGTCAAAATCCGGCAGTGCGCTGTCGTGCCCTGTGGTCATCGAACTGAAACTGCCCATCTGCCACGCGCTTTGTAGTCGGCGTTGCGCTCTCCGCGCCTTGAGTGAAGACACCGCGTCATCTTGCGCTACAGAGTCGATGCCACTCGAGCTTGGCAGGGGGCATATCGCGATGGTCGCTTCGCTGTTGGCAGCGAGTGAATCCAGTGCATCGCTAAGATCGTCGTCCGACAGTCCGGCAAACTCTCGCGCCAGTTCAGTTGGGTCATTCGGCACACCGCCAGGCAGCGGCCGGTGCAAAAGCCAGGCCAGCGCCGAGGTGGGTGCGCCGTTAACCGCGCCCCAGGCGAGATAACAACGGCTTTGCGCGCGGGTCAGAGCAACATAAAACACCCGTAGGTTCTCGGCCAGTTCTTCAACCCCGGCGCGGGCCCGGTGACGCTCAAGATCAGCCGAGCCAAAATCAACCGTTGCCTGGTTCTGCGCATCGGGGTCGTGAAAAGCCACGGTATTGGCGCGGCCACTGCGCAAGGTACCATCCCAGGCAAAAGGCAGAAACACCACTGGATACTGCAGGCCTTTGCTGGCATGTACCGTGGCGATACGCACCCGGTCCTCATCGCTTTCAAGGCGCAGTAGCGAGTTTTCGTCAGCCACTGGGGGTTGGTTGCGCATGGCACCCAGCCAGCTCATTACCGCAGCTATATCAGTATGTTTTGTTGCCATGGACTGGATGCACTCGGCGAGATGTAACAGATTGGTCAGACGCCGCTCGCCGTCGGCAAATCCGGCCAGGCGTTGCAGCACATCCTCGGATGCGGTCAGTTCGCGAAACATACGCATGAAGCCGCTGTCACGCCAACGCTCATGGTAGTGGTGAAAACGTGCCAGCCAGGCATCCCAAACAGTCGCCTCGCACTCCAGTTGCATCAGTGCCGACACGTCCACGCCCAATAGATCCGTCAACAGTGCAGAGCGCACCAGCGCCTCACGGCGCGGCTGGGAAATCGCCTGCAGCACGCGCTCGAGTTCCATGGCTTCATGACTCTGATAAACGCTCTGCTGACCCTGGCGCACGCACGGGATTCCGGCTGCAATCAGCGCTCGCTGCGCCGTGACCCCCTCGGTATGGTTGCGCACCAGCACCGCAATATCGCGTGGCGCCAGCAACCGATCCCCCAACGCGGTGGCATTAGACAGCAACCGGCGAATCTCTGTTGCCATGCTGATGCTGGCGAGTGCTCTGGCGTCAGTTTTGGTTACCAGCTTCCCGGGTTCTTGCCGGTCTATGGGCCAGAACACCAGCGGTGCTGCCATATCGTCGTCAATCAGGTGCGGCGCAGTTGCGGCTGAGACCGCTTTGTTAAAAGGGATCTCGTCAAAAACAAAGCTGCCCGTAGGCGCACGATGCGAGAACACGGTATTCACCGCCTTGACCAGCTCCGGCGTAGCGCGGTGATTGGTGTCCAGTGTGTAACGATGGGCAGTGCCAGCACGAGCTTTAAGATAGGCAAAAAGATCTGCACCCCGAAAAGAATAGATTGCCTGTTTGGGGTCACCGACCAGAAAGACCGGTTGCGCGCCAGCACCGTAGATTGTATTGAAAATCTGGTACTGCACCGGATCGGTATCCTGAAACTCATCCAGCAACGCTGCCTGATAATCGCCGCGCAACTGCTGCAGCAGTGCATCACCGATACCCGGTTGCACTGCCGCGTCCAGGTTCAGCAACAAATCATCGTAGGCTTGTACGCCGCGCTCGGTTTTCAGCTCGCGTTGTGCGGCATCGGCGCGACTCAGCATCTGGTTCAGCCAGGTCACGTAGTGAGCGCTCGCAGCATCCTGATAAGCCGCAAAACACGAAAGCAGCGAATCGACCTCGTCAAAAAAAGGATGTACTGGTGGGTCGGCGTTCTTGCGCGTTGCCGCTGGGCTTAAAAGAAAAGAGCTGCCAAGTTTCTCTAAAGGCTTAAAGGCTTTGAGCTGTGCAAAATCCAGTGTTGGCCCCGACAACAGAGCATTGAGTTGCGCCAGCCACTTGGGCAGAGATTTCACCGGATAACGCTGACGGTTCAGGCCTGTATCCGGATCCAGCAGCAGTTGGCTGACCACCTCGCCCTGCTCGCGCCAGGATTGGGCGATCGAGTGGTAGGCATCGGCCAGTGGGCCCTCAAGCTGCGCTGGTGGTGGCGCCGAAACGGGCCCTGCGACCGCCAGATATGGCTTGCCGATCAACGGCGCCAACAGCGCCAGCAGGTCGTCGCCACTGCGCAGCTGCTTGTGACTGGCCAGCCAACCCACCCAGGTGTGACTCGCAGGGTAAATCTCCCGGCGCCACAGGTCATCGACCACCTCGCCCAGCAGGGCGCGCTCATCGACAAGCACCTCGGTCTCAAAAGTGATGGCGCTCTGAAAAGCGCTGTCGCCCAGCACACGCTCGCAAAACCCGTGAATAGTGAAAACTCCAGCCTGGTCAAAATCGGCTATGGCGCGACGCAATTTCAAGGCACACGCATGGTGATCGGGGTAGCGCAACAGCAACGGCCCGACCAGCGGATCATCCCCATCGCCTTTCCCGGCAAAAGCGTTAAGCGCCTTGGTCAATGCACCGCGTAAGCGCTGGCGCAGCTCGCCGGTGGCCGCCCGGGTATAGGTGACCACCAGTATCTGCCCCACCTGCATCTCACCTTCAAGTAGCAAGCGCAGGTACAGCACGGTGATGGTCCAGGTCTTACCTGTACCGGCAGCGGCTTCAACCAGGTTGACGCCCTGCAGCGCGACCGTAACAGGGTCCAGCGATCGCACCATCATGAGTTCTGCTCCTGTAGCCGCTCTTTGGGAGTGCCCAGCAATTGCGTAGCCAGCGATTCAAACTCCTCGTCCAGCGCCTGGCCGAGGCGGTCACGAAAAGCCAGAGCGAAATACGGATCGGATGATTCGCCCTGGCCTGGGCCAAAATCCGAACCCATCCAGGTCTGATAGGCCACAGAGCGTGGAGAACGCGGCGCGTTGACAAATTTCCAGGCACTGCGGGGAAAAAACGGCAATGGCCGACACATGCCTTCGCTGTAAAGCGCCAGTATTTCCCAGAGCGACTGACCGGGATCGTGCTCGGGAGCAAAGGTAGCGACCCCGTTGGGGCTGACAAGACGGGTATGGTGTGATGGCGCGTCTGTTGCCATATTCAGCAACAGGTGTGCGCACCAGGCCCGCAGCATCACCCAGGGGCTTGGCGATTCAACCGACCAGAGAATCTGACCAGACCGGCCAACGTTTTCCAGCGCGCCGGTCAGTTGCCAATCCCCCACCATCACGCTGACTGACAGGGGCAAAAACGCCTGCGACGCCAGCAGAGGCTCCAGCAGTGTGGCAACCGGCGCGGCCTGACACCACTGCTCACTCATGGCTAATTCGCCGGGCGTCCCCGGGGGTAACTGACCGCCTAGCCGGACACGCTCTGCGAGCTCGGCCTCGCCCATACCCTGCAGTTGTGCCTCCAGTGCTGCCCGCGCCACCGCCCGGCGTGATCGTCCGTCCAGCTGCATCGGCTCGCGCGTGGGCAGCTGGCCTGCACCTGGCTCGAGCACCACATTAAGACGGCCTCGCAACAGGGCGCGTGCCGGATTAGCCAGAAAGTCGACCAGGCCATCCAGCGATAGCTCGCCCGGTAGCGGCGGTGCGAGAGGCCCATCAAACAAAGGTGTGGTGTTGGGCCGACGCAAACCGCCCGGCGGGACCATCTCACACGCATAACTGAACAAACCCGGCTCGGCGCTGAAGTAACGCCGGCTAAATGGCTGAAGCGGATGACGGATCGTCAGCGCTTGGGACAAAGCGCCCTCTTCAGATAAGGCATCGACCTGCTCGAGCAGTTCACTGACTACCACCGAGGGCGGCTGCACGCTATCGTCCCGCGCGCTGGCGCCACTGTAGCTGATGTACAAACCCGAACGCGCGCAGCTCATGGCCTCTAAAAAAGCATGGCGGTCTTCGTCGCGCCGGCGCCGGTCTCCACAGCGGGGCTGGGCAACCATCTGGTCCAGGCCATAACTACTGTCGCGCCCGGGGAAATCCTCGCTGTTCATGCCCACCAGGCACAGCAGTTTCGCCGGCAGGCAGCGACCATGAGCCAGCGTGGCAAAGGTGGCGCCACCGCTCATAAAGCGCCCGCCGCTGGCGCCACGCAGGCGCGCCTCCAGCGCATCACGTACCGCCGGCAGTATCAGCGGCTCATTAAAGTTTGCAATTGCCCCGTCACCGGCCAGTGCGGCCAATTGCTGACGCAGTCGCACCAGGTTATCAGTTTCCTCGGGGCCGGGAAGAAAAAATCGATCCAACACCTGATTGAACAACGACACCCATCGCGACAGTGGGTATGTGCCAGACAATGTCTCGTGCAGGCCGATTAGCTGTTCGAGGAAAGAGCGCCAGCGCCCGACCACCTGTGCCAGCGTGGCATCACCCGGCGGAGCCGGCATGCAGCCGGCAACCGGTTCATCGCTATCGCCTAGCGCAAAACCCAGCAACAGCCGGTCGGTCGCAGCGCGCCAGGTGTGAGTGCCACTGATGGGTAGATCCATCGCCGCCAGCGAGTCGGCATCGGCCCCCCAGCGGATACCCAGCTCCCGTATCCACTGCATGACCTGTTCGAGGTCGACCTCGGCGAGCGCAAAACGAGCCCGCAGTACCGGGATATCCAGCAGGGCGCTCACCCGTTGCGCATCAAGGCGACCCTCGGGTAATCGCAGCAGTTCCAGAAAAGCATGTACTAAAGGGCTGTGATCATCCAGGGCGCGCTCGGCCAGGTGCCAGGGAATATGACGTTGCCCGGTCGCAGCGCCAAACACCGATTCAATCAATGGGGCGTATTCAGCGAGCCGGGGAATGAGGACCCGCACATCGGCCGGTGTCAGATCCGGATCACGCTCAAAAGCATCCAGCAGGCGGTCATGCAGCACCTCGATCTCGCGCATGGGTCCGTGACAGATATGGACCTGGATCGAGCGATCCTGGGCCGTAGCAACAAACGGCGTCGCTTGATCGGCATCGCGTAGTTCCACAATATCTGCCTGAATAGCCCCAAGCACGGTGTCACGCGGCGGGGCACGGTAAGTTTCTGACTCGATCGATTCAAGCTGCAACAACTGGGCAAGGTGTTCGCGGCCCAGTCGACCCATAGAAGCCAACAACCGGTTGCCTCTTTCCAGGTACTCGTCTACGCCCTCCCCCTGGGTCGCGATCAGGCGAGCCCGTTCGCGGTCGCTGACAATATCAGCCCAGAAACCGCCGCTGAAGTTAAGGTGATAAATGTGTACCTCGGTGTGCTCTGCCAGACGCGAGAGCAATTCGAGCAATGCCCCCGACAGACCGGTAAGCGCAAACAGGGAAAGCCGCTTGGGAAGACCACCAGCAACTGGTGAGTTCTTGTGCAGTGCGCCGAACAGTTCGTTGCGCAACTTGAGCCAGTGGCGCGTATCTCCGACGCTGATGACACGCTGCCACAACGCACCCTGCCACTCATCAGCGCCATGGCGCTCCCAGCGGTCAATCCAATCGGGTCGAAAAACCAGGTATTGCTCAAACAGTCGGCCCATCTGGCGCGCCAGTTGCCAATGACGCAACGAACTGGCATCGGCGAGGTAGTGCGCCAGCGCGCTGTGCTGCTTGACGAAAGTGGTATCGCGCAACACCGCCAGCACGCGCCAGGCCAGAACCTCGGCTGAAAACGCGTTGGCCTTGGGTACATCACTCAACACATCACGAAACACCCGCCACAGCAGCCTGGCCGGCAACAGCCATTGCACGTTGGCGCTGATGCCGTGGCGCCGGGCCAATTCCAGTGTCAGCCACTGACCAACCGCGGCACTCGATACGGCGACGATTTGTGGAGTCAACACAGGCCCCACCGGCCTCTCAAGGTCTCTGGTCAGGCGCTCGGCCAGATCCTCCAGACGGCTAGCGTGATAAAGATGCAGCATCAGGGGCTATCGACAGGGTCTGATGAGCATACAGGCATGGCTGAGATTATGCGTGCTGGCAGGCTCACCCGGTGATTCTGCAACCCAATGTCGCGGGGTTTCAGGCTATGGGTACTTCTTGGGAATGCGCTTGCATCCAAGCAGGCGCTGATACCTTGGACCTGCGGCCGAATCCAGGTTGAATCAGTCTGCCATGGCGCGGGCGATAATCGAATCCAGATCGCTCCCACGAGGCAATGTGCCAAAGGCGCCACGATAACGCGGTGCCAGGCGCGAGGCACAGAAGGCTTCAGCCACAACTGCGGGGGCATTGCGCGTCAGCAGCGCGCCCTGCAACGCCAGCGCCATCATTTCGGTGATCATGCGCATCCGGACTTCCATGCCATCCGGATCATTGAACTCCGCATGCAGATCGTCGATGAGTCGATCCAGGTTGGCGTCGTTACCACGCGCTTTTTCTACCTCTGCCATGAACACTGAAACCACTTCAGGCTCACGACTCACGGCACGTAACACGTCCAGGCCGATAACATTGCCCGAACCTTCCCAGATCGAGTTGACCGGTGCCTCGCGATAAAGCCTCGGCATGATGCTTTCCTCTATATAACCCGGGCCACCATGACACTCCAGGGCTTCAAACACCAGATAAGGGCAACGCTTGGTATTCCAGTACTTGGCAACCGCGGTGCCGACCCGGACCAATGCGGCTTCGCTTGGGTCACCACTATGATCCATTGCGCTCGCCACGCGCATCCCCAGCGCCAGCGCCGCCTCAACCTCAATGGCCATATCAGCCAGCACGTTTTGCATCAGCGGCTGTTCAATGAGGCGCTTGTTAAACGCTGAACGGTGCGAGGTGTGATGCAGTGCCTGCACCAGCGCCTGGCGCATGATCCCGGCCGAAGACATGGCGCAGTAGATGCGGTTACCAGTCACCATATCGATGATGGTACGGACACCACGGCCTTCCTCGCCCAGCATAACTCCGTAGGTGTCCTGAAACTCGATTTCGGTGGAAGCATTAGAGCGATTACCCAACTTGTCCTTTATCCGCTGAATAGCCAGATTGTTGCGCTGGCCATCCGCTCGCCAGCGCGGCACCAGGAAACAGGAAATGCCCATGTCGTTCGTATTGGCCAGCACCAGAAAAGCATCACCCATCGGCGCCGAACAGAAAAACTTGTGACCGGTTAGCAGATAGTCGGCACCAATTCCAGACTCAAGCCCCATGGGCACCGCAACAGTCGAATTGGAGCGCACGTCCGAGCCGCCCTGCTTCTCCGTCATAAACATGCCGACCAGCGCGCCGGTCTTTTCTGTCACTGGAATATCGCGAGAGTCATAGACATCAGACAGGATGCGCGGCATCCACTGGGCTTCGATTTTGGGGGTGGTGCGCAAACTGGGCACCACCGAATAGGCCATCGCCATCGGACACATGACACCACCCTCAGGCTGACTGAACATATAGGTAAGAGCGCCCTGTCCGAGATGGCCGGCACGTCCTTCATTGTGCCAGGCGAAGTTATGCACCTGGTGAGAGATCGCCAGGCGCATCAGATCGTGATAGGCCGGATGGAACTCGATCGCGTTAATCCGCATGCCATAACGATCAAAGGCCTGTAACTCCGGAACGCAACGGTTCGCCTGGTTGGCCTTGTCGAAAGTCTCATCCAGCCCGGCGACCTTCCCGGCTTTTGCCATGTGACTGACGTGGTTGTCTCCACCGCAGTGGGCAAGCCACTCACGCAGCGCCCGGTCATCAGCCCACAGGTCCTGATCACCCAGGTGAGGTGGCATGTTGGTGACCTCGTGGGTCGACAGTTGCTTAAGGGGACTGCGTGGCTTCATGGTGGGTAGCTGAGAAAATGCTTTGTTGCATAATGTGAGTCGGGCTTAATCCGGCCCGGGCCCGGCACCTTGGCCCCCGGCTGGTGGGGCCTGGCGCGAGGACTGTTGGCCCGCCACCATGGCACCGCTGGCGTAGTCGATCATCTGTTCCCTCCCGAACAACGCTTCAGGTTTCTACTATTATGGTACCAGCATTACGCTTGCCAACTAATCCACGTCAGTCAAATCGCGTTAAGATCGTACCTCACGGTGGGCCATCCAGGTGGCGGCAGTAACGATCAGAGCGCCACCCAAAGCGATCCAAAGGTCAGGATGTTCGTCAAAGAGTATCAAACCTAGCAAAGTCGCCCAGACCAGTTGCAAAAAGGTAAAGGGCTGCACCGCCGACACTTCGGCCACCTTGAAGGCCCGGGTCATGCAGTAGTGGCCGGCCGTGGCCAGCGCTGCCGTAGCAAGCAACAGCCCCAGTTCTTCGAGCGTTGGGTTGCGCCACACCGCAAGCGCCGGTAAAGCCAGGGTGAGTGTGCAGAACACCGAGAGCATCACCACGATCATGGTGCTGGACTCGGTACGAGTGGCCGACTTGGCCATTAAAAAGGAGCAAGCGAAAAGCGGCGCGGCAGCCACCTGCGCTAAGGCGCCGATATCGATCTCCCGAAATCCCGGGCGCAGGATCAGCAGCGCTCCGGCAAAGCCCGCGAGAATGGCGATTATGCGGTAACTCCGTAACCGCTCACGTAAAAACAGTGCCGCGCCCAGCGTCGTGAAGACTGGCGCGGTGAATCCCAGCGCTGTCACTTCGGCGATGGGGATACGACTCATGGCAAAAAACCACAACATCACACCGCAGCCATGGGCCAAACCACGAAGTGCATGAAAACCGATCCGCTTGGAATGCAGCGAGAACACCCCGGCACGCGACAACAACGGCAGCACCATCACCAAACCAAAGGCGTAGCGGATGAAGCCTGCCTGCACCGGGTTGATTGAGGTGCCAAGATAACGCACCGCAACAGTAACCCCGACAAACATCACCCCGGTCAACACCATCCAGCCGATACCCCGGATGTTGCCAGACAACCCGGGGGCAACGTGTTGAGGTGGGTTCAAGTGAATCAGTCGGGATACTGGGCTGCTGCAGCGGCCAGGCGCTCGCGCACCGTGTCGCGCAGACTGTCCGGTGCGATGACTTCTACCTGGGCACCGTGTCGCATGATATCCATTACCAGTTCGGTCTCAGCGGCATAGGGAATCGTCAGTGTGTAGCTGCCATCTTCCTCCAAACGGCCGCTTTGGCGTGAGTGCCACTTTTCACGCGCGACCCAACGGGCCGCCTCGGGCGAAAAACGCAGCACCGCCTGGCGGATTTTATCGCCCGCAAAGATGCCGTAGCCGGTGCCGAGCACTTGCTCTAACTGCGCATCACTAACGCTCTTAGCCCGTTGCGTCTCGACTACCTGCGCACCCTCAATAGCATCAACAGCGAAACTGCGCAGACCATTGCGCAAGTGACACCAGCCATCGAGATACCAATTGTCGCGGTAATGTGCCAGACGCTGCGGCGATACGGTACGCTCGGTGATCTCGCCGCTGCGGCGGTTGAGATGCCTGATCTGCAGTCGGTAACGACGTAACAATGCGTGGGAGATGGCACCGAAGACATCGCTATCTGCCTGGCGGGCCGCCATGTGCAGTACGCGGATACGCCGGGCTACCTCATCAGCCGGATGGTCACCGCTGTCCAGTAACCGGCGAATACGGTTGCGTAAGGGTTCAATGTGCGGCTCCAGCAGGCCAGGCTGCAAACTGGAAAGCAGATGCTCCATGGTCAGCAGTGCATGCACCTCAGACGCATTAAACCAGAGCCCGGGCAAAGCGTAGCGGTCGGCCTCTTCGGAGTGCGCTTCGTAACAATAGCGGCGCGCCTCATGGTCCCAGGTAATGGGTGCCGCCAGGCGATCGCGCATGTATTCCAGGTCGCGCCGCACGGTGGCCCGCGATACTTCCATTGCCTCCATCATCTGGCGCAAAGTGGTGCCCTGGTGGGCCCGCAGCATGCGGTCAATAGTGTAGAAGCGCTCGGTTCGATCCAAAAGAGTATCAGTCCTCAGCCAGCAGCATCGTACAAGGTATCACTGCGTGCAGCCATATGATCAGATCGTTAAGATGAATATCGCCAATCTTGTGGGTCCACCAGTCTACCGTCACCCGGCCCCACTCGGTAAGTAGATTTCCTCTTTGGGTTCATTTGGATTGCACTTCCCTGGAGCTCACCTTTGGTGATGTCGTCCCAGGCTCATGCTATCGGCAATGGCACAACCACACGGCTTTTGTCTGGCGATCCCGAGCATGCGTCCGCGCTGACCCGGTTGGGTCGCAACCGGGTCACTCGCCTTATTGTGCATTTTGCGCTTTGTATCATTTGGCTGCTTGGCCTACGAGCTCGAAATCCCGCTCGTGGCAGAGGAAGCCTTAGCCGTCTTTTACTTTTTGCGACCCACAGGCACAATACTGCAATCATGGAACTGGAAGAACATCTCATCGAGTGCCCCTACTGCGCCGAGGTGTTCACTGCCCTGGTTGATCCAGCCACCGCTGGTGATCAATATGTAGAAGACTGCGAAATCTGCTGCCAGCCGATTGTCTTTTGGGTCAGCGACAATGGAGCCGAAGCCCCCTGCACGGTACACGCCCGCCGCGAAAACGAGTAGCACCTCCTAAATTGCTTTGCCACCAGGCGCACCGGCCGGGCAGCTATTGGCCTGTCGGTAGTCCGCTTTGCCGTGGACCTCGTTGCACACTCCAATACCGCTGAGTCCTGAGCGTTTCATCTCAGTTCGGCCGGCTGGACATCAGATGGGCATACTTAAGATCCTCAAAAGTATTGCGGTAATCATCAAGATTGGTAGTGAACATCTGCCGATACTGGTCCACGAAATATTCGATGGCCCGGTCGCGCTCCTGGTCGTAGGCCGCAATGTCATCGGCGTGCGAGGCCACCACAAAGGCATTGAAGCGTGCCGCGGCATACATCAGGCCCTGACTGATATTCTCCTTATGAAAGCGCTCGGCCTGCTGGTTGGCCAGATCAATAAACTGGTCGGCAATCTCGCGCAACTGGGCATCGAGTTCCTCGTCGGTCAATTCCGCGTCGCCTGGCTTGTCACTCATAGCGCTCCTCCTGTAAGCACATCCTGATCCTGCGCTCCATTCTACGAGGGCCCGGGAAGTAACGCCATGAGCAACAACACCTGGGCAGACCGCCCCGGCGAATAGCCACAGCACGTGCGATGCCACTTCTCGCAAACGGCCAGATACGGTAATCTGTGCCGATGCGCTTCGACAATAAGAAAGTATTGGTCACCGGGGCCTCGCGCGGGATTGGCCGCGCTGTGGCACGCCAGTTTGCTTCAGCAGGGGCGCAGGTGGCCGTGCACTGTCGCGCCAACCAGGAGGCTGCCCGCGATACCCTGGCAAGCCTCGAGGGCACAGGCCATGTGCTTTGCGCCGGCGACCTGGCCGATGCCTCGACGGCACAGCGCATCGTCACCGAAGTCATTACAAGTCTGGGCGGGCTGGATATCCTGGTGAACAACGCCGGTATCTTCGAAGCCCACCCCATCGATGAAGTCTCATTTGCCAAGTGGCAAACGGCCTGGCAGCGCACCCTGGCTGTCAACCTTGTGGGCCCTGCCAACCTGTGCTGGTGTGCCGTTGAGCACATGCGTGAGCACGGTGGTGGGCGCATTGTAAATGTCAGTTCGCGTGGTGCTTTTAGAGGTGAACCGCGTTGCCCGGCCTACGGCGCCAGCAAGGCAGGGCTGAATGCAATGACCCAGTCACTGGCCCAGCACGTCGCAGGCCTTGGGATTTTTGTCGGCGCGGTGGCGCCAGGCTTTGTCGAAACCGATATGGCGAAGACCGTACTACAGGGGCCCGATGGTGACGCCATCCGCCATCAGAGCCCGCTCGGGCGAGTCGCTCGACCCGAGGAAGTCGCCCATGCCGTGCTGTTCCTGGCCTCGCCAGGGGCCGAGTTCTCTACTGGTGCCATTATTGATGTCAACGGCGCTTCGTATCTGCGCAGTTAGACGCTTTGCACCAAAGACGCAAACCCCCCGTCCTGCTTAATATTCAACCTGCATCGACAATTGACTGTGCCGTCATAAGATCCATCAGGAAGCGGTGGGGCTAGCCGCGAACCGTGGCAATGACAGTGACGCGTGCTATCGGCTTATTCGGAACAGGGGCTGTCGGCGCGCTGATGGCTGTGCCAGCGTGGGCACTAACGCCGATCAAGCACCGCGATATTACATGCTTTGAGAAAAAGCGCTTCGGATAGCGCGCCGGTCTGCTGCAGCAACTGATTACAGCCGCGAATCGTGCACTCCTCGTAATCCCATAGCATAACCGTCCAGTTATCCTTATCCATGTCGTAGCCCTTGTCTAGTAAACATGCCCAGCGGAAGGTGTGGATCATGCAGTAATGGTCCTGGTCATCTGTACTCAACCCGTTGGGCACCTTGCATTCCGGCAGCGCCTGTACTGACACCGCTGTTAACAGTAATCCCAACCCCAACCCCACCATTGGGCGAAAATATCTTGGCAGTATAAGCTTCAACATGACCATGTTACTCTACCAAACTTTCATAAAGCCTCTCTAATTAAAGAGCCATGCAATGAGATTCTTTCACAGTGGTTGGCGCATCAGTCTAGCGGCTCTGGCCAAACTCAGCCGGTTCCCGATCAATGGCTTTATCCCCGGCAGTGACTTTGGCGTCACCCGGGCGAAAGAAGAGATCTGGGAAAACTGGGATGATTTCCAGGAAAAGATGAGGGGCATTTGTTGACCCGACTGCCACTTTGGCGCAACTTGCTTCTTCAGGCGACAAGGAAGCGATCACAGAGCAATTCATTAAGACCGCCCGCACCCACAACAGTTGTCACAAAAAGTATCGCGAGAAAAAACTGACATGACCATCGATCAGCGACTGTACAAAATCTGGCTGATCAGCGTTGTCGCGTTTAAACATCAGGTATACCAGTGCCGCAACGACGTGTACGACTATTGCCACCCACAGTACGTTGAACAAGAAGTGATGCACACCGGTCAGTACATCGCTCAGCTCTTTGCCCGCCCAACCGGACAGCGGCCCATCAAACAGCACGTCGTCATTGCTGAACAGGCCGGTTATAGCCTCGGCGCCAAGCAGACCCAACAGCAGCAGCACTGACCAGCCGCCGGCCGGGTTGTGGCCTGCCCGGTTGTGTTCGACACGAAATGAAAAACCCCCCGCAGATAGGTCACAACGGCGCCGCGGCCTCTAATAAAGTGGCCAAAACGTGCGGTCTCGCTGCCGACAAAACCCCAGGCGATCCGGCTCAGAACCAGGGCCAGCGCCGAGATGCCCAGCCACTGGTGCACTTCCATCCAGTCGCCCTCGGATTCCCCGGTCAGCCATAACCCCGTCAACAACACCAGCAAAGACCAATGAAAAACCCGGACCCCCA
>CAJWEF010000020.1 GCA_913031305.1 uncultured Acidiferrobacteraceae bacterium
CTTCATGTGGCACAACAGGAATTTACCCAGCACTACCCTCACGATGGCTGGGTGGAACACGATCCCCAAGATATCTGGTCATCTACGCTTGCTGTCACCCAGGCGGTGCTTTCCCAGACACAAGGCACCCTCGCCAGTATAGGCATCACCAACCAGCGCGAGACTACCGTGGTGTGGGATCGCGCCAGCGGTGAGCCGATCTACAACGCAATTGTCTGGCAGGACCGGCGCACAGCAGATACCTGCGAGCGGCTGCGCGAGGCTGGTCATGAAGTTGAAGTCAACGCCCGCACTGGTTTGTTGCTGGATCCGTATTTCTGTGCCACCAAGATCGCCTGGATTCTCGATCACGTGGAAGGCGCCCGCCACAGCGCCGAAAAAGGCGATCTGGCCTTTGGCACGGTGGATACCTTTTTGTTGTGGCGTCTGACCGGTGGCAAGGTGCACGCGACCGATGCAACCAATGCCTCGCGCACTTCGCTTTTTAACATCCACCAGCAGAACTGGGACGAAACGCTGCTGACCCTGTTCAACATACCCGTATCCCTACTGCCGCAGGTGAAGGACAGTGCAGCCGATTTCGGCACCACCGACACCGCCGTGCTGGGCCAATCCATCGCTGTCGGCGCGCTGGTCGGCGACCAGCAGGCCGCCCTGGTCGGCCAGGCCTGCCTCGCGCCAGGCATGCTGAAAAGTACCTATGGCACTGGCTGCTTTGCGATACTGAATACCGGCAGCGAAGCATTGGCTTCGCACCACCGTCTGCTGACCACCATTGCCTACCGGCTTGAGGGGGTTGCTACCTACGCGCTGGAAGGGTCTATTTTTATGGCCGGTGCCAGTGTGCAGTGGCTGCGCGATGAACTGGGCCTGGTCGACTCTGCAAACGAAACTGCAACTCTGGCAGCGGGACTGGATTCCAACGAAGGGGTTTACCTGGTGCCGGCGTTTACCGGGCTGGGTGCCCCGCACTGGAACCCCCACGCCCGGGGCACGCTACTCGGTATGACCCGTGCCACCACCCCAGCCCACATTGCGCGCGCTACGCTCGAAGCGGCCTGCTACCAGAGCGCCGAACTGCTTGGGGCCATGGCCGAGGATAGCGGCCAATCTCCCGCACTGCTACGCATCGACGGCGGCATGGCACGCAACGACTGGCTGGCGCAGTTCCTCGCCGATATCAGCGATACACTGGTCGAGCGTCCTGCTTTACTGGAAACCACAGCGCTGGGAGCAGCTCGACTGGCTGGGCTGCAATCTGGAGTTTTCAGTTCACTGGATGAACTGGGTGGCCTCTGGCGCGTTGAACGCACGTTCACACCACAAATGGATGAGTCACAACGCCAGGCACTGCTCAACACCTGGCGCCGCGCCGTCGCTTCAGCGGTGCTTTTTGCACAACCCCAGGACTAGCCCCCCTGGGGCTTAATCATCGGCTTCTGCCAGGATCAGATCAGAGGCCTTCTCGGCAATCATGACCGCTGGCGCGTGGGTGTTGCCAGACACCAACGTCGGCATGATCGAACAATCCACCACCCGCAAACCAGCCACACCACGTACCTTAAGCGTGCAATCCACCACTGCGTCATCATCAGCGCCCATCCGGCAGGTACCGGAAGGATGAAAGATCGTTACTCCGCTATCGCGGGCAAATTCCAGTAGTTCATCATCACGCTCCAGCGACAGGCCAGGCTTGTACTCATCCACAATATAGTGGGCTAGTGCAGGCTGGGCAGCGATGCGCCTGGCTACCCTCAGAGCGGCCACGATTGCCTGCTGATCTTGCTCAGTGGAAAGATAGCCCGGATGCATCGCGGGCTTGGCAAAGGGGTCGGTGCTGGTGATCTCAAGGTGTCCGCGGCTGCTGGGACGCAACTGGCAGACCGAGGACGTAAACCCTGAAAAATCGTGCAGTGGTGCGCCAGGCAGATCAGCCGACAGGGCTGCGAAGTGAAACTGGATATCGGGCCGATCAAGCTCAACGCGGGTTTTCAAAAAGGCGCCGGCCTGGTTGATGCCGACCGCCATCGGCCCACTACGCTGAAACACATACTGCATGCCCATCAGCAACTGGCGCCACCAGCTGCGCATATCGTCGTTGATGGTCAGGGGCTGATTACAGCGGTGAATCACCCGCACCTGCAGATGATCCTGCAGGTTCTGTCCTACCCCAGGGCGATGACGCAGTACCTCGACACCATGCGCCTTGAGCAGCGCGGCATCCCCAATGCCTGAAAGCTGCAACAACTGTGGCGACTGCAAGGCGCCGGCACTTAGAATGATTTCACGTCGAGCCAGGACGCGCTTTTCCTGACCGTGCTGACGGTAGACCACGCTGTCAGCCCGGGCGCCGGAAAACTCGAGCCGGCAAACATGGGCATTGGTTTCAACCGTCAGGTTGTGCCGTTTGCGGGCGGGCTTGAGATACCCTGTTGCGCTGCTGCAACGTCTGCCCTTCCAGGTGATCAGCTGGTAGGGGCCCGCGCCTTCTTGAGATGCACCGTTGAAATCATCGTTGGCCGGGTAACCCGCCTCAACGCAGCTGGCAATAAAAGCCCGGGCCAACGTGTTGGGCCGGTCCACATCAGACACCCCTTGCGGGCCGCGATCGCCATGAAAGTCATCAGCGCCGCGTTGATTACGCTCGGAGCGGATGAAATACGGCAACACATCGTCCCAGCACCAGTCGCTGTTGCCCAGCGCTGCCCAGTGATCGTAATCTTCACGCTGGCCGCGCACGTAGATCAGCCCGTTGATCGCACTGGAACCACCCAGTACTTTCCCGCGTGGCCAGTAAATCGAACGGCCGTTCATACCCGGATCGGGCTCGGTGTCATAGCACCAGTTGTAGCGTGGATGAAACATCGTCTTGGCATAACCGATCGGGATATGCAGCCACGGGTAGCGGTCTTTGGGGCCCGCCTCGAGCAGCAATACCCGGTGACGACCACTGGCCGACAGGCGGTTCGCCAGCACGCAGCCGGCTGAGCCTGCCCCTACGATGATGTAATCGAAGTCCATTGCCACGGCCAGCGACTATAACTTACGCCGATTCAGGTGG
This sequence comes from uncultured Acidiferrobacteraceae bacterium, assembly GCA_913031305.1. Classification (GTDB taxonomy): domain Bacteria; phylum Pseudomonadota; class Gammaproteobacteria; order Arenicellales; family UBA868; genus UBA868. The sequence continues at coordinate 3,062 of CAJWEF010000020.1, forward strand.
ATTGCAGTAATAGTGCTCGTCGGTCAGGCAGCGGCTGATACGCCATTCGATCGGCTGAGTGCGGTGACTGTAGGCGACGCACTCAATCTCCAGAAGCGGCGTACCCACCTCGACATGCAGGTAGCGCGCCTCGCTCTTGGTTGCGGTGGCAGCCCGCAGCCGCTCACGCTTACCGACAATGGGTACCCCAAACTCCTGCTCGTAAAAACGGTACACCGTATTCGGTAGATCGCGCGCTGACATCTTTACCAGTCCCGGAAAAAGATCACTGGAGACGGATATTGTCTCGAATATCTTGGGCTCCAGGTTGAGGTAACGTACCCGCAGGATACGAATCACCTGCTTGCCGGAGGCAAGTTCCAAAGAATCACGCTCGGTCCGACTCGCCTGATTGCTCGAAATCCTTAAGGTCTTGCTCTGGGGTAATTCACGCGCCCCATCACCGCGAAAGAGATGAAAAAACCCAAATGGGGTGTGCTCCGTAACCGCTGTACCCCGACCCTGGTGCCGGACCAACAACCCCTGTGACACCAGGTCATCCAACGCCCTTCTGATAGTGCCTTGGCTCACGTCAAATTCCTCGGCCAGTTTCGGCTCACTGGGCAACAACTCGCCGGGGCGCCAATGATCGCTGGCCAATCGGCCAAGCAGTGCCTCTTTTATCTGCTCGTATAGGGGTATTTTTTCCAAAACTATGCTCTAACCTGGGGTTGTTGGGTCCGGGCCTTCTCCCCAATTGGGCTCACCGCGGGGCTGAACCCTGCTGATACCCGTTTCCCGGGGGTTTTGACACACTGAATAAATTAGGTTATAACACAATAATAATTCTTATATAAGACTTAAGATATAATAATAAATGACCAGGAGAATACTGTGAGCAGTGTGGCACCCGATTTTCTTGTCCACGACAACTACGATGCCGTCGGCGTTGTGGTTGTTGAGGGCATCACCGCTGGCCAAAGCCTTGAGGGCTGGGTCATGGACAGCGACCAGACGCTGACAATGGCAGTCAATGAAGCCATACCACTGGGCCACAAGTTTGCCCTGAAAGATCTCAAAGACGGCGACCCTGTTATCAAGTACGGAGAAAATATCGGCCGAGCGGTGGCGGATATTCCCAAGGGCTATCACGTACATGTTCATAACCTTAAAACCAGTAAGTGGTAAGCCATGAGTGATCTACATTTTTTTGGTTACCGCCGGGAAAACGGCCGGGTGGGTATACGCAATCATGTGGTGATCCTGCCGCTGGATGATCTTTCCAACGCCGCCTGTGAAGCGGTCGCTAATAACATCAAGGGCACCCTGGCACTGCCGCATCACTATGGTCGATTACAGTTTGGCGAAGATCTGGAGTTGCACTTTCGCACATTGATCGGCAGCGGCGCCAACCCGAACGTGGCCGCGGTCGTGGTCATCGGTATTGAGCCCGCGTGGACCGCTCGCGTGGTAGACGGCATTGCCCAGACTGGCAAGCCTGTCCAGGGCTTCGCTATCGAACAGCACGGAGATATCGACACCATTGCCGCAGCAAGCCGCACAGCCAAAGACTTTCTGCAAACAGCATCTGAACTGAGCCGTGAAAAGTGCCCCATTTCCGATCTTTGGGTATCGCACAAGTGTGGTGAATCAGATACCACCTCAGGGATGGGCGCCAACCCCGCCGTTGGCAACTTTATCGACAAGACCGATGCGGTGGGTGTCACCAACTGTTTTGGCGAGACCTCCGAGATTACCGGTGCAGAACACCTGTGCCGCGAGCGGGCCGCTACCAAGGAGATTGGTGATAAGTGGTTTGCAACCTGGCAGGCCTACATGGATGAGGTCATCGAACCCAACAAAACCAGTGACCTTTCCGACAGCCAGCCCACCAAAGGCAACATTGAGGGCGGCCTGACGACCATTGAAGAAAAAGCCATGGGTAATCTGCTGAAAATCGGCAAAAAGGCCCGTTATATAGACGTGCTGACTCCTGCCGAAACACCAGAAAAAGGGCCTGGTCTGTACTTCATGGATACCTCCTCGGCGGCAGCGGAATGCGTAACTCTGCAGGCGGCAGGCGGATTTGCAGTGCATATTTTCCCCACTGGACAAGGCAATATTATCGGCAATCCGATCGAACCGGTTATTAAGGTCACGGCTAACCCGCGTACGGTTCGCACCATGGGCGAGCACGTGGATCTGGATGTCTCGGGCCTGCTGCGCCGGGAAATGAACCTTGATCAGGCCGGCGACGCTCTGATTGATATGGTACTTCGAACCTGCAATGGCCGCCTGACCGCCGCTGAGGCACTGGGCCACCGGGAATTTGTCATGACCAAACTGTATCGAAGCGCATAGACCACAGATAAGGGCGCATCAACAAACTACTTTCAGCAGATAAAACTACGAGATACAGCTAAGACGATAACGGAATCGTGATGTTGGTTGAATAGACCTAGGACAGTTAATGATCAGCAACCGACAGCGAAGGGGCGCTGGCAAGAACCAGCAATCAAACAGTCCACGCTTTTGATGGGTGGACATCAATTGAGGGAGAGTTATATGAAACGCAAGTTACTTACCTTAACCGGAGCGCTGCTGGGTCTTGCACTGACAGCAAGCACAGCGCACGCGGTAAAAATACGGGTTCAATCTGTTATCCCGGCCAAAGCAGACGAAGTCGTGATGTTAAACGACTTTGCGGACAACGTTCGGGCCCTTACCAACGGCGAAGTTGATATCGAAGTGCTTCCCGCGGGCGCAGTTGTTGGAGTTAAACAGACACTTGAAGCGGTGGACAAAGGCCTGATTGAAGGCGGTTTCGCGTGGACACATTATTGGTCTGGTTATCACCCGGCCGCAATGCTGTTTGGCTCCCCCACCGCGGGCGCGGGTCTGGGCATCGACAACATTGCCTGGATCTCCTGGTACATGAATGGTGGTGGCAAAGCCCTGTATGACGAGTTGTGGTCCGAGATGGGCATGAACATTAAAGGCCTGATGTTGCAACCGGTCGGCCCGGAAGCACTGGGCTGGTTCAAGGAGCCCATCAACAGTATGGATGATTTTCGTAAATATCGCTTCCGCACTCCGCCAGGAATCCCGGGGCAAAGCTACAAGGACATTGGTGTTGCGGCGGTCGCCATGGGTGGTGGTGATATCTTGCCAGCTCTGGAAGCCGGCACGATCGATGCGGCCGAGTGGTGCTGCCCCAAACCCGATAGTGTTTTCGGTTTCCAGAAAGTGCTTAAGCATTACTACCTGCAGGGGTTGCATCAGGTGGTCGTGAACGCCGATATGTACATCAATGGCGATGTATGGAACAGCCTGACTGCAGATCAGCAGAACGCCATGCAGATTGCGGCCGATGCGTCTTTGATCCGTTCACTGGCATACCGTATCTACGAAAACGGCAAGGCTCTTAAAGATCTCACCGAGAACCATGGCGTCATTCTGCACGACACTCCGGCCGACTACTTTACCGAGTACATGGCTGCCACAGAAAAACTGTATGCCAAGTTGAATGCTGAAAATGCATTCTTCAATAAGGTACATAGCTCGATGACGGAGTTTGCCGACATCGCGGTGCCTTTCTGGTCTGGCGCACAGATGAGCAACGCTAATCTTGGCATGGCCTACGCCAAACAAAAAGAATAACGGCGGCTTATTTAATCTTCACAGGCTAAATACCCTGTAGCCGAATTGCAGAAGCGGGCCTCGTGCCCGCTTCTTTTTCGGTATAGGATGCAACCTGACCATATTCAGGACACCACCCCATGACGGATGAGCTAAACCAACTGGATATCACCGATGAGTTGATCGCGGAACGGCGAGGCGGCTCACCGGGTGATTTGCCCGACGATATGCCGCCGTGGATGGCCAGAATCATCACCGTCATCGATCGCTTTAGCCTCGTGATCGGGCGAACCATCTGCTGGCTCACCATACCCATGTTCGGCGCCATGGTTTACGAGGTGATTGCAAGGTATGCCTTCATCGCGCCTACCATGTGGGCTTACGATATCAGCCGTATGCTGGCGGGCGCCCTGTTCATGCTCGGTGCCGGCTATGGACTCTCCAAAGGCGTTCATATTCGAGCCGATTTTATCTACCGCAACTGGTCGCCCAGGACGCAGGGCATCGTCGATACCACACTTTACCTGGCGTTCTACTTTCCCGGACTGATTGTCTGCCTGTGGGCAGCCTATGACTACGCGTATCTTGCCTGGATGCGCGGCGAACGTGGCATGGATACCGCATGGATGCCGATCATGGGCCCGATCAAAACGGCCCTGCCTGTGGGTATTGCGCTGTTACTTATCCAGGGAGTGTCTGAGGTGCTCAAGAGCATCTACGCAATAAAGCATCGCAGGTGGCCGGGACAATGACCAACGAAATCCTGGGGCTGGTCCTGATCGGCTGTATGTTGTTCGCGATCTTTGTCGGTTTTCCGATTTCTTTTACGCTGATATTTCTGGGCCTGGTGTTTGGCTATCTGGGTTTTGGCAAGCTGGTCTTCTATCTGATGACCTACCAGTTCTCCGGGGTCATGCTGGAGCAAACCCTGGCTGCAGTACCACTATTTATCTTCATGGGTATTCTCATGGAGAAAGCAGGGCTGATGGAGCGATTGTTCCGGGCGGTTCAGCTGATGCTTTCGCGCACCCACGGCGCCCTGTTCATCGCAGTACTTTTCGTATCCACCATTTTTGCGGCGGCGACCGGTATTGTTGGCGCCTCGGTCACCATCCTTGGGATCATGGCTGCAAAAACCATGAATCGCTCAGGCTACGATGTGCGCCTGGCCGCAGGCACGATTACTGCCGGTGGCACGCTGGGTATTCTCATTCCGCCCAGCATTATGCTCGTCGTGATGGGGCCGATCCTTGAGGTTCCGGTAACCGACCTGTTCGCGGCGGCCATTGTGCCGGGCGTGCTGCTGGCAAGCCTGTACACCGGCTATGCACTGCTGCGCTGCCGGCTTGACCCCTCCCTGGGCCCACCACTACCAGAGGATCAGCAGCCCAACTCCATGCGGGAGGTTTTCAGGGAATTTTTCCTCGGACTGGTGCCGCCAGCCGCTTTGGTGTTCTCGGCGCTGGGGTCGATTTTATTTGGGCTTGCAACACCCACTGAGGGCGCTGGCATGGGAGCCTGCGGCGCCCTGCTACTGACACTAGCCTACCGCAAACTCAGTTGGAGCGGACTGCAGGATGCGCTCATTAAAACCCTGGAGATTACAGCGCTGATCATGCTCCTGGTCGCGGCATCCAACTTTTTTGGCGCCGTGTTTTCGCGACTCGGCACGCCAATGATGCTCACTGATTTGCTGCTCGGGCTCGATCTTTCTCCCATGTTGATCCTGGCTATCATAATGGCGGTGATTTTCCTGCTGGGGTGGCCCTTGGAATGGGTGCCGATCGTGCTGATCATCGTACCGATCCTGCTGCCACTGGTAGACAAACTCGGATTTAACCTGACCTGGTTTGGCATTCTGGTTGCCATCAATCTGCAAACCGCCTGGCTATCGCCACCTGTGGCGTTATCGGCGTATTTTCTTAAGGGCGTGGTCCCGGAGTGGGATCTCAAAGACATCTATGCCGGCATGATGCAGTTCATGGTGATCCAGATGATCGGACTGCTGTGCGTAATGTTTTTCCCGCAAATCGCACTGTGGCTCCCGGAGTTGATTTACGGCAAGTGATCACCGCTCATTTTGTTTCGCTCCTGTTGTTCGACGCTATCTAACACTGATCAAGAGTTCTAACCTATGCGCTACCTGAAAAAAGCTTCCAAATCCCCCACCACGGGTGAAGGCGACACACACAAAATCGTGCAAGACATGCTGACTGATATAGAAGCGGGCGGTGAAGCAAAAGCACGCGACTATGCTGAAAAGCTCGACCAATGGACCGGAGATATCGTCGTTTCGACCCAAGAGATCGAAGCCGCCGGGGCCAGTCTGTCGCCACAGACGCGTGATGATATCCAGTTCGCCTATGAGCGGGTTGAGAAATTTGCTAAGGCACAGCTTCAAAGCATGAAGGAGTTTGAGACCGAGTTGTCTCCCGGCCTGATCGCGGGCCAGCGTCTGATTCCGGTGCAAACTGCAGGCTGTTATATACCTGGCGGGCGCTATGCCCATATCGCCTCTGCCGTCATGAGCGTGACCACCGCTAAGGTGGCTGGCGTTGGCCACGTGGTGGCCTGCTCACCCACACGGGGCGATCAAGGCGTGCATCCTGCCATTTTGTATGCGGCCGATCTGGCTGGCGCCGACACCATTTTGGCGCTGGGCGGAGTACAGGGAATCGCCGCGTTGGCCTTTGGCCTTTTCTCAGGGCACCCTGCCGATATGCTGGTTGGCCCGGGTAACCGTTTTGTGGCCGAAGCCAAGCGCATCCTGTACGGACGGGTCGGCATCGATATGTTCGCAGGCCCCACCGAGATTGCCGTCATTGCCGATGATTCAGCCGACCCGGACATCGTTGCATCCGATCTTGCCGGCCAGGCAGAACATGGGCCTGATTCACCTGCCTGGCTGATCAGCACCTCGCAATCGCTCGCTGAAAAGGTGATCGAGAAAATGCCCGGCTGCATAGCAAGGCTTGGTGAACCCAATCGTAGTGCAGCAGAAAATGCCTGGCGCGATTATGGTGAAGTAATCATCGCCGAGTCACGCGAAGAGGCTGTAAAACAAAGTGATCTGTACGCCCCGGAACACCTGGAAGTACACACCCAGGATCCGGACTGGTGGCTGAACCACCTCAGCAACTACGGCTCGCTGTTCCTGGGTGAAGAAACCACCGTGACCTACGGCGACAAGGCCGCTGGCCCCAATCACATCCTGCCCACCAAGGGTGCTGCACGTTACAGCGGCGGCTTGAGTGTAGGCAAGTTCATCAAGACCGTCACCTGGCAGCGCATGAACCGAGAGGCCAACCGTGATGTGGGCGCCGTGAGCGCGAGAATCTCCCGGGCCGAGGGTATGGAAGGCCACGCCTTATCCGGGGATGACCGGCTGCACAAGTATTTTCCCAAAGAGCGTTTTGAACTGCAGGGACCGTGAATAATATGACGCAACCCCTGTTTGATCTTACGGGACGGGTTGCCGTGGTGACCGGTGCCAGCTCCGGTATAGGCCAGGCCATTGCCGGCTTCCTGGCCAAGGCCGGTGCCCGTATTGTGCTGCTGGCCCGTCGCCAGGATCGACTGGATCAGACTGTAACCACCATCGAGGCAGCCGGCGGTGAAGCTGCTGCTGTGGGTGGCGACCTTGCTGAGCGCGAGCAGATTCCGGCCATCGCAACCAAGTGCCGGGAGATGTTTGGTCACCCCCACATTCTGGTTAACGCGGCGGGAATCAATCTGCGCCAGGTGGCTGAGGATGTCACAACGCATAGCTGGGATCAGACCATCCAACTCAATCTGTCGGCGCCGTTTTTCCTTGCCCGCGAATTGGCTGGGGGGATGAAAAAAACAGGCTATGGGCGCATCATTAATATCGCGTCACTGCAGTCGGCCCGCGCCTTTCCCGGCGGTATAGCCTATGGCGCATCCAAAGGCGGTGTCTGTCAGCTGACACGGGCCATGGCCCAAGCCTGGTCCCCCAACGGCATTACCTGCAATGCCATTGCACCGGGATTTTTTCCCACCGACCTGGCGGCACCGATTTTCGATGATGACGAGCGCCGCGCCTGGGCCGCAGAGCAAACAGCGATAGGACGCAACGGCGAACTCGAGGATCTTGCGGGTATCAGCGTCTTCCTCGCGGCTCCGGCCTCGAGCTACATCACCGGGCAGACGATCTTTGTCGACGGCGGCTTCACCGCAAAATAGATCAGCCAATGCAAGCACTGGTCTATACCGCAAACGAGCAGATGACCTTCCGCGAAGAACCGGATGCACAGTCGATCGGCCCCGGCGAAGCGCTGGTTCAGATCGAAGCGGTCGGCATCTGTGGCTCTGACATGCATGCCTACCTTGGCCATGACCCGCGCCGGGTTCCGCCGCTGATCCTGGGACATGAAGCGGCGGGGGTTGTACTCGAAGGCGACGATGCCGGACGTCGCGTAGTACTCAATCCTTTAATTACCTGTGGCCATTGCGATTACTGCCTGGACGGGCGCCAGAACCTGTGCCCCGAGCGTGATCTCATCGGTATGTACCGCCCAGGAGCATTTGCTGAACGTATCGCCATTCCCAGAACTAACCTCATCGATATTCCGCAGGGCATGGACGCTGCTGCGGCTGCACTGACAGAGCCCGCGGCGACTGCTGTACATGCAGTTAACCTGGCAGGCAGAGCCCTGGCAGGACCTGTCAACGAGGCAAAGGCACTGGTCATCGGCGGAGGTTCAGTGGGTCTTTTTGCCGCGTTAGCGCTTCGCGACCAGGGAGCAGCCGAGATTATGCTGGCAGACACCAACCCACTGCGCCGGGATGTCGCGACACGCGTTGGCACAGCCGCGGTGATTAACCCGGTGGATCAACCTGCACCCAAGTCGTATTTCAACCTGGTTATCGATGCGGTCGGGGGACGCACTTCGCGCCAGGCTGCAATAGCCGCTGTGACGCCTGGCGGCGTGATCATGCACATTGGACTGTTGGACAGCGAAGAGGGCCTGGATATCCGGCGCATCACGCTGCAGGAAATTACACTGATCGGAACCTATACCTACACCCCGGTTGATCTTCGCGCGACTTTGGCCAAACTGCATTCGGGTGCATTTGGCTCGCTCGACTGGATCGACCAGCGGTCACTGGGCGATGGCCCAGCCGCCTTTAAGGAACTGCACGCCGGCAAGTGTGCGGCACCTAAGGTGATCCTGCGCCCCTGAGGGTCTGGCAGGCTATTAAGAATAGCCTCGGGCGGGAGCTGCTAGTCGGTCTCGAAGCCGTAGAAGGTCTCGTTAAGGTAAGCGATGATGTCGTCAACTTCGTGCTCGTTCAGCCCGGCACTGGTCTGCTGATTACAAAACGCGACCTGTCCCATCAACCCCTCAATGCTTTGGACCCGGCGGGTATCACGGGTATATATGCTACTGCCGTCACCGCCGAACCTGCTGACATGGCAAGCGCTGCAAAAGTTGTCGTGCAACGGTTTCCCGTCCTCGGCCTCCCCTGGCAGCAGCGCTGCCGCGGGTATCGAAACCCCCAGCAAGGTGCCGGTCACCAGCATTGTACAAAACACCTTCATATCGGCCCCCTCCAGGTAACACCTGGCTGATTGTACCCGGCTACGATCGCTGACACTTCACGCCAGGATGCAATCATCCTGTGATCAATCCAGTGTGACCCCGAGGGGGGTATCCAGATCGTGCTCGATCAAATTCTCACCCGCGCCGCCTCGGTCAATCACCAGAAAATCCTGCTGCCCAGACAATACCAGCAATGGGTGGTGCCAGGTGCCAGGGTAAAAATTCACCCCCTGGTGTCCCTGAGCAATAAAAACCGATATATCCGATGAGGTCACTTGATCCGATGATGGTGCAACCGCCACCAGATAGGTCTGCCCCTGCAGCGGCATAAAGAGCTGCGAACCCAGGGGGTGCTTTTCCATCATGCGGATCACCAGTGGCAGCGGATATGGCGTCGCACGGAATATGTTCACCAGAGCACGGCCGCCCTCGGCGCCCACATCCACTGCGGCGAGATCATGAAACCGGGTCGAGGTGCCCTGGTTGATCATTACCGCACTGCTTTGACGCGCCTCGATCACATCGCCAAAGGGTGCAAAGAGTTGCGCGGTCAATGGCTGGGGTACGATGGATTCCACGGCGCTTATTCAGCGCTGCAAACGGCCATACACCCGAAAACGGCTGATGCCGCCATCGGGAAAGATATTCAACCGCACGCAGTTAACCGCGCCAACATCTCGCAACGCACTTTGATCAAAGAAATGCTGGCAGTCCATCTCAAGCTTTTGTGGTGGCATCAGTTCCGGCCAGTTTTCGGCAGCGACACCAAGGGCTGCATCATCAAGCCCCTCGATTAAGGCTCCCTGGATAGAGCATTGATCCGGATAATTGCCCTTGAAATGCGCAGTGTCTACTTCCACCTGCTCGATTACACCGGGCGTACCGAGGCGCACCAGAATCCAGTCGTGGCCGGGCTCTCGCCGACGGCGTGTTTCCCAGCCGTCGCCCATGTTGATACCCCGCCCCGGAATCAAAATGACCCAGGGATCACCGTAGTGTGCATCGTTAAAGCCGGCAATACGCCCGCCGTTGGCAATCGCCGAGAGTTCCAGCACTTGGCCCGGATCAGCGCCTGAACTGGCCGCCAATGGCTCGCCATAAACCCGCAATCGGGCAACCCCGCCGTCGGGAAAAATGTTCAGGCGCAGGTGACTGACCGGCTGGGCATCGGCTATCGCGCAGTAGTGATGGCTGTTAGGACCGAGGTCGATGCGCCCATGCAGTTCACGCCAGTTAAGCTTATCGACCGGCGTGTCATGGTCACTGTCAGCGGCTTGAAGTGAAGCCTGCGGGGGATAGTTGCCGGTGAAATGCCGGGTATCTATATCTACGCCGCGTACAATGCCACGGGTCCCAAGGCGTATTACCACATGATCATGACCACCGCCGCGTCGGCGCCGGCTTTCCCAGCCGTCCATCCATTTACCGTGATCGTCAAACTTATCAGCAATAAAGACCGGTTCGCTGTCTTGCAGTAACCGCTCCTTGGGCGCGAAAAAATCATCGCTGGTCTCAAGAGCCTCACCGCCCAGCCGTGGTGATGCCAGGTTCACCAGGTGGCGGGCAAATTCAGGAATGTCGGTTGCTTGACTCATGTCTGGGATAAATCCGCGTCGGTGAAAAGTGCCTCCAGTCGAAGCCGCGCGATCCGGTGTACCTGCTCCAGGGCTTCATCAAACTCCACATCTACATCATTGTCTACCCGCCTTTGGAAACACTCAAGTATTTCATCGCGGTGATAGCCCCGCACGGCGAGGATAAAGGGAAAGCCGAACTTGCGGGTGTAACGCTCGTTCAAATCCGTGAATGCCGCGTACTGCTCGCTTGTGCACTGATCCAGGCCGGCAGCGGACTGCTCAGCCGATGAGGCGCTGGTTAATTCGCCAGACACCGCCAGGCGCCCGGCAAGATCCGGGTGAGCGCACAGTAGTGTGAGTTGCGGTTCGCGGCCGGCCTGCTCGATGATATCGACCATGGCTTGTGACAAGCCCTGCGCACTATCGGTTAACGGCGTGATTCCGGTATCAAAAACCTGCTTTGCGATCCACGGCGACTGCTCATAGACGCCGCCAAATCGGGCAACAAAGGCGTCCTGGCCCATCTGGCTGGGAACGACTGTCATTGCACATCCGCGGGAAACTTTGCCCGCCAGTGATGAGCCACATCGATGCGCCGACAATACCACACCTTATCAAAACGCCGGGTGTACTCGATAAACCGGGCAAGTGCTGCGAGCCTGCCCGGCCGTCCGATAAGACGACAGTGCAATCCCACCGACATCATCCGCGCGGTGGTCTGTCCTTCTGCATACAGTGTGTCGAAGGCATCACGCAGATAAGTATAGAACTGCTCACCACTGTTAAAGCCCTGGGGACTGGCGAAACGCATATCGTTATTGTCCAGCGTATAGGGCACAACCAGGTGAGCCTGGTCATCGACGCGGGTCCAAAACGGCAGGTCATCGTTGTAATCATCTGCGTCATAAAGAAACCCGCCTTCGGCCGCGACCAGCGCGCGCGTCCTCTCGCTGGTGCGCCCGGTATACCAGCCAAGCGGGCGCTCACCGGTTAACTCACTGATGATCTTGATGGCCAGGTACAGGTGCTCGCGCTCAATGTCCTCGGGTACGTTGCGGTAATCGATCCAGCGGTAGCCATGCGAGCAGATCTCGTAGCCTGCCGCCATAGCGGCTTCAGCGACCGCCGGATTACGCTCAAGAGCCATAGCCACACCAAACACCGTAATAGGAATCTCGTAGCGGGCGAACAGATCAAAAAGACGCCATACCCCAACTCGCGACCCATATTCATAAATAGATTCCATGCTGGGGTGTCTTTGGCCAGGCCATGGTGATGCAGCAACGATCTCTGAAAGAAAAGCCTCGGAAGCCTCGTCGCCATGCAGCACGCAGTTCTCTGCGCCTTCTTCATAGTTGACCACGAACTGCAACGCAATCTGCGCGCCACCCGGCCAATCAGCCTGGGGTGGGGTACGGCCGTAACCGACCAGATCGCGGGGGTATGTGGGCTGTGGGTTCATGTGTTGTTCCGGCGAATCATCTTGTGCCTTACATCTGTTGTGGTGGGAATATTAACTGAGACTTTAAAGAAGATTTCACGTTATTATCAAATTTATATTGAAAGTGTTTAAGGCGAACTGATACTGACGATAGTGCTCCTCTATGTGACACTGCATCGTGTGCTACGGCACACCCGCCACCCACGGCGGGGGTCCTGAGCCGCTATTCTTCGCCCCAACCGCCACCGAAGGAGGAGTCCATGGGCAAACTCACCACCCATGTTCTGGATACGGCCACCGGCCAACCTGCCGCCGGCATGAGCTGGATACTTTATCGTATCGACGACCCGCTCACCGAGGTTTGCCGGGGGCGTACCAACGCCGATGGGCGCAACGATGGGCCCGTGCTGGAAGGTGCGGCCTTTAACTGCGCAATCTACGAATTCCATTTTGACGCGGGGGGATATTTCCGCAAGCGTGGTGTTGAACTGACGGATCCGGCGTTTCTGGATACGGTAGTCATCCGCTTCGGCATTGCCCAAGCGCAGGCCAACTACCACGTGCCGCTACTGGTTTCCCCTTACGGCTACAGCACCTACCGCGGCAGCTGACGGGTCTGCCCGAACGGCCTATGGCAACCGCACGACCTGCATTCCGCTGTCTGCTTGGCGACCAGGAAATTGCACTGGATGCGTTCGACGGACAGCAAACACTGCTGGATTTCCTGCGGCTCAACCGGGGGCTGACCGGCACCAAAGAAGGCTGCGCCGAAGGAGACTGCGGCGCCTGCACGGTATTGTTGGGTCGCTCGGAAAATAACCAGCTGCGTTACCAGCCTGTTAACGCCTGCATTATTCCGCTCGGTACAGTCGATAGCACCCAGGTACTTACCGTCGAGCACTTGGCTGATCCACAACCTCACCCGGTTCAGATCGAGATGGCCAAAGCCCATGGCTCCCAATGCGGCTTTTGCACCCCGGGTATCGTGATGAGTCTGGCCGCGCTGCATTATGCCTGTGATACCGATAATTTTTCGCTCGATCGCGAAACCCTGAACGACGCTCTTGCGGGCAACCTGTGTCGATGCACTGGATACGGCCCGATCATCACTGCTGCGCAACAAGCCCTTGCACAGCCCATTCCCGATCATTGCCGATCACTGCAGGCGCTGGGAATTGAAACACTGGGGAAATGGGCGAACGACGATACCTATCTGCAAACAAAGGGTGTGGCCAATATTTTTGCCGCGCCGACCCGCCTTGCAGGCCTGACTGAACTGATGCGAGCCCTGCCACAGGCGCAACTGATTGCCGGCGCTACCGACGTTGGCCTTTGGATCACCAAACAGCACCAGCGATTTGACCACATTATTTACCTGGGCCAGGTTGCCGAACTGAAGCGAATTCATCGAACCGACCAGGAGGTGCAAATAGGCGCCGCAGTAACCCTGGCGCAGAGCCTGGAAGTGCTGGAGGATCTCGCACCAGACCTTGGAACCTTGCTGCATCGTTTTGGCTCGCGCCAGGTCCGCGCTCAGGCCACCCTTGGCGGCAACATCGCCAACGGCTCGCCCATCGGCGATCTTGCCCCGGCCCTGATCGCGCTGGGCGCAACCTTGCACCTGCTGGGCCCAAACGGCGAACGCACCATGGCGCTGGAAGATTTCTTCATCGACTATGGTAATCAGGATCTGGCGACCGGAGAAATCATTCGCATGATCGGTGTGCCGACACAGGGCCATGAATATTTTCACTGCTGGAAGGTATCCAAACGTTTCGATCAGGACATCAGCGCCGTATGCGGCGCGTTTAATCTGCAACTCGATAACGGCACCATCACCAGCGCGCGGATTGCCTTCGGTGGAATGGCCGGAACCGTGCAGCGCGCGCGCCAGTGCGAGAATGCGCTGGTCGGGAAAAGTGCAGATTGCTCGGCTCTTGACCCTGGCGCGAAGGCTCTACAACAGGACTTTGCCCCTATCACCGACGCACGCGCCAGCGCGGACTACCGGATGCACACAGCACGCGGCCTGTTGGAGCGCTACCTGCGTACTATCAGCGGCAAGGCGCCCGACTTGCTCTACCCGGCAAGCGCGACGCCAGTTTTGTCTGCCCATGGCTGAAACTTTAGCCCAAGGCCCGGGCGCTGCCCTGGCCCATGACAGTGCGCTGAAACACGCGACCGGCGAAGCGCTCTTTATCGATGACATCCCAGTGCCGCAAAACACCTTGCATCTTGCCGTGGGTAGCGCCAGAGCCGTCTGTGGGCGCATCGAATCCATGGATCTTGGCGCTGTGCGCGGCGCCCCCGGGGTTATCGATGTTTTTTGCGCTAACGATATCCCGGGGCAAAATGATGTCAGCCCGTCGGGTCGTGGAGACGAGCCCGTTTTGGCCGACACTGACGTGCGCTTTGACGGCGAACCGGTTTTTGCCGTAGTAGCGACCAGTCACCGCGCAGCGCGTGCAGCCGCTGTACTGGGCAAAGTACACATCGCCTCAGAAAAACCCATCCTGACGGTCGATGACGCGCTCCACCACCAGCGCTTCATCAGCGACGAACAGTTGATGCAGCGCGGTGACTGGCAAGACGCCATGCGCTCAGCGCCGTGCGCTGTCTCGGGCACACTGTATTGCGGTGGACAGGATCACTTTTATCTTGAAGGCCAGGTATCGCTGGCCATCCCCCAGGAAGACGGCGACATGCTGGTGCACTGCTCAACCCAGCATCCCAGCGAAATCCAGCAGCACCTGGCCAAGGTGCTGGGCAAACCGGCCAACGCAATCACGGTCGAGGTCCGGCGCATGGGCGGTGCATTTGGCGGCAAGGAGAGTCAGGCCTGCCAGTGGGCGGCGCTCGCTGCCGTGGCGGCGCAGCGCAATGCCTGTCCGGTCAAGTGCCGTCTGGATCGCGATGATGATATGCGCATGACCGGCAAGCGCCATGACTTTCGCATCGACTGGAAAGTCGGCCATGATGCCGATGGCCGCATCCTGGCCGTGGATACCACCCTGGCCTCGCGCTGTGGCTGTACCCTCGATCTGTCCGACCCGGTAAACGACCGCGCCATGTTTCATGTGGATAACGCCTATTTTTTTCCAACGGTGCGTATCCGCTCGCAGCGCTGCTTTACCAACACCGTATCCAATACCGCCTTTCGCGGCTTTGGTGGACCGCAGGGCATGCTCGCCGGCGAACGCATGATAGAGGCCGTAGCAAGGGCCACCGGTCAGGATCCACTGACTGTGCGCAAGCGCAATTTTTACGGCGCGAAAGAGCGCAGCCTGACCCCCTACCACATGCCGGTTGACGACTTTATTCTCGATGAACTGGTTACCGACCTTGAGGCCAGCAGCCATTACTGGCAGCGCCGTGAAGCGATCCACGCTGCCAACGCAAACAACCCGCAGGTGCTGCGCGGGCTGGCATTGACTCCAGTCAAATTCGGCATCTCCTTTACTGCCAGCTGGTTTAACCAGGCCGGCGCTCTAGTGCACATCTACCGAGACGGCAGTATTCATCTAAACCACGGCGGCACTGAGATGGGCCAGGGGCTTTTTATCAAGGTCGCACAGGTGGTGGCCAACGCACTGGCTGTCCCCTTAGAGCAGGTCAAGATCACCGCGACCAGTACGGCTAAGGTGCCCAATACATCAGCGACTGCGGCCTCATCCGGCGCGGATCTCAATGCGATGGCGGCATTGAATGCTGCAGGTACTCTGAAACGTCGCCTCAGCGCTTTTGCCGCGCGCCACTTTGCGGTTGACGAGGGCCAGATACGCTTCAACGACTCGAGCGTGCACGCCGGCGATACCACGCTATCTTTTGCCAAGCTGGTGGAGCTTGCCTACCTGGCACGGGTACAACTGTCGGCCACCGGCTTTTACCGTACACCGAAGATTCACTACAACCGCAAAACCGCCAAGGGCCGCCCCTTTTATTATTTCGCCTACGGTGCCGCCGTCAGCGAAGTCGCTGTCGATAGCCTGACCGGTGAGAGCCGGGTGACAGCAGTCGATATCCTGCACGATGCCGGTCGCTCGCTGAACCCGGCCATCGACCTGGGGCAGGTGGAAGGCGGCTTTATTCAGGGCATGGGCTGGCTGACCAGCGAAGAGCTGTGGTGGGATGACGCCGGCCACCTGAAAACCCACGCACCTTCGACCTATAAGATTCCCACCTGTTCGGACCGGCCGCGGCGGATGGATATCCGACTGTGGTCACGCGGTGAAAATACCCAAGCGACCATTCATCGCTCCAAAGCGGTGGGTGAGCCGCCGTTCATGCTGGCAATCTCGGTTCACCAGGCACTGTCTGACGCGCTCTCGAGTATCAATGGCTATAGCACTGTGCCGGCTCTGGATACACCGGCAACGGCCGAGGCACTGCTCTTTGCCATACAGGCCGAACGCAAGCAGGCTTCGACAACGGGCGCTGGAGCGCAATCATGATCCAGGGCGCACCGGGTCCGTGCGACTGGATCAATGCCGCGCTTGATACCGTGGCCAAGGCGAGACCGGCGGTACTGGCCATCATCTGCGGTGAGCGCGGCTCTACCCCACGCGAAACCGGAAGCTGGATTCTGATCGGCGAGACGCAGCCTCTGGGCAGTGTCGGCGGCGGCGAGCTCGAACGCACAATCATAGAGGCGGGCCAGGCAATGCTGGCGGGTAACGGCGACTGGGCGCGGTCGATTGTGCATTGCGTGCTTGGACCAGACATGCGCCAGTGCTGCGGTGGCACTTTGGAAGTCATGCTGCAACCGATCGATGCCAGCGCCAGCCTCTGGCTGCAACAGGCCCGCGACAAACAACGCACTGGTAACCAGGTAAATGTGCACTTCAACAAGACACACAGCGATATACCGCCATCGGTGATCGATCACGACGAACCAGCAGCGGCTAATAGTCACGCCGTGTTTGCCCTGTCACTTGCCGATCACCGGCCGGCGCTGGCGCTGTTTGGGGCCGGTCACGTGGGTCGCGCCTTGTGTACGATGGCCAGTCAGCTGCCGCTTCGGGTATCCGTTTTTGACAGCCGTAAGGATCAATGTGCGCAGGTACCCGCCTCGCCCAATATTGATGTTCACACAGCGCATGACCTGCTACCGATCGCACAGGACCTGAGGCATCACGTTGCAGCGCTGGTCATGACCCACAGCCACGCTCTGGATTACGAGCTATGCCGTATCCTGCTCGCAAACACTGCGCTGCGCTACACCGGCCTGATCGGCAGTCAGGCCAAGGCGCGACGTTTTCGCAAGGCTCTTAAAAAAGACGGCCTGACAGATACGCAGATCGCGCGCCTCACCAGCCCCATCGGAGCGGGCGCCGCAGCAGGCAAAGAACCGGGCGTGATCGCCTTGGGCGTACTGCCTGAGATTCTAAAATCCTGTCGCGTCGACACCGGGGAACCCGGCATCACGCTGCAGCAAGCCGAGATTCAAAGGGCCGCATCATGAATAAACCTGGACCGACCAGCCATAGCACTTTTATGGATCTTGCGGTCAAACTTGCCGCTCGGCATATGCGCGCCGGGGCCGGTGGGCCATTTGGTGCAATCATCGTGCACCAAGGCATTGTCATCGGCCGCGGCTGGAACGAGGTGACCTCAGGCAACGATCCAACCGCACACGCGGAGATCAGCGCGATTCGCGATGCCTGTCGCCAACGCAGCACCTTCTCGCTTGCCGGATCAGTGATCTACACCACCTGTGAGCCCTGCCCCATGTGCCTTGCTGCCATCTGGTGGGCACGTATTGACACTATCTATTACGCCAGCACTCGGGATGATGCGGCCCGGATCGGTTTTGACGATGCAGCGCTGTACCAGGAGGTCTCTCTTCCCGTGCACCAGCGACGGCTGCCGCTGATACAACAGCCCAGTGACAAAGCAGCCCAGTTGATGCGTGAATGGATCGAAAAAGAAGATAAGATTCCCTACTGAGCCTCAGTCGATACTATTGGACAAAAAGAGAAACCCGCAGTGACCACACCAGCACTATTGCAACTGCAGGGCATCCGCAAAGAGTTCCCGGGGTGTCTTGCCAACGACAATATCAGCCTCGATATCACCCCGGGTGAGATCCACGCCCTGCTTGGAGAAAACGGTGCCGGCAAAAGCACCCTGGTAAAGATCATCTACGGTGTACTGCGTCCGGATCAGGGGCAGATTCGCTGGCACGGTAACCCGGTTCAGATACCGCACCCCGCCGGGGCCCGTGAGCTGGGCATCGGCATGGTGTTCCAGCACTTCTCACTTTTCGAATCCATGACCACACTGGAAAACGTGGCGTTGGCGTTGCCGCCCCAGGATCTCAACGAACTGCGGGCGCGCCTGGAGCAGACCGCGAATGATTATGGCTTAACTCTGCACCCCGACCGGCACGTCTACGATCTTTCCATGGGTGAGCGCCAGCGTATCGAGATCGTGCGCTGCCTGCTGCAAAACCCCAGTCTGCTGATTCTTGACGAACCGACCTCCGTGCTTACGCCGCAGGAAACCGAAACCCTGTTTGCGACCTTGCGCACCCTTGCCGGCGAAGGCCGCTCGATCCTTTATATCAGCCACAAGCTTGAGGAGGTCCGCACCCTGTGTGATCGCGCCACCATATTGCGCGGCGGACAACGGGTTGATGAGTGCATACCGGCCAATGAAACCGCACATTCGATGGCCGAGAAAATGATCGGCCGTCGGGTGGAATCCGCGCCGCGGCACACGGCCCCGTCGGCGTCTGAGGCGCGTCTGCAGGTAACCGACCTTTCGGTTCGCTCCGACCAGCCGCACGGCACCGACATCGACAGTGTCAGTTTTTCGGTACGCGCCGGCGAGATTCTGGCTATTGCCGGTATAGCCGGTAACGGCCAGATAGAACTCATGAACGCGCTGTCGGGAGAAACCGGCCCGCCGCGCAGTGGCTCGATTCGCATGCTCGATACCGAAGCCGGCGCACTGACGCCGGTAGCCCGCCGACAACTCGGCGCCGTGTTTGTGCCTGAGGAGCGCATCGGTCAGGCGGCGGTCTCTGACCTTAACCTGGTACAGAACAGTTTTCTCACCTCGGCCGATCGATTGGGCTTTGTCTCGCGTGGCCTGGTGAATTGGGCCGGGGTCGAGCACTATGCCCAAGAGATTCTGCAGCGTTTTGACGTTAAGGCCGCGGGCACTGCGGCACTCGCCAACAGCCTTTCCGGGGGCAACTTGCAGAAATTTATCGTCGGCCGCGAGATTCTGCAGCAACCGCAACTGCTGGTAGTTTCCCAGCCTACCTGGGGGGTCGACGCCGGTGCGGCGGCAGCAATCCACGAGCAGATTCAGCGCCTGGTCAGTGCCGGCGCCGGGGCGCTGATCATCTCGCAGGATCTGGACGAGATATTTGCGCTTTGTGACCGCATCGCGGTCATCTCGCAGGGAACTCTGTCTGAACCGCAGTTGGCATCTGATATCACCACCCAGGAAGTCGGCCTGCTGATGGGCGCCAGCCGCGAGCGTACGGAATCACTTTCCCATGCTGGCGCTTGAGGCCCGGGCGACCCAGTCTGCGTCAGCCGCCTGGCTGTCGCCGCTACTGGCCATGGCGTTAACCGGGCTGACCGGTGCTTTGATATTCCTTGCCATGGGCAAAGCACCCGGTATTGCGCTGTATATCTACTTTATCGAGCCGCTGACCTCCTGGTCCGGCCTGTCCGAAGTCGCTGTCAAAGCCGGGCCTTTGATCCTGATCGGCATCGGGTTGTCGGTCGGGTTTCGCGCCGGAGTCTGGAACATCGGCGCCGAAGGCCAGTTTATTGCCGGGGCATTGCTGGGCAGCGCCCCCGCGGTGGTCTTCTACGACAGCACCAATCCACTGATCCTGCCGGCCATGCTGGCGCTGGGTGTGCTCGGCGGCATGGCCTGGGCCGCAATCCCGGCATTACTGAAAACCCGGTTCAACGCCAACGAAATCCTGGTCTCGCTGATGCTGGTGTATGTCGCCGAATTGCTGCTGGTACATCTGGTGCAAGGCCCCTGGCGTAATCCCCAGGGCTGGGGCTTTCCCGGTACCCGGATGTTCCCCGATGCGGCTTTACTGCCCATGCTGTTTCGCGGCTACCGGGTGCATCTGGGCACACTGATCGCGCTGTTGGTGCCGCTGTTGGCGTGGTTCGTACTGACCAAGAGCCGTTTTGGTTTCAAGGTGCGGGTATTTGGCTCAGCGCCGCTGGCTGCTCGCCATGCCGGCATCAGCAACCCGCGGATGATCTGGGCGACCCTGCTCATCGGCGGGGGTCTGGCAGGGCTTGCCGGCATTATGGAGGCCGCCTCGACCATCGGCCAGTTGATGCCCAAGATCTCCCCGGGTTATGGCTTTACCGCCATCATCGTGGCATTTCTGGGCCGACTGCACCCGGTGGGTGTGGCGCTCGCCGGAAGCGCAATCGCCGTGACCTACATCGGCGGCGAAGGCGCGCAGATCTCGGCTGGCCTGCCCAAAGCAGTCACAGGCCTTTTCCAGGGCATCATCCTTTTCTATCTGCTGGCCTTCGACCTGCTGACCCGTTACCGGCTGACGCGTATCGGCAATAAGGTATCTGCCACATGAACGAACTGCTGATAGCTTCAATGATGACGATGATGACGGCAGCGACACCGCTGGTCTTTGCCGCCACCGGAGAACTGGTTTGTGAAAAATCCGGCGTACTGAACCTGGGGGTCGAGGGCATGATGCTGATCGGTGCGGTGTTTGGCTTTGCCGCTGTGACACTTACCGGCCAGCCACTGGCAGGCCTGCTGGCAGGCAGCCTGTGCGGTCTTGTTGCCTCGCTGATTTTTGCGGTGCTGACCCTCACCCTGCTTTCGAACCAGGTTGCCACCGGGCTTGCCCTGACCATCTTTGGTACCGGGCTGTCGGCGCTGGTGGGCCTGGATTACGTGGGCGAGAAGATCGAGCAGATCGGGGCGATACACATCCCGGTTCTGACCGATCTGCCAGTGATCGGCCGATTGCTGTTTGGTCACGACCCACTGGTGTATCTTGCCATCATTATCCTCGCGCTCTGTGGCTGGTTTTTGAAACACGCCCGCTGGGGGATGATCCTGCGCGCGGTGGGCGACTCCGATGTTTCGGCCCACGCGATCGGCTACCCGGTCATTGCCATCCGCTACGCAGCGGTCGCCTTCGGCGGTGCGATGGCGGGCCTGGGTGGAGCTTACCTGTCGCTGGTCTACACCCCACTGTGGGCCGAGAATATGACCGCCGGCCGGGGCTGGATTGCCCTGGCACTGGTGGTTTTTGCCAGTTGGCGGCCCTCAAGGGTACTGCTGGGCGCTATCCTTTTTGGCGGCATCACCATATTGCAGTTAAA
>CAJWEF010000021.1 GCA_913031305.1 uncultured Acidiferrobacteraceae bacterium
CCGAATGGACCGACCGACGCCAAAGTGATCCCAAGGGCGTGGCAGCGGCGGCAAAGGATTCAATGGCAATCCAGGTTCGGGCGATGCTCGATTTTTGGAATCGAGGCATTCCGGTTGTCGACTACGGCAACAATATTCGCCAGATGGCTCAGGAAACCGGTGTTGATAACGCCTTCGACTACCCCGGCTTTGTCCCCGCATATGTGCGCCCGTTGTTCTGTCGGGGTATAGGGCCGTTTCGCTGGGCAGCGCTGTCGGGCGATCCGGAGGATATCTTCCGCACCGATGAAAAAGTCAAGGAACTGATTCCCGATAATCCACAACTGCACCAATGGCTGGATATGGCGCGCAACCGGATTGCGTTCCAGGGCATGCCCAGCCGTATCTGCTGGCTCGGACTGGGAGATCGGGATCGGATCGGCCGGGCCTTTAACCAGATGGTAGCCAGTGGCGAACTGAGTGCACCGATCGTCATAGGCCGGGATCATCTCGACAGCGGCTCGGTTGCCAGCCCTAACCGGGAAACAGAACAGATGAAAGATGGGTCGGATGCGGTTTCCGACTGGCCGATTCTGAACGCACTACTCAACACGGCATCGGGCGCGACCTGGGTCTCTTTTCATCATGGCGGTGGCGTCGGTATCGGTTACTCACAACATGCGGGTCTGGTTATACTTGCTGATGGGTCACCATCGGCCGACCAGAAACTGGCTCGCGTATTGTGGAATGATCCCGCGACAGGAGTGATGCGCCACGCCGACGCAGGTTATGACGACGCCATCGCTTGCGCCCGGGACCACAAGCTCAACCTTCCGAGTATCGGTGCCTGATCCGTCGGAAATGAAGCTGCCGAGCAATGGCCCGTGCAACTTAAACCAACTGCCTCGAGACAAAACCATGACCGACACCACTGAAACGCTTTACGGGATTGTGGATTGCAAGCGCAATCCTCTAGCGGACCTCGGCTTTCGCGCCCAGTGTAAGTCTGAACTGGACCGCGACGGAGCTCTGACACTGGAGAACTTCCTGGTGGATGGTGCAATCGACACCATCCGTGACGAGGGCCTTGAGCACCAACATCTTGCCTATTTCACCTCAGACAGCCACAACATCTACCTTAAGCCCGATGACCCGGAATTGCCGCCGACGCATCCGCGAAACCGAAAAGTCACCTCATCCAAAGGCTGTATCACTGACGACCAGATTCCACAAGGCTCAGCACTGCGTGCCCTCTACTATGCGCGCGCATTTCAGGATTTCCTGTGCGCCATACTTGATATCACAGATGTCTATGAATACGCTGATCCGCTGTCATCGATTAACCTGCACTATGCTGACGAGGGGCAGGAGCTCGGCTGGCATTTCGATAACTCCTCATTTGCGATCACACTGATGATTCAAAGGCCAGAGCGCGGCGGCACATTTGAGTATGTCAAGGATGTGCGCAATGCCGACAACGGCGAAATGAACTACCAGTTGACGGAACAGGTTTTGAACGGCAAGACTCCCACAAAAACCCTTGCCATGGACGCAGGGGCGCTGGTGTTATTTCGTGGACGAAACTCGATACACCGAGTAACGCCAGTGGCGGGAGGTCATACGCGTATCCTGGCAGTGCTGGCGTACAACACAAAACCAGGGGTCTCGCTATCTGAGTCGGCAAGAAGGACTTTTTATGGCCGCCTTGGGTAATAAGCTTACTGGTGCGACCAGGTAGTGCAGGCAGTTTCCCCGCCTTGCCTACTATTTAAGATCGCCAAGTAGCGAACTGCGAATCTTCGGTGCGATGGTAACGTCGTAAGTGTACTGAGGATGGTCAATCCCAAACGAGAGATCGTTTCCCCCTTTAATTGACTGAACTACGGCTGGCGTTAATTCAAAACGAACAAAATGCACAGCCGAGGTCTTGTCGGCGGTTTCCCGCTCCAGGTCTTCGTTAGCAACCGGCCGAATTCGGTCTTCGCCGTTAGCCTGCAGCCATAGTGCACGTTCAATACCTATCAGACGTGCCAGTGCCTGGCGCCGTTCGTCTACATCAGAATACTCAAGCATGAATGTCGCTTTGAGATTACTGCCATCGGGAATCAGGGGGTTGTAGGCATCCAGTTCTTCCTGGATCTGTGGGGCCTCGAAGATGCGCTCTATGCGGAGCATTTCTTGCACCTGGTATTGCATCGTCAGGGCATCCTCAAAATACAGCATGGCGTTTGGGCCGATCGCGATACGTCTGTTGGCTTTGTGGGCCAATACACGAGCACGAAAATCTTCACGCTCAATCGAGTATGTTTCAAGCGAGAACAGGTCTTCACGGGTCAGCTTTTTCATATACTTTTAGGCCAAAAATTTTTAGATTCCATATGCTTGGCGTAGCAGGCTTACAGGATGCTCAGGGGTGCTGCCATCGCCGATACCATTCGCCAGGTGATGGCCGGCAATCGGGCAGTCGCTACCGTAATGATCGGGGCTGATTTTTTGTATTCCCTTGATAACGGGTCGAGCGATTTTCATTGCCTTATCAAAAGTCTCGGACTTAACACCGTAGGTGCCGTCATGCCCGGAGCAACGCTCAATCATGGTAACCGCAGTGTCCGGCACAAGACTCAACACCTCCCGGGTCCTGGGCCCAATATTTTGTACCCGCTGGTGACACGAGGCGTGGTAAACCACTCGGCCCAGGCTCCGGCGGAACTCGGTGTTCATAAGGCCTTGTGCATAGCGCAACATCAGGTATTCAAAAGGATCGAAAAATGCGTTCGCGACTTTTCGGACACTCTCATCGTCTGGAAAAAGCAGCGGTAATTCCTGCTTGAACATCAAGACACACGAAGGCACCAGCGCCATGAGATCCCACCCCTGGCCCACGAGTTGAGCTAATTGGGGAATGTTCCGCTCTTTCGCTTTTTGAACCGAGACCAGGTCTCCCAGCTCCAGTTTTGGCATGCCACAACAGTATTCTTTTTGCGCTATTGTGACCGGGATCCCGTTATGTTCCAGCACGCAGACGAGGTCTTCGCCCAGTGCCGGCTCATTGTGGTTCGCATAACAAGTGGCAAACAGTGCGACTTTGCCGCGAGTCTTTGCCCCGGGCTTGGCATCGCCCGGCCCCAGCGATCCAAGGCTGGCCATTTTTTTGCGTAACGGGCGCGACTCGTAAGGCGGAATTCTTGCATCAGAATGAATTCCAGCTACCTTATGAAGGACTTTCCTGACAGGCTTCGAGCGATTGGCTGCGTTCACCACAATCGACACGCCCGGCAGACCTGCTACCTTTCCTACTGCATCGGTACTGGTCAATAGCTTGTCACGTGCCGGCGCGCCCAGCTTGGCAAAACGAACCGCTTTGGCTCGGAGCATGAGATGTGGAAAATCGATGTTCCATTCATGCGGCGGCACATAAGGGCACTTGGTCATATAACATAGGTCGCACAAATAGCACTGGTCGACCACTTTCCAGTAATCGCCCTTGGCGACCCCGTCGATCTCCATCGTCTTTGACTCATCGATAAGAGCAAACAGTGTGGGGAAACTGTCGCACAACGACACACAGCGGCGGCAACCGTGGCAATGATCGAAGACCCGCTCTAGTTCAAAAAAGAGTTGGTCCTCGTCGTTGAATTCAGGGTGTCGCCAATCAATTGGATGACGAATGGGCGCCTGCAGGCTGCCTTCTTGTTGCAAAGAGCTCATGTGGACACCCTTGTCAAAATCATGCGGGAGGTGCGCTTACACCTCCCGCGTCGCGGTCTCAGCCATCTAACGAATCAAGCGCCTTCTGGAAACGGTTGGCATGGGAACGCTCGGCCTTGCCCAAGGTTTCGAACCAATCGGCAATTTCATCAAAGCCTTCGTCCCTGGCGGTCTTGGTCATGCCAGGATACATGTCGGTATATTCGTGGGTCTCTCCCGCGATAGCCGCCTTAAGGTTATCGCCGGTGCCGCCGATTGGCAGACCGGTAGCAGGGTCGCCGGTTTCCTCTAGATATTCGAGATGGCCGTGAGCGTGGCCAGTTTCTCCTTCAGCGGTGGAACGAAACACTGCGGCCACATCGTTATAACCCTCGACATCCGCCTTGGCAGCAAAATAGAGATAACGGCGGTTAGCCTGGGATTCCCCGGCAAAAGCATCTTTAAGGTTTTGTTCAGTCTGGGAGTCTTTGAGGGACATGATGGTCTCCGTTTGAATTTCGGTGGCAAAAAATATTCCTTAGTAGCGTCTGTCAAAGCGCTGTGAGAGGCAATATAGAAGTATTATCTCAATATGTATAATCGTTTATTATTATTATTTTAATCGTTATTACCTATTATTTAGAATGAACCTCAAGGACCTTAAGTACCTCATTGCGGTTAGCGAGACTTTGCACTTTGGGCGCGCGGCACAGCGTTGTTTTGTCAGCCAGCCTACCTTGTCTGGGCAAATCCATAAACTCGAGCAGGAGCTCGGGGTAGTGCTGTTTGAACGCACCAACCGCAGTGTCCACATCACGCCCATCGGCCAACAGATCACTATCCATGCCCGCCAGATTCTTGAGCAAGCCGACACGATCCGCAGCCTGGGTCACTCACAAACCGACCCGTTGACGGGGCCTTTGCGGGTGGGCGCCATCCACACTCTCAGCCCGTACCTGGTGCCACTTTTTATGCTGGAACTACAGCAGCAGCACCCGGAACTTTCGCTGGAACTGACTGAGGCCACAACCGAACAGCTGTTGCAAAAACTCCAGGACCACCAGCTGGATGCAGTCCTTCTCGCGACCTCACCCGCTGTGGGCAACCTCACTGAGATGCCGCTCTTTCGAGAACCGTTCTGGCTCGCACACCCACGCGATCACCATCTGTACATAAAGGACGAGATCACGCTTAATGATCTCAGAAAAGAAAATGTGCTGCTGCTTTCTCAAGAGCACTGCCTTTCCGACCAGGTCATGGCAGCGTGCCGAATCAATCAGCGCTCCGACGCCGGTAGGATGCCCGGCCTTAATGCATCCAGTCTGGAAACCTTGGTGCAATTGGTCGGTATGGGCCTGGGCGTTACGCTGGTACCTGCGCTTTCGGTACATGGCGGTCGACTTGCGACCGATCGGGTCATACTGCGCCAGGCCAGCATCGCGGGTGCAGTACGTCAGATCCGCCTGGTGTACCGCACCAGTTTTCCGCGCGAGGGCGCTTTGGCCCTATTGGCTCGGATAATATGCAAAGTGCTACCCAATACCGTTCAACCAAATCAGACACCCGCTCAGTAAGTAAACTCCTCCACACTCCTTTGAGCTTAGTTTGAAATCAGCAGCCGGGTGTCATTTTCTGTACAGGCTTTTTGAAACGGAGCCGGTGGCTCACCCTCCGTCACAACGAAATCGACCTGATCCAGACCGCAGACCTTGATCAACGCATCCTTGCTGAATTTCGAGCTATCTGTCACAAAACAGGTTTGCCTCGCCTGCTGAATCGCCGCTCTGGAAAACTCTGCCTCACAAAGATAAAAATCAAGGAGTTCATTCTTCTTGTTAATGGCCCCAATTGAAAGTACTGCGTAGTCCACATTGAATTGCTGGATAAAATCGACTGCGGCTTTGCCAAAAGCTGCAGCATCATATGCCCGTAATTCCCCGCCGGTAACATAAACCCGGTTTCCGTTTCTTGAGGCCAAAGTCCTGGCAATTTCGACAAAATTGGTGATGACGTGCAGATCACTATGATCACATAACGCCTGTGCGACATATGCCGTCGTTGACCCGCAATCAATGATCAGCGAATCGCCATCTTCAATGAGCGTGGCCACTACCTTTGCCAAACGGCGCTTAGCATCCCGGTTTTTTTAGGCGGCAATGAAATGGCGCCTTGTGCGACAGAAAAGGCGCCGTAACACCGCCATGCACCCGGATCGCCAAGCCTTTCTTAACCAGCGGTTCAACATGGCGCCAGGCGGTCTCTCCCGAAACACCCAGTTGCCCGGCAAGCTCATTGATTGTGACCCGGCCGCGCAGGTTCAGAGCATCCAGAATTGCCGCTTCATACTTGCTCGCTCGAATCATATGCACCGATACAGATCAGACTGGTAAAGGGGAAATGACGTAATCTGAGCAAATTATTGTGTAACTTTTTTCTTTATTCAATTTTTTTTGGATTCTTGTGGTTTTTTGTGTAAATTTACCAGTCTCATGGCTTCTGCCTTATAAAAACTGAAAAGTTACCCTTAAAGGAGGATAACCAATGTTTACCATCCGTTTACACAAAGTATCCATGGCGTTACTCGCAAGCGCCCTGTTTTCGCACTCGGCGCTGGCCGTCGAGTCAAAAGACCCCATCATCCTGACCCTGCACGACTGGACCGGACAACTTATCAATACCGAATTGATGGGTCGAATTCTGCAGAACATGGGTTACAACATCAAATACCAGCAAGCTGATTACATTGCACAATTCGCGGGACTTGAATCGGGTGACCTTCACGTCGCAATGGAAATGTGGGAAACGACCGGCAAGCAGGCAATGGAAGTCAGTGTCAAGACCGGCGATACCGTAGACCTCGGTGAAACCGGGATGAATGCTATCGAGGAATGGTGGTACCCGATGTACATGAAGGAAAAATGTCCTGGGCTGCCCAATTGGGAAGCGCTGAACGATTGCGCCGAGGCATTCTCAACACCTGAAACCGCGCCCCGTGGCCGTTATCTTGGTGGACCAGTAACCTGGGCTGGATTTGACGATGAACGCGTAGAAGCGTTGGGGTTGGACTACGAAGTTGTTCACGCCGGAACTGACGCTGCACTGTTTGCTGAACTTGAATCTGCCTACCAACGCAAAGCCCCCTGGCTTGGATGGGTTTACACCCCGCATTGGGCTACGGTCAAATTTGAAGGCGAGTTTGTGGAATTTCCCCGTTACAGCGATGCATGCTATGAAGATGCGAAAGTTGGACTGAACCCGAACATGGCCTATGACTGCGGCAAACCACGGGGATGGATAAAGAAAGTCGGCTGGAAAGGTGGTGAAGCGAAGTGGCCCTGCGCATACCAGGCAGTTCGTAATTTCCGCATCGACAACGCAACCGTAGGACAATTAATTGTTGAAGTTGACCTTGAAGGCAAGAAAATATCGGACGTGGTTAATGCGTGGCTTGATGCCAATAAGGCTACCTGGGAGCCCTGGACTCAGTGTAACTGAGAATATTCGGTAGTATCTCAACCAAGCAGTTAAGACTCGACAGGCGGCTGGCTAACAGCCGCCTGTCTCACTTTATTAACCCAACTCTTCTCGTGGCTTAACGGGACGGCCGCAACCCAGGTATCACCGCCAGCCAGCGCTATATAGAAAAATGACCAGGACAACGCCCTCCCCTCCAAGCGCATTACACCTTCAGGGTATCTGGAAGATTTTCGGCGAGGATGCCGACTCGTTTCTTCAGAAATTTGGCCCTTCCCCAGCGGACTCTGATCTTCAAAAGGCCGGGTTGATTGCGGCAGTCCGGGATGCCAACCTTGATATCCATCGCGGAGAAATCTTTGTCATTATGGGCCTGTCTGGCTCTGGTAAATCAACTCTGGTGCGCTGCATGAGCCGCCTGATCGAACCTACAGCTGGGGAGCTCTTTTTCGAGGGCCAGGACCTGTTGGCGATATCGGAGAAAGAACTCACTGAGATGCGTCGACATAAGATGGGCATGGTATTTCAACACTTTGCGTTACTGCCACATCTTTCGGTACTGGGAAACGTTGCTTTCCCTCTTGAGATCCAAGGTGTTGAAAAATCGGTACGGCAGCAGCGCGCGCTCGACATGATCGAGTTAGTCGGGCTTTCGGGTCGGGAAGATTACTACCCCCGTGAATTATCCGGCGGCCAGCAGCAGCGCGTCGGTATAGCGCGTTCTCTGGCAGTAGAACCGGATATCTGGTTTCTGGACGAGCCGTTTTCTGCACTGGATCCCCTGATTCGACGGGAAATGCAAGACGAATTCCTTCGCCTGCAAGGATTGCTACGCAAAACTATTGTCTTTATTACCCACGATTTTGATGAAGCGATCCGGCTCGCAGACCGAATCGCCATCATGAAAGATGGTGCAATCATCCAGATCGGTGCCCCAGAAGACCTGATACTGAATCCGGCAACAGACTACGTTGCAGAATTTACACGGGATGTCTCGCGCGCCAAAGTTCTGTCTGCGAAAACCGTGATGCGCCCGGTCACACCAGGAGAATCGCTGGATGAGACTTTGGCGCACCATACCAAGGTGCAGGACCTGGCCCACCGCGCCGTAAATTCTGATCGCCATATGGGCGTGATCGACGATGATGGTGTAATCATCGGTGCGGTAGACAACCAAGCGGTGCTTGATGTGCTCGTTGGGAACGAACCCCCACGGACGAACTGAGTATGGAAGCACGACAGAGCTTCGGTGATGTCGCGCGGACACCAGCGTGGTTCTGGGGAATATTCGCGGTCATCGTTACACTGGGGATCATTCTTTTCTTCGCCCAGGATCAGGCCCCTTATCTTGCCAAGTATCCGCGCGATTGGGTCATTCCCTTAAGATTTGTCATCAGTGACTGGATGCAGTGGCTGATAAAGGAGTTTGATCTTGGATTTTTCACATTCAAGGAGCTTACCCGCTCGATTGCCTGGTTACTTGAATGGCCGCTGTCGGCGGCCAACAGCCTCCTGGCTACGGGATTCACTTTTTCTACCGAACCCGGGGCTCCGGTTGTGCTGCCAGCAGCACCCTGGACAGCTGTAATCATCATTTTTGGATTACTCGCTTTTCATTTGTCCGGCACAAGACTTGCAGTACTCGTCACCGGCTGCTTTGCCTATCTCGCACTCTTTGGTCAGTGGCACAGCGCCATGATTACCCTCAGTTCGATTGTGATTGCGGTGCCTTTGGGTGTCAGCATTGGCTTTGTGCTGGGAATTGCTGCGTACCGGCATCCCGTATTCGAGAAATGGCTAACACCGGTACTCGACCTGATGCAGACGGTGCCCATTTTTGCCTACCTCGTTCCAGTACTTTTTCTTTTTGGTTTTGGACCGGTCGCAGCAATGATCGCCACCATGATTTATGCAACACCGCCAATGGTTCGAGTTACGATCTTGGCGTTAAAACAAGTGCCCGCGGACCTTCTGGAATACGGCAATATGGCAGGCTGCGCGCGTGGGCAACTGCTGCGTAAGATTCAAGTTCCCGTGGCCCAGAAATCTCTGATGGTCGGTGTAAACCAGGTAATCATGCTGTCGCTGAACATGGTCATCATCGCTTCGATGATCGGTGCTGGCGGATTGGGTTTTGATGTACTTAGTTCTCTCAGACGTCTGGCTATCGGTGATGGTCTTGAGGCGGGACTCGCGATCACTTTTCTGGCGATTGCGCTTGACCGCTTGAGTCAGGCTTTCGCGGACCGGCCACAGACTTCCCGACACTCACAAAGTTATCCCTTATTAACCCCTAGCCGATTTACCCTGGCCGCACTGGTCACACTATCGATTTCATGGCCTGCCAGTCACTTCTATCCGGCCCTCGGGGTTTACCCGGAATCTCTGCAAATTACGACCAGTCATTTCTGGGATGATCTGGTCAAGTGGATCAATATCAACTTCTTTGACCAGCTTGAAGCCATTAAAACATTCATCCTGATCAACATCATGATGCCGGTAAAACGCTTTTTACTTAAAACGCCCTGGGTTATCGTGATAGCGGTAATCAGCCTGATAGGGTACCGACTGGGAAGGTTCCGTCTGGCTGTTTTGGGTATGGCGCTTACTGTCTTTATTGCCGCAGTAGGCCTTTGGAGTAAGGCAATGATTACCGTCTATCTGTGCGGCGTGTCTGTGCTTTTTGCGGCATGTATCGGCGTCCCGATTGGCATCCTTGCTGCCAGTAATCCCAGAGCTAACCGAGCAACCCAAGTAGCAATCGATACCTTGCAGACGCTGCCTTCCTTCGTTTATCTGATACCGGTTGTAATGCTTTTTCGGGTAGGAGACTTTGCGGCAATGCTTGCCGTCATTGCCTACTCAGTAGCCCCTGCCATTCGTTACACCATACTCGGTATACAGCAGGTGCCTGCCCATCTGATTGAAGCATCCAGAGCCATGGGCTGCACCCCGAACCAGATTCGATGGCGGGTACAGCTGCCGATTGCCCTGCCGCAGATAATGCTTGGTATCAACCAGACCATCATGATGGCCCTGTCCATGCTGGTGATCACAGCACTGGTTGGGACGCGAGACCTTGGGCAAGAAGTCTATATTGCCTTGACCAAGGCTGATACTGGACGCGGTATCGTGGCTGGAGTCTGTGTGGCATGCATAGCCATCGTCGCCGATCGCTTCATCAGTCAGTGGTCTCATAAAAAGAAGATGGAACTTGGACTGCCAGCCTAAACCTCCAAAAACAAGACGATACACATGAGCCGCGACCCTACCAAAATAATCAAGAACCTTGACTACTGGAAAGGGGAAATCTCTCTCGAGCCAGTCAGCGGTGGCATCACCAACCAGAATTTTGCGGTCGCTGACCAGGAGCGCAAATACTTTGTACGCGTCGGCAACGATATACCGTTACATGGAGTCATGCGGTTCAATGAACTGCAAGCGAGCCGGGCGGCCTCTCAGGTGGGTCTGTCTCCACAGGTACTGCACTGGGTGCCAGGCATCCTGGTATTGGATTTCATCGAAGGCAAGACCTTAAGTGACAAAGACGTCAGGCAGCAACACCAACTCGAGCGCATCGTCCCTATGTTGCGCACTTGTCACCAGGAAATGGCGCAAAGCATGCGCGGGCCTGCGCTCATCTTCTGGGTGTTTCATGTCATTCGTGATTACGCAGCCACTCTGGTGGAAGGCAAAAGCCGCATGATGAGGCAGTTGCCTTCCCTGCTCGATAAGAGCCAGCAGTTGGAAAAGGCTGTGGGCCCTGTGAACCTGGTTTACGGCCATAACGATTTGCTGCCAGCCAATTTTCTGGACGATGGTCAAAGGCTTTGGCTGGTGGACTGGGACTATGCCGGTTACAACAGCCCGCTGTTTGATCTGGCGAACCTTGCATCTAACAATGCCCTACCCCCAGAGCAGGAAGACTGGCTTCTTAACAGCTATTTCAACTCCACGGTGTCGGCAGAGATTCGCCACGCCTATGAAGCCATGAAGTGTGCTTCCTTATTACGTGAGAGTCTGTGGAGCATGGTGTCGGAAATTCACTCGACTATTGATTTTGATTTTATCCAGTACACCGACGAGAACCTGGAGTGCTTTACCGCGCAATGGACTGCCTTCCAGGCCCGCCACTAATACACAACACTGATCCGCGCGCACGCCATCTGCTGTGGCAAATACAGCATCAACACTGATTGATATGAGTAAATTACCTAGACACACCCGCGCCATTGTGGTCGGCGGCGGCATTGCCGGCTGTTCCACCGCCTATCATCTCGCCCAAATGGGCTACAAGGACGTGCTGTTGCTTGAGCGTAACCAGTTGACCAGCGGCAGCACCTGGCACGCGGCAGGCCTTGTTGGGCAGTTGCGCAGTCAGGCCGGTATCACCCAATTGCTGGGCCACTCCATTACGTTGTATGACCGGCTTGAAGTCCAGACCGGGCTCACAACCGGCTGGAAGATGAACGGCGGATTACGACTGGCCTGCACTGAAGAACGACTGACTGAGATACAGCGCCAAGCCACCACGGCGCGCAGTTTCGGCCTTGAGATGCACCTGCTAACCCCTTGTGAAGCCAAGGCTCTGTGGCCAGTAATGGATATCAGTGACGTGATCGGTGCAGCCTTTCTGCCGACCGATGGCCAGGCCAGCCCTTCAGATATCACCCAGGCCTTGGCTAAAGGCGCTGGTGATGCCGGAGCGGCCATAGTCGAAGGAGTGACCGTTACCGCTGTTCGCTCCGAGAACGGCCGGGTAAAAGGGGTAGACACCACTTCGGGGGTCATCGACTGCGAAGTGCTGGTCAACTGTACTGGCCAGTGGGCGCGCGAGTTCGGCCGTCTGGCGGGCGTTAACATCCCACTCGTTTCGGTGCAGCACCAATACCTGATTACCGAGCCCATTGAGGGGGTAAGTCCTGATCTGCCTACGCTAAGAGATCCTGATCGGCTGACCTACTACAAGGAAGAAGTAGGAGGACTGGTTATGGGTGGGTACGAACCGAACCCAATCGGCTGGGCACAACAGGGCTTTCCCGATCAATTCGCCTTCTCGCTGCTTAACTCCGACTGGAATCACTTTGAGGAGTTGATGGCACTGGCCTTGCCACGCGTGCCAGCACTGCAACAGGCAGGAATCAAGGAACTGCTGAACGGCCCCGAAAGTTTTACCCCCGATGGCAATTTTATTCTCGGCGAAGCACCGGAACTCGCTGGCTATTTTGTTGCCGCAGGTTTTAACGCCTTTGGCATCGCTGCTGGCGGCGGTGCCGGGCAGGCACTTGCGCAGTGGATTATCGGCGGTGAACCACCCTATGACCTGTGGCCAGTGGATATCCGCCGCTTCGGCAAGCCGCACCATGATATAGGCTGGGTACGCAATCGCACCTACGAAATGTATGGAAAACACTACACCATTGCCTGGCCGTTTGAGGAGCACGATTCCGGACGACCTTTCCGACGATCGCCACTTTACGAATCACTGCGGGCGCAGGGTGCCTGCTTTGGTGAAAAACTGGGCTGGGAGCGACCTAACTGGTTTGCGCCCGAAGGTGTGGAACCTGAAGATGAATATTCTTTTAACCATCAGAACTGGCTGCGCTACTCAGCCCTTGAGCACGAGGCTGCCAGAGAACGGGTTGCGGTCTTTGATCAAACCTCTTTTGGCAAGTTCATGGTCACCGGTACCGATGCCTGTGCGGCCCTTGAGTGGATCTGTGCCAACCGTATCGATCGCCCGGTCGGCTCTGTCATCTACACCCAATTACTTAACAGCCGCGGCGGAATCGAAAGCGATCTGACCGTAGCGCGAATCGACAGCGACCGTTTTTATATGGTGACCGGAACCGGTTTCGTCAGCCATGATTACCACTGGATCCGACGCAACATTCCAACTCATCTGGATGCCAGTATCACCGATGAGACCGATTCCTTGAGTGTGTTGTCACTGATGGGCCCCCAAGCCAGGGAAGTGCTAAGCCGCGTCACGACTGACCCTGTCGACAACGAGACTTTTCCCTTTGCCAGGGTGCGCCATCTGCAGGTAGGCGATAGTCCTGTCACCGTATTGCGCCTGACCTATGTGGGCGAACTGGGATTTGAACTGCACATCCCAGTGGATAATTCCCTTAAGGTCTACCAGGCGCTGATGTCGGCTGGGGCCGATCTCGGAATACACAACGCCGGTTATCGCGCGATCGAGAGTTTGCGGCTGGAAAAAGGCTACCGCGCCTGGGGCGCTGATCTTTCGCCCGATCACACGCCACTGGAGGCAGGGCTCGGCTGGGCGGTAAAACTGAAAAGCGATACCGATTTTCTGGGTAAAGCCGCGCTACAACAACAACGCCGTGATGGGCTGAAAAAAGTAATGGCCTGCTTCACCGTGCAAGACCCGCAGATCAATCTGATCGGACGCGAAACACTGTACCGCAATGGCGAACGGGTTGGCTGGCTGACCAGTGCCGGCTATGGTCATACGCTTGGCTGCAGTATCGGCTACGGTTACGTGCGTAACGCAAGTGGTGTCGACCATGATTTTCTAAGAAATGGCGAATACACTTTGGAGGTAGCCGGAATCCAGGTGCCCTGTGCAATTCATCTGGAACCGCTGTATGACCCGACCATGGCTCGAATTCGTGCATGAGTGATTCCAGCATCAGAAAATTCAGTCACTATTCAGCATGCCCGTTATAGCTATAACCCTGGATCCTCAGATGATTGCGGTGGTTAAAAAGCGCCGTACTCTCATCCTCGGCCCGCAAGACCAGGGCAATCTTTCGATCGACGACATTCGCAAAAACTATAACCACGAACGGGCATGGTGGAACGCCATAAAGCCGAAGATGGACAGCGTGGAAGAGTTGTCGGTGCCTGGCCCCGTGAGAGATATCGCGCTGCGGATCTATCGACCTTTCAATCAGAATCCGCGCCCTACCCTGCTTTACCTGCACGGTGGGGGATGGGTCGTGGGAAACCTGGATACCCACGACCGAGTCATGCGCCTGTTAGCGCAATTCTCCGGTGCAGCTGTCGTTGGCATCGATTACGCACTTTCGCCGGAGCACAAGTTTCCGGTCGCCATCAACGAGACGCTGGCGGTTATCCAATGGCTGGAAAGCTCGGGCCGCAACCACGGTCTTGACCCCACCCGCCTGGCATTGGGCGGTGATTCTGCGGGCGCCAACATGGCTGTTGCTGCGACCCAGTTGCACCACCAACGACACCACCAGGCGATACGGTTCCTGTTACTTTATTATGGGGCGTATGGCCTGACAGACTCGTGGTCATGGCAGCAATACGGCAATGCCGACTACGAGTTTACCCGCGAGGAAAAAGCGTTCTACCTGGACAGTTATCTTGCGAACCCGAGCGATCATGCAGATTCACGTTTTAATGTGTTGAACGGAGATATCGTATGCCTACCGCAGGCCTTTATCGCCGCCGCCGAGTGCGATCCGTTGCACGACGACTCTGTTGCTTTACATGAGGCCATGAGAAAGACCGATAGGCCTGCACACCTTGAGGTCTATCCCGGTGTTCTACACAGTTTTATTCACTACAGTCGCTTACTGGATAAAGCAACCCAAGCCCTGCGCGACGGCGCACATGCACTGGCTAAAGCGCTGGGCTGAGACCCGCATGTTACGGTGAATCAGCCTCCACCCGATGGGCCATCCTCAAACAGGTGCAAACGCTTTTTTTAAAGGCCCGCCGTCGCCGTTCCCAGAAAAACCTGATTTTCTGGCTGCCCGCCATTTACGACCCGCTGCAGATTATCCGCTACGAACTTCCATCGTCGTTCCAGTTGCTCTGGCGCCGCTGCACTCTCGTGGGCGCTGAGAATGACATTGTCAAGATCTTGGAATGGATAATTACAGGGCCACACATCTTTTTTGTCATTACCAATATAGTTGTACCAAACGTCGAGGACAGCGCCACCAATCGACCGATCCTTAAGTGCCTGGTAAAGAGCCTCTTCCTCTATGATCCGGCCACGGCTCACGTTAATGATCACGCTGTCGGGCTTCATCCTGGCTAATTGGGGCGCCCCTATCATGCCTATGGTTTCTTTATTCATATCACAGGCCACCACAACGAAATCACTTTCAGCGAGTAATTGATCGAGTTGGTTGGTGCTTCCCAGCCAATCAAGTGGGGGTATGGCTTTGTGTTTCGATCGACGGATTGCGATTACTCGCATACCGAAGGCCGCAGCGCGGTGCGCAACCTCTTTACCGATATGTCCGTAACCCACCACGCCCACCGTCCGATTGCGAATTTCCCCGTGATACTCGGATGAGCCGGGCTGTCTGCCGCCCCATCCTTCAGCCCGAAAACGTTGGTCAATATGGCGCAATCCAATTTTGCTTTCGAGCATAGCGCAAAGGACAAATTCGGCGATCGTGGTTTCATGTTCATAGCAATTACACACAGGAATACCATTTGGCATCGTTTGGGGTGAACAAAAGTCATATCCGGTCCACGGAATCTGAAACATCTTCAGTTTCGGTATCTTCGGCCAATTTGGCGTGGGTATCTTTCCGCCAATGATGGCATCTGCCTCAAGCGCCATGGCAATAAACTCATCGGGCCCATTGCGCGACGGATCCCACACAAGTATTTTCCAATCATCGTTTAATTCCGCTCTTAAGAGGTGTTCGTACTGAACAGCAATCCGACCTTGTATTAATGCAGTTGGCAAGACATTTTCTCCGTATTGATTCGATAAAAATAACGTAAGGCGGGATGCTGAAGTAAAACACATCTACCTAATTACGCCTCACTAACCATATAGCTGTGAAACTGTCGTGTGGTGCAGTCCTACGCACTCACGGCTGAATATGAATTTACGCCTGAAGAAAAAGGGTTCTACCTCGAAAACTACCTTACCGAGGAGAAAGACCGGGATGATTCCCGCTTCAAAAAACTGAACGATAATATCAGTTGTCTGCCACAAGTATCTATTGGCGGTGCCAAGTGCGATTCCCTGCATGACCGCGCGAATGCGCTGAAAACGGCTCTTGGATAAAACGGGCCCAGCCTACCAGTCAAAGACCGGCGCGTTTGGCCACTGAGGCGATCCGCTGCATTTCACGGACCACCGGTTTTTCGATCAACTTGCCATCGACAACAACCAGCCCTGTATTGGCCCCCTCGAACGCCGCCAGGATTTTCTGCGCCTTGGCAACTTCTTCAGGCGATGGGGTAAACACTTCGTTCAAGGCGCTGATCTGCTTGGGATGTACCGCACCCTTACCACTGAAACCTAGATCTTTGGCCAGTTGTGCCTGGGCTTTCATGCCTTCCAGATCATCCAGATCCAGGTACGGGACATCCACCGCATCTACGCCGACACTGGCTGCCGCGTGAACCACACGTGAGCGCGCATAAAGCAACGGCTCCCACGCATTTTTACAGCGTAAATCTGCAGACATATCAACCCCGCCAAAAAACAAAGCATCAATCCTGGAGCTAGACCTGGCGATGTCAAAGACAGCCTCAAGCCCTGCGTTCATTTCGATGATGATATGCAAACGGGTATCGTGGCCCCGCTCACTCAGCAGGTCATCCAACCAGATCACTTCTTCCGGGGAAACCACTTTGGGCAGCATCAGAGCCGGTGGCGGTGTATCAGTTGCCAGAATTGCCTTGACGTCATCAAGACCCACGGCTGATCGCAGGCAATTGATTCGAACGATACGCTCGACCCCATCATCCGCCTGCGGTTGTGTAAAAAGCGCTATGGTCTTCTCACGCGCCTCGTCCTTATCGTGAGGCGCAATACCATCTTCCAACTCGATACAAACAATGTCCGCTCCACAGGCGAGCGCCTTGGGATACAACTCGGGTCTTAAGCCTGGGGCGAAGATAAAACTGCGTCGAGGCCGAACTATCTCCTGGTCGCGGGCTGTCATTTTTTCCCCTATCGAATGGTTAGTAAGAGCGCGGCAGACCCAGTACATGCTCACCCAGATAACTCAGGATCAGATTAGTCGAGATCGGGGCAACCTGGTACAGCCTAGTCTCGCGAAACTTGCGCTCCACGTCATATTCTTCGGCAAATCCGAAGCCACCATGGGTCTGTACGCAGACCTCCGCTGCCACCCACGAGGCATCTGCTGCCAGCATCTTGGCAAGATTGGCCTCTTCACCTGGGTTCTCGCCCGCATCATAAAGGCGGATAGCTTCTCGTAACACCAACTCCGCCCCACGCATCTGCGCATAGGCCCGGGCGATAGGAAACTGTACCCCCTGATTTTTGCCAATGGGCCGGCCAAAGACAGAACGCTCGCTGGCATAGGCAGTGGCTTTTTCAATAAACCACTTGGCATCACCAATGCACTCGGACGCGATCAGAATCCGCTCGGCATTCATGCCTGATAATATGTAACGAAACCCTCGGCCTTCTTCCCCAATCAGGTTGTCGACCGGCACGCGCATATCATCAAAGAAGATCTCGGTGGTCGCGTGATTCATCATGGTACGGATCGGGCGGATAGTCAGCGTTTTGCCCCGAGCTTCGCGCATATCTACCAGCAACACCGAAAGACCGTCAGTTTTTTTCTGAACCCCTTCGCGCGCTGTGGTACGACACAACAGGATCATCAGATCTGAATACTGGGCACGGGAAGTCCAGATCTTCTGACCGTTAACCACATAGTGGTCGCCTTCACGGCGCGCTGTGGTATGCAATGCGGTGGTATCAGTCCCACTGGTCGGTTCGGTGACAGCAAAGGCCTGCAGCCGCAGTTCGCCGCGGGCGATGGCCGGCAGATATTGCTGTTTTTGCGACTGCGAACCATGGCGCAACAGTGTGCCCATGGTGTACATCTGCGCATGACAGGCTCCGGCATTGCCGCCAGAACGATGAACCTCTTCGAGAATCGCCGCGCCGGCTGACAAAGGCAAGCCAGAGCCGTCGAACTCTTGGGGAATGAGCGCGCTCAGAAACCCGGCCTGGGTCAACGCATCCACAAACTCGTGTGGATAAGCCTGCTCGCGATCGTTTTTACGCCAGTACTCACCGGGAAAACCCTCACACAGGCGGGTTACGCTATCGCGGATCTCCGGATGATCCAGCACATAGGTTGGGGGTTTAGTACTCATGAGTCATGAATCCTGATATTCGGATGTTGCGGGCCAAAACGTTATTGCTTTATCGCACTGTTGCAGTCAAACCTAACGACTAGGCAGCAAACTCTGATCGGACTGATTCGCCGTGCTGGTCAAGCAGGGGGACAAGAGTTGGGCGTTCGCCATCCGTCGCCACTGGCAGATCCGCCATATTAACCTTGGTGCCGCCAAAATCGGCGACAAGGTTTCGAATCAGTTGATGGCCAGATAGATCCTCGACGCTGCTCAAGCAGGCATTGGCTATTTTTGCATCGTCCAGCAACTGGATCATCTGATCAGCAGAATATCTGCCAAACACGCCATTGATTATCTCGTCCATCGCTTTACGATGCTTGACCCGCTCAGTGTTATTCACAAAACGTGCATCAGCGCCGAGCTCGGGCTGACCCAATATCGCATCACAGAAGTTGCACCACTCACGATCACTCTGGATCGCAATCAGAATGTGGCTGCCATCTTCGACGATATATGCTCCGTAAGGCGCAATCAGCGGATGTGTCAGCCCCATTCTTTGCGGTGCACCGCCAAGGTAACGATGCGCCAACAGCGGAAAATTCATGAAATCCGCCATGACATCGAACATGGCAATGGAAATGTCGACTCCTGTCCCGGTGCGGCCACGCTGAATCAGCGCACGCAGAATCGAAGAAAACGCCGTTTGGCCAGAAGCAATGTCACAGATGGAAATGCCCACCCGTGCCGGTTGCTCCTGCGTGCCATTAATGGCACAGATCCCACTTTCAGCCTGTACCAGAAAATCGTAGGCTTTCTTCCTGGCGCCCAGACCAGACGAACCATACCCATTGATCTCACAGGTGATGAGGCCAGGGTTGTGTTGACGCAACGCCTCACCACCAAAACCGCGGCGGCTAAGCGCCCCCGGCGCGAGGTTGTGCAAAAACACATCAGCGCGTTTAAGCATAGACCGCAACAGCGCTTCATCAACGTCTTGGTTGAGATCGATACAAATAGACTCCTTGCCTCGGTTAAGCCAAGAGAAAAAAACACTTTTTCCATCGGCGCCTTGGTCGTACCCTCGCGCAAAATCTCCTTCGGTGCGCTCCACCTTAATCACTCTGGCCCCGGCATCGGCCAGCATCAAACCGCAATACGGGGCAGCAACCGCCTGCTCCATTGATACCACCAGCGATCCGGCCAGTTCCTGATCTAATCCCATATCGTAAGGTTTTCCTGATTCATTTAGACGAATAAAGGGCTTGTAGCCACAATACATTGAACTGTATCACTCCAATCAGACCCGGGTATTTTATCTACGGCCCGACCCAGGATATTGGAGTTTGTCTTTTTACCTATTGGTTTTTCTGCTGGGTTTTTCACTACCGTTATATTTTGCAGGTTAGTTAAATCCAGAACTTGTCCCGCACGATCGCGCTGCGATCCCCGTCGGGAACCTTGGCTTTCAACACAGTCCCCCCGCCCCAATGTTCCCGTTTAACCATCGCGATAGTCACGTTTGTGTCAAAGTCTGGCGACCAGGTGGAAGAAGAGATACACCCAGCGATATTGCCTGTGGAATCATGCAAAGGCCATGGGTGATTGATCGCAGGTACCGCTGGCCCAGCAAGCGCGAGTGCTCGAATCTGCTTTGCTGGTTCTTGCAGTTCTAACAAGGCTTCACGACCCAGAAAACCTGTGGCACTGTCGAGATTACAGTATTTGCCCAGACCTGCCTCAAAGGGCGTGTGATCCATGGTGATATCGCTGCCAAAAGAGAGCAGGCCCGCCTCGATCCGCTCGATCAGATTGGGGCAACCCGCCCGGACATCAAGATCTTTACCGGCCTCAAATAATGCATCCCAAACGGCTTCTCCGTATCCGCTGCCATCCAGGTACAACTCAAACCCGCCTTGGTGAGACCATCCGGAGCGGGCAATGATCATATCCTTACCCTGAAAATTGATTGTCTTGTGCCGAAAGAACCCAGTACGGATGATCTCTTCCCCAAATACACGGCAGACCAATTCATCTGCTTTTGGGCCCTGAATCGCGAGTGGTGAAACATCCGGCTCAAAGACCTCGACATCGAGGCCAGACCCTGCCGCAAGGCCCTTGCAGTAAAGCAACATGTCTGAATCCGCCAACGACAGCCAGTAACGATCCTGGCCCAGACGTACGGCAACAGGGTCGTTCATCATTTTACCGGCACTGTCGACCATAGGTACGTAGTAACATTGATCATCTTGCATCCGTGACATATCACGTGGTGTCGTCATCTGTACCAGTCGTAACGCGTCTGGGCCTCTGATCTCAACCTGGCGCTCACAGGAGACATCCCAGACCTGGACCGCTGTCTTAAGGTGTCGATAATCTTCCTCGGGCGTCTCGTAATAAGACGCCAGTCGCATATGGTTATAGATCGTGTATGCCTTCGCTCCAGCACTATCTACACGATTGGAAAATGGCGTTCTACGAAGGCGAATCGATGGTGTCAGATAGGGCATAGACATGGGCTAAGATCTCACGGAAAAATTGAGCGGCGCAACCATACTGTCCGGTCGGTCTAGACGCCAGTATGGGGCAAATGATAACTTGAGTGGTTTTCAATATCCGCGAAAGTGTCAGTTCAGTCAATATCCCATGCACTTTTGAGCGTCATGCTTGGGTGATCCCACCCCTTTGCATCGTTTCAGCCTAAAAGGAGTGGCAGATGCCAACCAAATTCCTAAGTCCGGCACAAATTGAACACTTCTCTCGGCACGGCTTTTTACCACCAGTTCGCATTCTGGACGAATCCGAGGCGCGGGCCCTGCGCGCCGAAGTTGAACAGCTCGAGACAAACTATCCGAAACTCAAAGGACAGCTGGATTTCAAGGCGAATCTCATACTCCCGTGTATAGACCGGCTTTCCCGCGATGGCTGATTGCTGGATCTGATGGAGGATCTTCTCGGCCCTGATCTTTTACACTGGAATTCCACATTTCGGATCAAAGAACCCAAAACCAATCAACACGCGGCGTGGTATCAGGATACTGCGTACATCAAACTCAAACCCTTTCTTTCCATCTGCTGGCTCGCGCTAAGCTCTGCCAATAGCAGAAGCGGCTGCCTTAGAGTGATTCCGGGCTCTCACCTGGGGCCGTTACTCGGCCACAGCGAGGGCAATGATCCTGACAGTATTCTGTCGCGGGCACAGTACATAAATGAAACATTTGACCAATCAGGCGCTATCGACATCGAGCTCGCCCCGGGCGAGACTACCGTAATCAATCATTCGATCATTCACTCTTCGAACCCAAACCAGTCCGATGATCGGAGAATCGGACTACTGATGGATTACCTGCCTACAAGTGCCGTCAAGGAAGGGCCCCGGGACACTGCCATACTGGTTCGTGGAGAGGATCACTTTGGACATTTTGAGCTTGAGACTGGCCCAGTCTCGGATGACCCGCTAAGAAATGTTGAACACCAGCGCCACTCACTTAAGGCAATTACTAAAACCATGTACGCGCACTCGCAGCACAAACCCAAAGGGCTGTCCTAGACGGCAAACACTCCACTTTCTTTAGGATCCTACATGCTAAATCGTTATCAAAAATTGGCAGCACGCCTAGATGATGGCGAGTTGATTCTGATTGATGGTGCGACAGGCACCGAGATTGAACGCCGCGGGGTACCGCAGCTCGAAAATGCCTGGAACGGCGGCGGCGCCTTGAGCCACCCGGACGTTGTGCGCGAAGTGCACCGCGACTATATCGGTGCCGGAGCGCAGATCATTATCAGCAATACGTTCGCCACATCCCGTCATGCCCTAGACGATGCCGGTGTGGCGGAACACTTCGATGCCCTGAACAGACGCGGCGTCGAGTTAGCCGTTGAGGCGAGGGAACACTCAGCAAACCCAGATATCGTCGTCGCCGGAGGCATCTCTTACTGGAGTTGGACTGGCGACAAGCCTGGACTCAATATACTGAATCAAAGCATTACAGAACAGGCGAAGATAATGAAAGAAGCCGGAGCTGATCTACTCATGCTCGAGATGATGATCGATATCGATCGGATGTGTGTCACTCTTGATGGGGCGATGACCACTGGCCTGCCAGTCTGGGTCGGGATCACCTGCACGATCGACGATCAAGGAACAGTTTGCCTGAGAAATGGAGAGCCCCTGCCGCAGGCGTTGGATGCGCTGAAAAGCTATGAGATACCGCTGATCAGCATCATGCACACAGAAGTCGATCTGATCAGTGACTGCTTGAGCGCATTAAAGAACGACTGGGACGGATGGACCGGGGTATATGCCCATAGTCAGGGTGACAAAAGCCGTAAACGCAGCAAACACGAGTGGGTTTTCGATGGCGTGATATCACCCAACGCCTACCGAGATGTGGCAAAGCAATGGCGCACGCAAGACATCAATATGCTCGGCTGCTGCTGTGGCCTCGGTGTAGAACATATCAAGGTGCTCAACCGATATCTGGCCGCCTGACACCAGGATCACCTCGTAGTAACCGCGTTCTCCTGGTGTTTTATCGCGATGCCGCCAAAAGTGCTTTGGGCAACGCTCGGGCAAAA
This sequence comes from uncultured Acidiferrobacteraceae bacterium, assembly GCA_913031305.1. GTDB lineage: Bacteria > Pseudomonadota > Gammaproteobacteria > Arenicellales > UBA868 > UBA868. Next base: position 22,810 of record CAJWEF010000021.1, read on the forward strand.
AGTTCGAGATCTTGCGGGTGTCCTACAGAAACCCGAATACATCGATTAAGAGGCGCGATTCCCGGCATACGGACAAAAACACCCTGCCGGATCAGATCATTCAGTACTCTCGTTGCAAAATCTCCATCGTGACCGCAATCGATGGCAACAAAGTTAGCGGCCGATGGCAAAGCGTTGAGGCCGTTAACAGAAGCTATCTCGCAAAGTTGCTCACGCGCCTGTGCCACTTTGTTAATCACCTGATCCAGATAATCCTGATCGGCCAGTGCCGCAAGGCATGCGGCTTGTGCAACACAGCCAACTCCGAAATGATTGCGGATTTTATTGAATTCATTGATCAGCGCGGCTTCACCAATCACATAGCCGACACGAATACCTGCCAGACCATAGGCTTTAGAAAAAGTACGAAAACGCAACACCCGAGAATCAGACGTGTTTATCACCGGTAACGTACCTTGGGGAGCAAATTCGCCATAGGCCTCATCCAGCACCAGCAGCGATTTTTCTGGCACCCTTTCGATCATAGATTCGATATCACCGGCATTCCACCACGAGCCCATGGGATTATCCGGGTTGGCGATATAAATCAACTTGGGTTGGTGAGCCACAGCCGCGTCAATCAGTGCATCAATATCCTCGCAGTCGTCACGGTAAGGAACCGTCACCAGTTGGCCACCGTACCCTGTGACATGAAAATTAAAGGTCGGGTACGCCCCTGCCGATGTCACTACCTTATCGTCAGGGCCGACAAATAACCGTGCCAGGTAACCAAAAAGGCCATCGATACCCTCCCCCACCATGATGTGGACAGGGTCAACACCATGATGAGTTGCAATTGCGTGACGAAGATCAAAAAACTCGGGGTCGCCGTATTTCCAGGCCTGTGCCGCGGCATCA
>CAJWEF010000022.1 GCA_913031305.1 uncultured Acidiferrobacteraceae bacterium
GTCCGGTTTCCAGGGCGCGGGCACGGGCCATCTGCAGGCGCTGGTGTGGCGCAAGAGAATCACCAAACCACGCGTCTTCGCTGAGATTCGCCAATACCGTTGCGCCCGGCAACACCGTGTTGATCCGGGTAGCAAAAGCATCTTCATAGCAGATGCTGACGCCGACCTGCTGCCCGGCAAGCGCCAGCGGCGCTTGTTGGCCAGGGCCGGCTGAAAAATCAGACATCGGGATCTTGAGGTAATCCAGTAGCCACCCCAGCAGGGGTGCGAGCGGCAGGTACTCGCCAAAAGGCACCAGCTGGTGCTTGCGATACAGCGAGCGCTGCTCACCGATACCCAGCGCTGCGTTGTAGTAATCCGACCCGGCAACGCGATCAGAGCGCTCCAGCAGACCGATGAGAAAGTCGGACGGGTGCTGGCGCAGTGCACTTAGAAAACCTGCCGAGATCTGATCCAGATAAGCCGGCAGTGCACCCTCCGGCCAGACAATCAGATCCACGCCCGCCAGTGGGCGGCTGGCCTCAAAGTAGCGCGTGGCTATGGCATGGGCCTGGCCGCTTTGCCACTTGTCCTTAAGTGATATGTTGTTCTGGATAACGGCAACCTCAATGGGCTCGCCAACAGCTTGCACAAACACCGGGATGCGCGACAGTGCAACCCCGATCGCCAGCACTGCCAGCACCGCCAGTGCTCCGGTACGCTGGCGACCTTTTTGCATCACCACCAGCAACAACGCACCGCCCGCAAGCGCGCCCCACAGGCTAACGCCAAGAGCACCCACCAGCGGCAGCAGTGATGCCAGCGGCGTATCCACCTGGCTGTAACCCAGGTACAGCCAGGGAAATCCGCTGAGCAGTGTGCCGCGCAGCCATTCGCCCGCCACCCACAATGCCGGCATGACGGTAATGCAGCGCATCGCCGGCGACAAAGGTCTGAAGCACGCCTGGCCCCAGCCGGCCAGCGCCGGGTAGATAGCCATCAGCCCGGCGAAAATCATCACCGCGACTGCCGCCAACGGCGCGGGCATATTGCCGTATTGGTGCAAACTGACGTAGACCCAGGAGATACCGACCGCAAAGGTTGCCAGGCCAAAAACAAAGCCCAGTACCCCGGCCTCACGCGCCGACGCACAGCGCCACACAAAAAAAAGAATGGCCAATGACAAGGGCGCCAGGGGCGCCAGATTCAAAGGCGCAAAGCTAAGCGGGTAGAGCGCCCCGGCCACCAGCGCCAGCGAGAATCGAAACCGGACACCGGACAAGCGCATCACCGTTGCGGGTGGGCAGGTTTAATCGCCAGAGGGTAAGTCGGTAATACGCAGCAGGCGCGGCCGACGACTATCGGCACTTAACACCTCGGCCGTAATGCCTTCCACCTTGATGATCTCACCGCGGCGCGGCACATGGCCTAACGCTCCGGTCACCAACCCACCCATGGTGTCGTATTCCAGCGGATCCAGATCGAGCCCGAATAGATGATTGAAACTGTCGATCGGCAGCATCGCCTTGATGACGCAAAAATCTGAGCCACGGCGCAGCACCATGCCAACGGCGCCATCGACATCGTGCTCGTCTTCAATATTACCGACGATCTGCTCAAGTACATCCTCAATAGTAATCAAGCCAACCACCCCGCCATATTCGTCGACTACGATCGCCATATGGTTACGGCTGTCACGAAATTCCTGCAGCAGTACATTGAGACGTTTGCTTTCGGGGATAAAAACCGCGGGGCGCAGCAATGTCGCCCATTGCAATGCATCCCCGCCGTTGCTTTGCAGCTGGTGCAGCAGATCCTTGGCCAGCAAAATGCCTATCACGCCATCCTTGTCGCCATCGGTTACCGGGAAACGCGAATGTGCGGATTCGGTAATCAGCGGCAGCACGTCGTCCAGAGTCTGCCGGGAGTCGACAGTCACCATCTGCCCGCGCGATACCATGACCTGCTCAACCTGCAGGTCTGATACTTCGACCACCCGGCGCATCATTTGCAGAGTATCGTCATCCAGCAGGTTACGTTGCCGGGCTTCACGCAGCGTGGTGAACAACTGGCTACGGGTAAAGGGGATGCCGCGCAACAGATGGCCAAGACGTTGCAACACGTTGCCGCGAGCAGCTTCGGCAGATGGTTTGATCTCAATAGGCATAAAAAACTCAGGCCCCCTGGTAGGGGTCGCTAAAACCCAGGCCGGCAAGGATCGTTTTTTCAAGTGTTTCCATTTCTTGTGCTTCGCGCCCTTCTTGGTGATCGTACCCACGCAAGTGCAGCACGCCATGAACCACCAGATGCGCAAAATGCGCCTGGACAGCTTTTGTCTGGGTCAGCGCTTCGCGCTCGGCCAGCGGTGCACAAACCACGATATCTCCCAGCTGTGAAGTTGGCTCTGGCAACCCCGGTGGCGTCTCAAAAGGAAAAGACAACACGTTAGTCGGGCCCGACCGGCCACGAAAACGTTCATTGAGCTGGGTCATTTCAGGCTCATCTACCATACGCACAGTCAGGCAGGCCTGATCGCACTGCAGGACGCGCAAAGCCGCGCCGGTCCAGTTGCGAATCTGATCGGGTGAGGGCATGTTTTCACAGCGACTGGCCAGTTGTACATCAGTTTGTGGATTCACTCAGCCTGACAACCCTCACCGTCATAAGCCTCTACCACGCGCTGCACCAGAGGATGGCGCACCACGTCACTGGGTGTAAATCGGGTCACGCTGATCCCCTCAACGGCAGACAGTAACGACACGGCGTGGACCAACCCGGAGCGGGTACCGCTCGGCAAATCCACCTGCGAAGGATCGCCGGTGATCACCGCGCGCGCGCCAAAGCCCAAGCGCGTGAGAAACATCTTCATCTGTGCCTCGGTGGTATTTTGCGCCTCATCCAATATGACAAAAGCGTCGCTCAAGGTCCGCCCACGCATGTAGGCGAGTGGCGCCAGTTCGATGACGTTGCGCTCCATCAGTCGGACAACCCGGTCGAATCCAAGCATCTCGTAAAGCGCGTCGTACAGGGGCCGCAGATAAGGGTCGACCTTCTGCCCGATGTCGCCCGGCAAAAAGCCCAGCCGCTCGCCGGCCTCGACTGCCGGGCGCACCAGAACGATGCGCTCGACCTGCTCATCCGCCAGCGCCTGGACCGCACAGGCCACTGCAAGAAAAGTCTTGCCGGTACCAGCGGGCCCGACACCAAAATTGATATCGTGTTTGAGTATGTTATTGAGGTAACGCTTCTGGCTGGGACTCCTGCCGCGGATCAAAATCTTGCGCCCGCGTATTACGATGTCGTCTGGGCTCTGGCGACCCTTGAGCTTATCGTTCGGGATATTCGCTATCGCCATGTGTACCCCGTCTGGGCTCAAAGTGCCGGAGACGCCGGTATCGGCATATAAGGCCAGCAACACATCCTGCGCATTGCGCACATCCTGGTCACCCCCGTCGACACAAAAAAGGTGGCCACGGTGTGATATGCGTACCCCGAGTCCCGCTTCGACCTGCTTGAGATAGGTGTCGTGCTCGCCACAAAGATCCGCGAGGCGCTCGTTGTCCTCGGGATCCAGAAGAAAGGTAATAGGGCTGGTTGGGTCGTTCAATCCGGTGCTGTGGCTCCCACGGAGACAGAGGCCATAATAGCAGAGTTGGCGGCGGCGACCGCTATGGCGTCAGCGCGCAGCGAGTTGGGCAAAGCTTCGGTAATACGCAGATCAACAAACTGCCCGATGCGGGCATCATCGGCGCAGAAATTGACCACCCGGTTGTTTTCGGTACGGCCACTCAGGTGCGCGGCGTTTTTGCGTGATACGCCATCGACCAGGATTCGCTGACAGGTGCCCACCATTGCCGCACTGATGGCGCCGGCCTGGTGGGAAACCAGATCCTGTAATCGCGCCAGGCGCTGGCGCTTTTCTTTTGCTGACACAGCATCAGCCAACTCCGCTGCCGGCGTTCCGGGGCGTGCGCTGTAAATAAAGCTGAAAGAATGATCAAACCCCACCCGCTCAATCAACGCCAGGGTGGCACTGAAATCTGCCTCGGTCTCGCCCGGAAAACCAACAATGAAATCCGATGACAAACCGAGATCAGGCCGCACCTCGCGCAAGCGCTCGACGATGCGCTCGTAATCGGCAATCTGATAGCGGCGCTTCATGGCCTCCAGAATCCGATCCGAACCACTTTGCACCGGAAGATGCAGGTGACTCACCAGTTGTGGCACCTCAGCGTAGACGTCAATCAAGGCCTGTGAAAAATCCACCGGATGCGAGGTGGTGTAACGCAAACGCTCAATACCATCCACTTCGGCAGCATATACCAGCAACTCGGCAAAATCCACTACCCCGCCACCGTGACGGGCACCAATGTAGGCGTTTACGTTCTGCCCCAACAGGGTAATCTCGCAAACACCCTGTTCGGCGAGTTCAACGATCTCGGTGATGACCTCGTCAAAGGGCCTGCTGAATTCCTCACCGCGGGTATAGGGCACCACGCAGAAGGTGCAGTACTTGCTACAGCCTTCCATGATCGAGACAAAGGCACGCGGCCCGTCACTGCTCGGTGGCACCAGGGCATCGAACTTTTCTATCTCGGGGAAACTGATATCCACCCGCGGTCGGCGCTCACGCGTCAACGCGTCCAGCATTGCCGGCAGGCGGTGGTAAGTCTGAGGTCCAAACACCAGATCCACGTAGGGGGCCCGACGCAGTATGAGCTCACCCTCCTGACTGGCCACACAGCCGCCCACCCCGATCACGAGTTCCGGCCGATCATTTTTCCACTCGCGCCAACGACCCAACTGGGAAAAAACTTTCTCCTGGGCCTTTTCGCGAACCGAGCAGGTATTGAGCAACAGCATGTCTGCCTGCTCCGCCTGATCAGTAAGCGCCATATTATGTGAAGAGGCCATCAGATCAGCGATACGGGCAGAGTCGTAATCGTTCATCTGGCAACCGAATGTTTTTATGAACAACTTGCGGGTCATGGCTGGGTAGATCCGGGCTTTGGCCTCGATTGGGAAAATCCTAACACTAGTTATACAGTTATATTCAGTTACGCATCCGCCGACGGCATTGTCGGCAGTAGCTGGGCATGCTCGACCCGGCGCGACTCGGCGCGGGTCAGCGCATCAACCTGTCGGGCAAAATGCAGTCGTACCGGTTCTGGCAGCGGTGTTGGTCGACCGGTCTTTCGGTTGACAAACACGTGAACAAAAAAGCCCTCGGCGCTGGGCGTGTCCTGTGTCGGCATGAATATGGCAACTTCATAGCGCACACTGCTGTTGCCCAGTTTAGTAATGCGCACACCCACGTCGACATGCCCTGATATCGCTACTGGCTGCAAAAACCGGCAGCCGTTTTCTGCGGCAAAAGGAATCACCGGATCACTCCGCCAGTCCAGGCCGGTCTCGTGCAGCAGGGTCAGCACTGCGCTCTCAAAGTAACGGTAATACTCCACGTTGTTGAGGTGACCCAACATGTCATAATCACTCCAGCGCGTGGTGACCCGCACCAGCAGTGCATAGTGCTCGCGGCTTGTTTCCGGCTGGCTTTCGCTCATTCCCCTGGTACCTCCTGATGCCTAGTCCAGTTGGACATTCAATTCTCGCATTCATCGTAACCGGCTTGCGCCGACCGCCCTATGGTCGCAAACGCTGGTGGCCGGCGTTGGTGATTTTTGCAGGGTGCGCAGCCGACCTCGATTTTCTGCCCGGCATCCTGATGGGTGATCCCAACCGCTTTCATCACGGGCCCTCGCACTCGATTACCGCAGCACTGGTTTTTGCCATAACGGTCGCTGCGTTCGCCCGGGCGTTGCCGGTGCGCTGGGTCGTGCTCACCTTTTTCATCTACTTGAGTCATCTCCTGGGTGATTGGCTCGCTGCCGATACCGGTGCACCGTTTGGCATCCCGCTCCTATGGCCATTCAGTTCTGCCTACTTTATATCTCCGGCGCCGATATTCAGCAATTTTGACCATGGCGGTGCTGGCGTAGGATTAACTGACTTCATCGGTCAACTTTTCTCGCTGCATAACCTTTTGGCCATCGGCTTGGAAATCGCTGTGCTGGGGCCCGTGCTGTGGCTGGTGACGCGCTACCGGCGGCGGCGCAGCCGACGCTGAACCAGATGCGGTCGTAGATCAGTCCCAGCGGTCATCGCGCACGCTGACTTTGCCGTCTTCGATACGCACCGGAAATACATGTAACGGTTCATAGGCCGGGGGTGACAATACCTTGCCTGTTCTCAAACAGAACCGGGCGCCATGGCGCGGGCATTCGATCGCCCCATCTACAATGCAGCCCTCGGAGATCTCGCCACCGTCGTGGGTGCAGATATCTTCTATGGCGATTATCTCGTCATCAACTCGGACAAGTACGACCGCAGAGTCATCCAGATCTACCACCAGCGGAACGTTCGCATTCACCTCATCTACCCGGGCGACACTGGCCCATTCACCCATCAGAAAAATCCCAGTTCAAGACGCGCCGCCTCACTCATGACCTGGGGGTCCCACGGCGGATCCCAGACCAGTTCAACAACCACATCGGCAACTCCAGCAACGGCGCGTGCTGCATTCTCGACTTCGCCTGGCAGGGAGCCTGCCACCGGGCACATTGGGGAAGTCAGGGTCATATCGATCGCTACCTGGTTGTCGGCACTGATGTCGATACGGTAAATCAAACCCAGGTCATAGATGTTCAAGGGAATCTCGGGATCGAATACCTCCCGCACCCCACTGATCACCCGCTCCAGCAGCGAGTCATCGTCGGCGACCGATTGCAGGCTGACCGAAGGCGGGTTGTCAGCGGCGACATTGGTGGCGTCAGATTGAATATCGGCAGCCTGCACTTGGGCGGCCGTTGCCGGGTCAGGCTGGTTGGTTTCGTCTGGCGTTTCTATCATCCGTAGTTCCGTAGCTTACAAGTCAAGCGGGTGCTATCACTCGGTGGTCACGCTGGCGCTGGCGTTGCGCAGTGCCGAGCGAACGGTATGCCAGGCCAGGGTTGCGCACTTAACCCGCGCCGGATAATCACGCACACCGCTTAACACTTCGAGCTTGGTCAAGGCCGGCAGATCCGTCTGCGACGGGGTCTGACCGGTTGCCATCGCGTGAAACGCGTCGAAGTAACGATCGGCCTCCGGTACGGAAAGCCCTTTCAGTATTTCTGTCATGATCGATGCCGACGCGGTAGAGATCGCACAACCGCGACCCTCAAAAAGCAGGTCTTCGATCACCCCGCCCTTATCCAATACCAGAGACACCGTGAGTTCATCGCCGCACAAAGGATTAACACCGTGCGCCTGGTGTGTCGGATGCTCAAGCATACCGAAATTGCGCGGGCTGCGATTGTGATCAAAGATCACTTCCTGATAGAGATCGCGCAGGTCGTTCATCGGGCAAACAGGGACTGCGTTTTGGTGATGGCGTCAAACAGCGCGTTGATATCCTCGGCGGTATTGTACAGGCCGAAAGAGGCGCGGGCCGTGGCCGGTACACCGAAAAACTCCATTACCGGCATAGCGCAATGGTGGCCGGTTCGAATAGCCACGCCGACACTGTCAAGAATCGTGCCCACATCATGCGGATGGATACCATCCAGTTCGAAGGACACGATGGCTGCCTTGTCGCTCGCGTTGCCGATAATACGCATGCCCGGTTGTGAGTGGGCCCGCTGCGTCGCCAGCACCAGTAGCGCCTGTTCGTGGGCGCTAATTGCTTGGAGTCCAATGGCGTCAAGGTAGTCGATGGCGGCGCCCAGGCCTACCACCCCGGCAATGTGCGGGGTTCCCGCCTCGAACTTGTAAGGCAATGCATTCCAGGTGGAGCCTTCAAAGCTGACCGTGCGGATCATGTCACCGCCACCCAGCCAGGGCGGCATCGCCTCAAGCAGCGCCTCGCGACCATACAGTACCCCGATGCCGGTCGGGCCATAAAGTTTGTGCCCCGAGAACGCAAAAAAATCACACTCCAGAGACTGCACGTCGACCGGCCCATGCGCTACCGACTGGGCGCCATCGATCAGCACCACTGCGCCGGCCTGGTGTGCCTGTCGGGTCAGTTTCTGGATTGGGTTGATGGTGCCGAGCGCGTTCGAGACATGGGTCAGCGCGACGATGCGTGTTTTTTCTGAGAGCAGGTTGGCAAAATCCTCAAGCAACAACTCTGCGTTATTGTTCATTGGCGCCACCTTAAGGGTCGCCCCGGTTTCCTCGCACAACAATTGCCAGGGCACGATATTGGCATGGTGCTCCATCGCACTGACCAGCACTTCGTCTGCTTTATTCAGTATTGACCGGCCATAGCTCTGGGCCACCAGGTTGATAGCACCGGTCGTGCCCTGGGTAAAGATCACCTCGGCACACGATGGCGCATTGATAAAAGCACGTACTTTCTCGCGGGCGCCGTCAAAACGATCGCTGGCGCGCTGGCTTAGACGATGCACACCGCGATGCACATTGGCGTTATCACGGGAATAGAAATCCGCTACGGCATCGATGACCGCTTGAGGTTTTTGGGTAGTCGCGCTGTTGTCCAGGTAGACCAGCGGATGGCCATTTATCTGCTGGGCCAATGCCGGGAAATCCGCACGCAACGCGTACACATCGAGCGCTGGCGGGTATTGGTTATGCGCAGCCGAATTCATCAGGACTCAGATTCGCGGATCTGCTCCGGTGAAAGGCGCTGCGCCGCTTGCGCTTCGAGATAGGAGCGCAGTGCCGGGAGCTCAATACGGTTGAGCACGTCAGCCGCAAAAGCCTGGGTCAACATCCGCCGGGCCGCCTGACGGTCGATGCCGCGGGACATCAGGTAGAACACCGCGGTTTCGTCCAGTTGTCCAACCGTCGCACCATGGGCACATTTGACGTCATCAGCATAAATCTCCAGCTGCGGCTTGGTATCGATTTCCGCATCGGCGGAGAGCAGCAGGTTCTGGTTGTTTTGCACCGAATCGGTTTTCTGCGCACCCGGCTGCACCACGATACGACCATGAAATACAGCGTGGCCGCGGTCACCGAGAACGCCCTTGTAGTGTTCGCGGCTGACGCAATGAGGTGCGTTATGCGTAATGTGCGTGTGGTTATCAACGTGGCTGCGGCCAAAAGCCAGGTACAGGCCATCAAGACTCGCAAAACCACCCTCGTCATCCAGATTAACCAGAGCATCATTGCGCACCAGGGCACCGCTCATCGTCACGGTAGTCGCTTGAAGTCGGGCCGAGCGACCCAGCCGAGCAAACATGCCGCCCACATGAAATCCACGTGGGGCCACCTGCTGTACGCTCTGGTAGTTGAGGGACGCATTGTCAGCGAGGATCAACTCTGAAACCGAATTGCTTAATAATCTTTCGTCGGCCAGTGAGACATGGCGTTCGATAACCGCAGCCTGACTGCCTGCGCCCATGACCACCAGATTTCGCGGCAGGCTGAGAAAACCCTCACCACTACAGCCGGAGATGAAGAGCAGTTCTATGGGCTTGTCGACCCGGGTACCCGGGGCGATCTCGATGAGCGCCCCATCGCCGATGAATGCGGAATTCATGGCAATAAAGCCATGCGGAGTCTGCCCAAGCGCGCTGCCGAGCAGGGCGGCTATACGCTGTGGCTCGCTCCCCAGCGACTGGCCAAGACCTGATATCTGTACACCGTTGGGCAGGTCATCGAGCAGCGACAGCTCTGGCTGCCAAAACCCATCAGCAAATACCAGCCGCCAGGCATCGAGGCCATCGATTGTCGTTTGGCTGACAAACTCGCGCGGACACGGCGCACCAGCGACGGCTGGGGTAAACGCAGCGCGCGTAATCGCCCGGGTCGAGGTGTATTTCCAGTCCTCGTCACGCTGACTGGGCAAGCCAAGCTGGGAGAGAGACTCCAGTGCCTGCGCCCGGCTGGCATCAAGCGATGGCGTTCCAAAAGCCGGCAGTGCCGGCGCCTGTTCGCGCTGGGCTGCCACATAGGCCGCAACATTTGCTGCCCCTTCGCTCACGCTGCCGAGACCGTGCTGGGGTCCGATTCAACCCAGCCATAACCCTGTGCTTCGAGCTCGAGTGCCAGGTGCTTGTCTCCAGAGCGCACAATGCGCCCCCCGGCCAGCACGTGCACCCGGTCGGGTACGATGTAATCAAGTAGTCGCTGGTAATGCGTCACCAGGATCACCGAGCGATCCGCACTACGCTGTGCGTTGACGCCATCGGCTACGATTTTCAGCGCATCAATATCTAATCCTGAATCGGTTTCATCGAGTACTGCAAGACGTGGTTCAAGCATCGCCATCTGGAAAATCTCGTTGCGCTTTTTCTCGCCTCCGGAAAAGCCCTCGTTAACCGAGCGGTACAGGAATTCTTCTTTCATCTGCAGCAACTTGAGCTTCTCACGTACCAGTTTCAGAAAATCCATGGCATCCAGTTTTTCCTCGCCACGGTGCTGGCGCGTAGCGTTTACCGCCTCCTTGAGCAGGTACACATTGGCAACTCCAGGGATTTCCACCGGATACTGAAAAGCAAGGAAAACCCCCTCACGGGCACGCTTCTCCGGTGCCAGCGACAACAGGTCCTGACCAAGAAAACTGACCGATCCGCCGGTCACCTGGTAACCCTCGCGGCCAGCAATCACATTGGCCAGGGTACTCTTGCCTGAGCCATTGGGCCCCATGATGGCATGCACCTCACCGGGTCCAACCTCAAGGTCCAGACCATTGAGTATCGTCTTTCCATCGACCGTTACGGTCAGCTTGCTTATCTTCAACATATGATCGTCAGGTTCTCCAGTATCTGGGTTGGGGGTTGTGCTGTGCAGGCCCGGACTGTGCCCGGCGCAATCCGAGTTAGCTATGTTGTGGCCGGGAGACCCTTACATGGGGTCAGCCAACAGCACCTTCCAGGCTGATGCTGAGCAGTTTTTGTGCCTCAACCGCGAATTCCATCGGTAATTCACGAAACACTTCTTTGCAAAAGCCGTTCACGATCAGCGACACAGCGTCTTCTTCTGAAAGACCCCGCTGGCGACAGTAAAACAGCTGATCCTCACCGATCTTGGAAGTTGTCGCTTCATGCTCGATCGTGGCCGTTGGGTTTTTTACTTCAAGGTAAGGAAAAGTATGTGCGCCGCAACGATCTCCCATCAGCAACGAGTCACACTGGGAATAGTTACGCGCGGTCTCGGCACCCTTGAGCACCTTGACCAGACCGCGGTAGGCATTCTGTCCGCGCCCGGCAGAGATGCCCTTGGAGATAATGGTGCTGGAGGTATTGCGGCCAATGTGCACCATCTTGGTTCCGGTGTCCGCCTGTTGGCAGTGATTGGTCAAAGCCACGGAGTAGAATTCGCCGACCGAAGAGTCGCCTTCAAGCAGAACGCTGGGGTATTTCCAGGTGATGGCCGAACCGGTTTCGACCTGGGTCCAGGAGATCTTGGCATTGTCTCCACGACACACGCCACGTTTGGTTACAAAGTTGTAGATCCCACCACGGCCTTCCTCGTCACCCGGATACCAGTTCTGCACTGTGGAATATTTGATTTGAGCGTCCTTAAGTGCCACCAGCTCGACCACGGCTGCGTGCAACTGGTTTTCGTCGCGCATCGGTGCTGTGCAGCCTTCGAGGTAACTCACGTAGCTGCCCTCGTCCGCGATAATCAGGGTGCGCTCGAACTGACCAGTATTGAGCGCATTGATCCGAAAATACGTGGACAGTTCCATCGGGCAGCGCACGCCCTTGGGTATATAGACGAAAGAGCCTTCAGTGAAAACAGCCGAGTTCAAAGCAGCATAGAAATTGTCTGCCGCGGGGACCACTGAACCCAGATACTGGCGGACCAGATCTGGGTGGTTTGCCAACGCCTCGGACAAAGGACAGAAAATGACTCCGATTTTGGCCAACTTATCCTTAAAGGTGGTCGCGACCGACACACTGTCGAACACCGCATCGACCGCAATTCCGGCCAGAGCCTTTTGCTCCTCCAGCGGAATGCCCAGCTTGTCGTAGGTCTCCAACAATTTAGGATCTATTTCGTCGAGACTCTTGGGTCGGTCCGCGTCACTCTTGGGTGCCGAGTAGTAACTGATCGCCTGGAAGTCTATGGGGGCGTGGCGAACCTGGGCCCAGTTGGGCTGCTTCATGTTCTGCCAACGGCGAAAAGCATCCAGTCGCCACTCAAGAACGAAGTCGGGCTCATCTTTTTTGGCGGAAAGAAAACGGATGACGTCTTCATTCAGGCCAGGCGGCAAGGTATCGGCTTCGATGTCCGTGACAAAGCCTTCCTTGTACTCACGACCAACCAGTTCACCCAGATCTGTCACTGCCGGATTCATTGCCTTTCCTTGATTACAATTTGAGGTTAATTCAATTGCTACTGGTCAACGAACTTGCCTCGACCACCACAGTCTTCAAGCGACCTGAACGCAGACCCTGGCGCACCACTTCTTGGCGCTCGGCAACCTCGAGCACTTCCGGCCGCCGTATCATTTCACCCAACGAAATACCATCCAGGAAGTTGAATATTTTCTCACTGAGTTCGGTCCACAACTCATGGGTCAGACATTTATCGCCATCCTGGCAATTGGCTTCACCGCCGCAGCGGGTCATATCGGCTCTCTCATCGACTGCTGAGACAATCGAGGCGATAGAGATCAGATCCAACTCCTTGGCCAGGCGATAACCTCCGCCCGGGCCACGAGTACCGCGGACCAACCCGTTGCGGCGCAAACGAGCGAAAAGCTGCTCCAGGTAGGACAGTGATATCTCCTGGTTCACTGCAATATCCTGGAGCGTAACGGGCCGTCTACCCTCCTGCAGTGCCAGATCCAACATAGCGGTGACCGCGTAACGGCCCTTAGTAGTCAAGCGCATATCTATTATCTCCTATTACGTTTTTCCGGAAGCGTTTTGACCTGTTATGGCAAAAACGTACCAAAACAACCGGGTTTTCGACTGTTTACAACGCTTAAATATCCTGAGCGGCATTATAGGGATTTTGCTGACAAAAACCAAGTAGAAAACTGGGGATTAACCGATTCAGCGACCGTCATCGATAGTGCCGGTGGCAGCGTGGCAAACGCACAACTTAAAGCTGCTGTTCTAGCGACCCAGGCTGAAAATCCCAATCAGCAACGCCCCACAAACCGTCAGCAACCCAGCACCTGCAGTGGCCAGCACGCCCAGAGCCAGAATCTCGGACCCCAGAAACAAGACGATTGCGCCCAGCAGCAATCCACCGCCCAGCATCAGACCATCGCGCTGGCGGGTGCGGTGTTGTAAATCGCGAGCGAACTGCTCGGCATTGTCACTCCCGGTACGAATAACCAATTGACCGTCACGCTGGCGTCGCAACAATTCGTGAACCAGGCCCGGCAACTCTGGCAGTAACGGTAAGACCGTGGGCAGTTCGCGGCGCAGTGCCCGGACCAGAGCCCGCGGTCCAACCTGCTCACGCATCCAGCGCTCAAGAAAAGGCTTCGCCGTCTCCCATAAATCCAACTCGGGATAGAGCTGCCGGCCGAGGCCTTCTATATTGAGCAAAGTCTTTTGCAGCAGCACCAATTGCGGCTGTACCGGCATATCGAAACGCCGAGCAACCTGGAACAGACGAATCACCAGGTGGCCAAAAGAGATCTCACTGATCGGCCGGGCAAAGATCGGTTCGCAGACCGTGCGTACAGCGGCCTCGAATTCTTCCGGGCGGGTGGTGGCCGGCACCCAGCCCGCGCGCAGGTGAGCCATAGCGACTGCCCGATAATCACGGTTAAAAAAAGCAAGCAGGTTCTCAGCAAGATAGCGTTTATCGGCTTCGGCGAGCGTGCCCATGATGCCAAAATCGACTGCCCGATACTGGCCTTGCGGGCTGACAAAAATATTACCCGGATGCATATCGGCATGAAAGAAGCCATCACGAAAGGCCTGAGTAAAAAAGATCTCAACGCCGTTATGGGCCAACTTGCGCAAATCTATGCCAGCGGCCCGGATCGCATCGATATCGCGTATCGGAATACCCTCGACACGCTCCATCACCAGAACCTCGCGACAGCTGTGGTCCCAATAGATCTGGGGCACGTAGATCATATCTGAATCCAGAAAGTTGCTGCGCAGCTGGCTGGCGTTTGCGCCTTCGCGCATCATATCGAGCTCGTCGTGGATCGTTTTGTCGTAATCATCGACAACCTCAAGCGGACGCAAGCGCCTGGCGTTCGGCCAGTGCCTGTCGGCCAGCCGTGCCAACTGGTAGAGCAACTGAAGATCCCGCTCAATCACCTTCTCGATCCCGGGCCGCAGCACTTTAACTACCACCTCGGTGCTGTCTTGCAGGGTTGCCCCGTGTACCTGTGCCACCGATGCCGACGCCAGGGGTTGAATATCAAAACTGGCGAAATGCTCACTGAGCGGCGCGTCTAAGGCGCGTTCGATTACCTCGCGGGCCTGGTCACCGGGAAACGGCAGCACATCGTCCTGCAATCGTGTTAGTTCCACAGCAATGTCGGCAGGAATTAGATCCGGGCGGGTCGAGACCGCCTGACCAAACTTGACAAAAACCGGCCCCAGTTCTTCCAGGGCTTCGCGCAGGCGTTGGCCACGAGGTACATTCCGGTCACGAAACCAGTACCCTGGAAACAAGAACAACATAAAGCGATACGGGCGAAACAGATGCAAAGTAAACACGAACTCGTCGAGCCCGTGCCGTACCAGTACACGGACAATCCGTAACATTCGCCAGGAACTGTTTAGCACTCGCCCTACCTGGCCTTGTGGAAATTCGCCAAACGCTCTATGCGCTGACGTAGTCGTTCGGCGTCGTCACGCAACTGATCCACACCGGCAATAAAACGTTCTACTCGTGGCCGGCTGGCCAGCAACCGGGCCTCCTCAACCAGAAACTCTGCCACGTTGGCTGTGCCCGAATCTGCCGTGTCGGCTGCCCAGTGGCCAAGCATTCGCGCTCCATTAGCCGCTTTGTGCGCCAAGGTATCGCCAAGCACCTGGGCCAGAGCCTCCTCTGCGTCCAGGTTCAAAGCGCCCAGCAGGGTCTTGAGATCGGCAACCGTTTCGGGGTCTCCTTCGAGTGTCAGGCTGCCATCGCGAAAAACCCCAGGATCGAAACCGCTGCGGACAATACGGGTGAAGGCACCAGGTGTCCCGGATATGCTGACATCAACTTGCCCCGAGGATGCCCACGCGAGTCGCACCTGGGCATCATGAACTGAAAAATACGCGGTGCGCGCAAGCCCTTTAACCAATATCGCAACCACACGACCTTCCAGGGGTCGTAACTGGGGCAATGCAGCGGAATCACTGATCACGCGATTAAGTACGACTTCGAGTCGGTGCTGTAAAGAATTCATCACTTGTGTGGGCAACGCTTCAGTAACGAAAACCGAGATGCAGGGCCACGATACCACCATTGAGGTTATGGTAATTGACGTCCTCAAAACCGCTTTCACGCATCATCTGGCTGAGCCGGTTCTGGTCCGGGTGGCGCCGAATCGATTCCACGAGATAACGATAACTTGCCTCGTCACCGGTCACTATGCGGCCCAATGGCGGGATGACTGAGAAAGAAAAAAGATCATAGGCACGTGACAGCCACTCGGACACCGGGTGCGAGAACTCCAGGATCACCACACGCCCGCCAGGGCGAAGCATTTGTGCCATCGACTCCAGCGCCTTGGGGATACGGGTGACGTTGCGCAGACCAAAAGCGATGCACACACAATCGAAACCCCCCGGCATCAATGGTAGCGCCTCGGCATCGGCGAGCAAAAATTCAACATTGCTGCCAATGCCTTTGTCGATCAGGCGTTTGCGGCCCTGCTCGAGCATAGCTGGGTTAACGTCAGTCATCACAACCTGGCCGGCATCGCCGACACGTTGCGCAAAGCGTGCTGTCATATCACCACTGCCAGCTGCCACATCCAACACCCGATGCCCGGCGCGTACGCAGCTGCGCGCCAGGGCAAAATCTTTCCACAACCGATGAGCTCCCAGTGACATCAGGTCGTTCATCAGGTCGTAACGATCGGCTACCGATTCAAAGACCTGGCCGACCCGCTCAGCCTTGTCGGCAGGGTCTACCTCGCTGAAGCCGAAATGTGTTGCCTTTTCACCCATGATCGAAATGGTGCGGGGGCGCATTCAGGCGTCTTGTTTGCGCTCGTAGCCCGCCTTGGTCAAATCGCCCAGGTAGGCCTGCCAGAGACGATCCTGGTCGGTTCCCAGTTCATACAGAGTCTCCCACGAGTAAAGGCCGGTGTTATGGCCATCGTCAAAATGCAACTTGACGGCATAGGCGCCAACCGCTTCTACCTGGGTGATGTTGACAGTCTCTTTGCCCGTTTGCAGTACTTCCTGCCCGGGTCCGTGGCCGCGTACCTCGGCAGAGGGTGAGTACACCCGCAGGTATTCACAGGGCAACATGAAATTGCTGTCGTCATCAAACTCGATCTCAAGTGTACGAGAACCCTGATGCAAAACGATACGGGTGGGGCGAGGGTGTGATGACATGGTGACTAAAGAAAAGTAGAACAATCCCGGCCAGACCGAGCTTGAGTCAAAGGCTATTGCTCTTGCATCCAAAGTGCAACTTCTTCAGCAAAATAAGTCAGGATGGCATCGGCACCAGCACGTTTAAAAGCCAACAGGGATTCGAGCACAACTGCCTTGCGATCCAACCAGCCGTTCTGCGCGGCAGCGCAAAGCATGGCGTACTCCCCACTGACCTGGTAGACAAAAGTCGGTACACCCAGCTCGTGCTTGACCCGCTGCACCACATCCAGGTATGGCATACCGGGCTTGACCATTACCATATCTGCTCCCTCGGCGAGATCCAATTCGACTTCGCGCAAGGCTTCATCGGTGTTGCCCGGATCTACCTGGTAGGAGTACTTGTCGCCACCACCGAGGTTGGCTGCAGATCCTACGGCGTCACGAAACGGGCCGTAGAAAGACGACGCATATTTCGCCGAATAGGCAAGGATGCGAGTGTTGACCAGGCCTGCTTCCTCAAGCGCGTCACGAATTGCGCCAATGCGCCCGTCCATCATGTCCGAGGGGGCAACCACCTGGGCGCCAGCCCGAGCATGACATAGCGCCTGGCGCACCAGTGTCTCTACTGTCGTGTCGTTGCTGACGTATCCTTGTTCATCCAGTAGGCCGTCCTGGCCATGGCTGGTATACGGATCCAATGCAACATCGGTAATGATGCCCATTTCCGGTAGGTGCTCACGCAAAGCGCTGACCACCTGCGGCACCAACCCCTGGGGATTGTAGGCTTCAGCCGCATCAGCGGTTTTGAGCGCGCCATCGATCACCGGAAAAATAGCAATGGCCTTGATACCCAAGGCATCGAGTCTTTCGGCCCGCTCCAGCAACAGATCGAGACTTAAGCGTTCGACACCCGGCATGGACGGCACTGCCTGACGTACCCCGGTGCCATCACAAACAAAGACCGGCTGGATCAGATCGTCTATGGACAATCGTGATTCACGTACCAGCGCGCGACTGAATGCATCTTTGCGCAGGCGCCGCATTCGCGTGGTAGGGTAAACGCTCATCGATAATTCCTTTTAACGGGCCTGCCTTTTTTTGCCCGGGCGCTTCTTGGCCGTTTTCTTGGCTACGGCCTTTTTGGCTGCCGGCTTTTTTGCTACTTTTTTGGCTACGGCCTTTTTGGCGGCTGGCTTTTTGAGGGCTGGCTTTTTCGCAACCTTCTTAGCCACTTTCTTGGCTACGGGTTTATTAGCTTCTGGCTTTTTTGCCACTTTTTTGGTGGCTTTTCTCACCGTGGCCGCGGTCGGTTTTTCGGCTGCTTTTTTTTCCGCTTTTTTGCTGGTTGCCGGCTTCGTGGCAACCACTTGGGGGCGCGCGGACTTCGGCGCGATGACTTTTTTCTCCAAAGGTCGAATCTCTATATCGACCACTTCACAGATGACGGAAAAGATCTGTTCCACCTCGCCACTTGCCTGAATAGTGCGCAACTTGTGCTGCGCCTTGTAATAGGCGCTAAGCGGTGCCGTATCCTGATCATAGGTTTGCAGGCGCGCGCGCACGGTTTTCTCGTTGTCATCAGTCCGGTGGGAAAGCTGCTTCGAACCACATTTATCGCACACCCCGGACCGGTTCGGGCGGGAAAAAAAGCGGTTGTATATCGCACCGCATTCACCACAGCTTAGCCGGCCGGTAACGCGCTTGATCACAATCTCGTTATCAAGGGCAAACTGCAACACCAATTGTAGCGGTCGACCCAGCCAGCCCAGTCGGGTATCCAGTTCCTGGGCCTGTGGGATATTGCGGGGAAAGCCGTCCAGAACGAAACCACGGCGACTTTCGTTAGCCCGCAGGCGATCGGTGACCGCGTCGATCACGATATCATCTGACACCAACTCTCCGGCTTCCATGATCGCTGAGACTTTCTTGCCGATCTCCGTTTTCTCCGCAACGGCGGCACGCAAGATATCGCCCGTGGAAATCTGAGGAACCTTGTACTTTTGGGCCATCATCTTGGCCTGGGTTCCTTTGCCGGACCCGGGCGCCCCCAACAAAACGATTCTCATAATGACATCTCCACAAAGCTGTGACTGGAGCCGAAAACACCACTTGGCAACGGCCTATCAAGCCCACCTCAACGGTAACGTTAGCCAGGCGAGGGGCTCGAAAACGGGCGTACACTATAGTGACCTTTTGTGTACTGTCAATGGACAGTGGAGCATAAAAAGACCAAACCGGTACCGCAAGTTCTGTTCATAGGACGCCCTTGGAACACTGCGCTAAAATCATTCTGGGTGATGAAGCGGGCCATATGGCTCTCCCCAGAGTCATGTTCCGAGCCGATTACCCTCTCATTTGAGCAGATAACATGGCGCCCCATCATGAATTTTTGCCCGACCAAAATCCTTTATCCGGACCTCCCTAACGAGAACATCACGCTATGAGCAAAGCCAAGAACGCCTTCTATGCCCAGTCCGGCGGGGTAACCGCGGTCATTAATGCCAGCGCCTGCGGAGTAATCGAAACCGCCCGGCAACACCGCGACCGTATCAGCAAGGTGTACGCCGGCCGTAACGGCATTATTGGCGCCCTGACCGAAGACCTTATCGACACCAGCCGTGAAAGCAAAAGCGCGATTGCTGCACTGAAAACAACGCCTTCGGGCGCTTTTGGCTCGTGTCGCTACAAACTCAAGAGTCTTGAGGAAAGCCGTGCACAGTACGAAAGACTGATTGCCGTTTTCCGCGCTCATGATATTGGCTACTTCTTCTACAACGGTGGTGGTGATTCTGCCGACACCTGCCTCAAAATATCGCAACTATCGAAAACGACCGGCTTTCCGATTCAAGCCATCCATGTGCCCAAGACGGTCGATAATGACCTGCCGATCACCGACAACTGCCCGGGCTTTGGCTCCGTCGCCAAGTACATCGCTATCTCCACGCGTGAAGCCAGTTTCGATGTCGCCTCGATGGCTAAAACCTCAACCAAAGTATTTATCCTTGAGGTTATGGGCCGCCATGCCGGCTGGATTGCCGCAGCCGGCGGCATGGCCAGCGATGAAAAAACCCCGATACCCATCATTATTCTGTTCCCTGAGGTGGCTTTTGAGCGCAAGCGCTTTATGGCTCTGGTCGATGAGAAAGTCAGCCGTTTCGGCTACTGCTCTGTTGTGGTCTCGGAAGGCGTTCGCGACAAAGATGGCCGGTTTCTGGCTGATCAGGGCCTGCGGGACGCGTTTGGCCATGCCCAGCTGGGTGGTGTTGCCCCGGTCGTGGCATCGATGGTCAAAGAAGATCTGGGCTTGAAGTACCACTGGGCGGTTGCCGATTACCTGCAACGCTCAGCACGACATATCGCCTCACGCACGGATGTAGAACACGCTTACGCCACCGGCGCAGCAGCCGTGCGAATGGCGTTGGCCGGCAAGAACGCGGTGATGCCCGCGATTGTGCGCACCTCGAACCAACCTTACCGCTGGAAAATCGGTGAAGCCAGCCTGAAGCGCGTTGCCAACCGTGAGAAAATGATGCCACGCAACTTCATCAGCCCGAATGGCTTTAGTATCACGGCTCGCTGCCGGCGCTATCTGGAACCGCTGATTCGAGGAGAGGATTATCCGGCCTACGACAAAAATGGTCTACCGCGTTACGTCCGGTTGAAAAACGTGGCCGTTCGAAAAAAACTGGCTGAACCGTTCAGCGTCTGAGCGGGCACATCCCTAACTAAGCCTTGGCCCTGAAAATAACGGGCGCTCTGCCAAAAGAGCCGGTCGAGGCTTTTAGCGGCTGGAATCGCTTCACCTTTCGGCCACGGGTGGGCGGCGCTGGTTGTACGGGACTGGCGCCCGTTGGTCGCCAGTCCCCACCAAAGTGGGTGGGTTGGATCAATAAACAGCTTTTGCTGTTGAACTCTTGGAAAAAACTGATGCAGGCCAGCTTTTAAACGGCCTTGGGGCAGGAAAAAGACTTAACTGGCGCTCGCTGCCTGTTCACAGTACAACGCCGCCACGCTCTGCAACAGCGCCAAAGCATCCGTATTTTCGGCGTTGGCGCTATAAGAAACTTGGTGGCCCTGACGTTCGCCTCTGACCAGGTCACGCTGGCGCAACCGGTTGACATAGTAGGTAACCGTTGCGGGTGATAATCCGGTGGCCTGGGATAGGTTTTCCAGAGTTTTACCTTCGCCCAATAACCGCAGCATGATGCAAAGGCAATGAGCATTTCCCAGCATTTTCAGGACTTGGGCAGTCTTTTGTCCAGACACGCGTATCTCTTCAATTTATTAATTATATTTAATTATATTCGTTTTTGTTAATATTGTAAATAACTATTATTAGTGACTCGAACTGATGAGGGTTTTGTGGATTTACGCTTAAGTGTCGTATCCTGCGCGTTTCATCCGCTCTTGTGACAAACCCATTTCAGCGGCTCTGGATCTGGATAACAGCCCATGCACCAATCCCAACCCGACAGCCATCTTATCGAAACCGAGCCCTTTTATGCCCCGCAAGGGCAGGAGATATCCCTATTTGAGGCAGCCTGGGTCAACCAGCTACCGGTGTTGCTCAAAGGGCCAACGGGCTGCGGCAAGACCCGCTTCATGGAGCATATGGCGTGGCGATTGAAACGACCTTTGGTGACTGTCTCGTGTCACGATGACCTGACCGCCTCGGATCTGGTGGGGCGTTACCTGATTATTGGCGGTGAGACCCGTTGGATAGACGGGCCGCTGGTGCAGGCCATTCGCACCGGGGCGCTTTGTTATCTTGACGAAATCGTCGAGGCGCGCAAGGACACCACCGTGGTCATACATCCGCTGGCCGACGACCGGCGGCAACTGGCAATGGAAAAGACCGGTGAACTGCTTAGCGCGCCAGAAGAATTTTGCCTGGCAATCTCCTACAACCCGGGCTACCAAAGCGTCCTTAAGGACCTTAAGCAGAGCACACGCCAGCGCTTCGTTGCCATTGACTTCGATTACCCCCCACCCGAGCTTGAACGCGATATCGTGGTGCGCGAATCGGGCATTGATGATGAAACCGCCGTGTTACTGGTGCGTTATGCCGGCATGACCCGTAACCTCAAGGGCAATGGGCTGGAAGAGGGCGCCAGTACCCGGTTGCTGGTGCACGCGGCCAAGCTGATGATCAGCGGTGTTGATCCGAAAACCGCCTGTCGCAGCGCCATCGCCGAATCGCTGACCGATGAGCCGGATATGTTGGTGGCGGTAAAGGAGCTCGGCGCCTCACTCTTCTGATCTAACCCTTATCCCATATGGGCCGTGACATAATCGGCCCGTTTTTGCGCAACAAGCGATTTTACGGTAGGAGAACTTCAGCATGAGCGAGTATCACCCAGCGCCTGTCCTTGGCGTGATCGGCGGCAGCGGCCTGTATGAAATCGACGGGCTGACCAAGGTACGCTGGGAAAAGATCAGCGGCCCTTGGGGTGAACCGTCCGATGAACTGCTCTTTGGCGAACTAGACGGCGTACAGTTGGTCTTCCTGCCGCGCCATGGCCGGGGTCATCGCCACAGCCCGAGCACAATCAACTACCGCGCCAATATCGATGCCTTAAAACGGGCCGGAGTGACAGACATTATCTCCCTTTCGGCTGTGGGCTCGTTTCGTGAAGAATTGCCACCGGGCACTTTCGTCATAGTCGATCAGTTTATTGATCGGACCTTTGCCCGGGAAAAAAGCTTTTTTGGAACCGGGATGGTCGCGCATGTTTCCATGGCGCACCCGGTCAACCCACGACTGGGGGACTGGTGCGCGAGAGCCTGTGAGAGCGGGAATATCCCGATGCAGCGCGGGGGCACCTACCTGGTGATGGAAGGACCCCAGTTCTCGACGCTGGCTGAATCACAGCTGTACCGACAGTGGAATTGCGACGTCATCGGCATGACCAACATGCCCGAGGCCAAGCTTGCCCGCGAGGCGGAGATTCCCTATTGCACGGTGGCAATGGTTACCGATTACGATTGCTGGCACCCTGATCATGACAACGTGGACGTGGACGCGATTATCCGTGTATTACTGGACAACGCCGATAAGGCACGCCGACTGATCCGTACGGTAGCAGCACGCCTGACCGAGCGTCCTGCGCTTTGCCCATCTGGCGATGATCGCGTTCTTGATGCCGCACTCATTACCCACCCCGATGCCCGCGACCCTGCAATGCTGACAAAGCTCGATGCCGTGGCCGGCCGCGCACTGACCAAGGAGGCATCATGAGTATCGAAAGTCTGATTCGCTCGATTCCCGACTACCCGAAAAAGGGCGTCATTTTCCGTGACATCACGACTTTGCTTCAGGATCCATCAGGCTTTCGCCGGGCCGTGGATGAGTTGGTGCAACCCTTCGCCGGCAGCAGCGTTCATTGTGTTGCCGGCATCGAGGCTCGCGGTTTCATCCTCGGCGGTGCGGTCGCACACCAATTATCGCTAGGTTTTGTTGCGATACGAAAAAAAGGCAAACTACCCTGGCAAACCATGTCGGTCCAATACCAGTTGGAATACGGCAGCGATGAGGTGGAGATTCATACCGATAGCCTAAAAGCCGGCCAGAACGTGCTCATTGTCGATGACCTAATAGCCACCGGCGGCACCGCCTGTGCCGCGGTGGAACTTGTGCGCAGCGCCGAGGCCAACGTCATTGGTGCGAGTTTCGTCATTGACCTGCCGGATCTTGGAGGCCGCGAAAAACTTGCAGCGATGGACGTGCCGGTGCGCACGCTTGTCAGTTTTGCCGGGGACTAGCGCGAGTGATTGGCTAGGATGAGGCGGGGATTGCCCTTCAGCGCTGATCGCCTGCACCTGATACTTAACCTGGCGCGAGCAGTAATTTTCTGTTTACCCGACAATCCTTTCAAGATCATCCGCACCTACCGTATCGCTAGTAACTCCGGACTTTTTGATCCGACATACTATCAGACTCAATTAACCAAACCCTTGCCCAGCGGGCAGGACCCATTGGTTCACTACCTCACGACCGACGCTGAAACTCGAGCTGACCCCCATCCGCTTTTTGA
>CAJWEF010000023.1 GCA_913031305.1 uncultured Acidiferrobacteraceae bacterium
ACTGCGATGACCTTATCGCGCTCATCACGGACGATTCGACCATACCCGGTGGGATCGCTTAGCTCGGCAGTCAACAGCGCTAAACCGCCGGACCCGAGGGCAGTAACCAGGGTGTTCAGTGTGTTTTCGGGCACCAAGGGCACGTCGCCGTACAGCACCAGTATCGTTGCCCCGGATGAGATATGGGGCAGAGCCTGACTAACGGCATGGCCAGTTCCCAGTTGTTCGACCTGCTCAACCCAGTTGATATTGCCCGATTCACCGAGCTGTTCACGCACTGCCTGTGCACCATAGCCACAAACCACGTGGATGCGCGCCGGCTGCAGCAACGCCGCGGTGCGCAGGACATGATCCAGCAGGGGCCGTCCGGCAAGGCGATGCAGCACCTTAGGCAAGGCAGAGCGCATGCGGGTGCCTTTGCCGGCTGCGAGTACGATAACTTCGAGCGTCATAAGAAGAATATTACTGCAATCACTGCGGGGTGGGGGACACTAGGTGTGCCAAAACCAAATTCAGTGAATGCTTTGCTGGGCCTGGGCCGCCAGCTCCACAGGGGTGGCATCGCGCACTTCGGTTACACGTACGATGAAGGTAATGTCTTGTCCCGCGAGCGGGTGATTGCCGTCAATAATGATCTGCCCATCATCGACGCGGGTCACCCTGAAATGCATGGGCTCACCCTGTTCGTTCTCAGCGTCGAGTTCGGCGCCCACATAGCGTAGTTCTTCAGGCGCATTGTCGATATCGTCTGAAAAGGTCAGGCCCGGATCATGCGGGCCAAACGCCTGAGTGGCGGTCAGGAAGACCTCGGCAGTCTCGCCCACTGCCAAGCCCTCCAGCGCTGACTCGATCTGTGGGAACAGTGGGTTGCTCTGGACACCATGCACATAAGAGATGGGCAGGCCACTATGCTCGGCGATATTGCCCAATCCATCACGGATGGTGTAAGCAATCGATACCATCTTGTTGACGCCTACCTGCTGCGACATGGAATCTGCTCGGTACGGTGCGGCCCAGTCGGGCGTATCAGCCTCGACCCCTGCCGCGTAATTTCTGGATAGCCCGAAGTTGCGCAGCGGCCTGGATCAGTTCCGCTTTGGCTTTGGCAAGATCCATCTCACTGCTACGATCGCTCATCGCCTGCTCGGCGCGGCGCTGTGCTTCCAGCGCGGCGGCCTCGTCCAGGTCATGAGCACGCAGTGCGGTGTCCGACAATACGGTAACCAAGTGGCCCTGAACCTCGAGCATGCCGCCGGAAACAAAAAAGAACTCTTCTTCGCCGGACTCCTGTTGCACCCGTACTTCGCCAGCCTTGAGGCGGGTCAGTAATGGTGCATGCTGAGGTGCAATCCCGATTTCACCCATTTCGGCTGGCGCAAACACCATGGTGCCTTCACCGGACCAGACCTCTTCTTCGGCGCTGACAATATCGACTTTAATGGTGTTGGCCATTGCTCTTGCCTATGGTCCTGATCAGGTGACGCTTTTGGCATTTTCGATCACTTCTTCGATGCCGCCGGCCATATAGAAAGCCTGTTCCGGGATATCGTCGTACTCGCCATCAATGATGCCCTGGAATCCACGGATCGTGTCCTTGAGAGAGACAAACTTGCCGGGTGAGCCGGTGAAAGTTTCGGCGACGAAAAAAGGCTGTGACAGAAACCGTTGAATCTTGCGGGCCCGGGTCACCGCCTGCTTATCTTCCTCCGATAGCTCGTCCATGCCTAGAATTGCGATGATATCTCGCAATTCTTTGTAGCGCTGAAGGGTGCCCTGCACGGCCCGAGCAGTATCATAGTGCTCCTGACCGACAACCAATGGGTCCAGTTGTCGGCTGGTCGAATCAAGTGGGTCCACCGCTGGGTAAATACCGAGCTCAGCAACCTGGCGGGATAACACCAGCGTTGCATCTAGATGCGCGAAGGTCGTCGCAGGTGAAGGATCGGTCAAGTCATCAGCTGGCACGTACACAGCCTGGAACGAGGTGATCGAGCCGGTGCGAGTCGACGTAATCCGCTCCTGCAGTACTCCCATCTCAGCTGCCAGCGTCGGCTGATAGCCCACAGCCGACGGCATACGACCCAGCAACGCCGAAACCTCGGTACCCGCAAGGGTGTAACGGTAGATATTGTCTACAAACAGCAGCACGTCCCGACCTTCATCGCGGAAATTCTCGGATATCGTCAATCCAGTCAAGGCAACACGCAAGCGGTTGCCCGGGGGCTCGTTCATCTGGCCAAAAACCATAGCCACTTTGTCGAGTACGCCCGACTCTTTCATCTCATGATAAAAGTCATTGCCTTCACGAGTCCGCTCGCCCACGCCGGCAAACACCGACAAACCCGAATGTTCCTTAGCAATATTGTTGATCAGTTCCATGATGGTAACGGTCTTGCCGACACCGGCACCACCAAACAGGCCAATCTTGCCACCCTTAGAGATCGGCATAATCAGGTCGATTACCTTGATGCCAGTTTCAAGAATATCGACTGTGGGCGACTGGTCCGCGTATCCCGGGGCCTTGCGATGAATCGGCAGCTGCTGTTCGCTTTCGACCGGGCCTGCATCGTCTACCGGGTTACCCAACACGTCCATGATCCGGCCCAGGGTTTTTTCGCCCACCGGCACCGTGATTGGCGCGCCGCTATTGCTGACTTCCAGCCCGCGTTTCAAACCGTCACTTGATCCCATGGCAATGCTTCGCACAATGCCGTCACCCAGTTGTTGCTGGACTTCCAGTGTCAGGCCCGTTTCGCTGACATTGAGGGCGTCGTATACCCGCGGTACCGACCCGCGTGGGAACTCGATGTCCACCACGGCGCCGATAATTTCAACGATGTTGCCGGTGCTCATAGCATGTTTCCTCGTAAAGGTTCCTTGTCTTTTCCTGGGCAGGATCGAGCGCTAAACCGCCGCTGCGCCGCCAACAATTTCAGATATTTCCTGGGTAATGGCTGCCTGGCGGGCCTTGTTATAGACCAGCTGCAACTCATCAATCAGGCTGCCCGCGTTATCAGACGCAGACTTCATCGCCACCATTCGCGCCGCCATCTCACAAGCAATGTTCTCAACCACACCGCGGTAGATCAGCGACTCGATGTAGCGCATCATCAGCGCATCAACTACCTCGCGGGCATCCGGCTCGTAGAGGTAATCCCAGTGCTGCTCGAGGCGCTCATCCGGCTCGGATGCCGCAACTGGAATCAACTGGTCGACCCGGGGCTGCTGCGTCATGGTGGTGACAAAACCATTGTGCGCTAAGAACAGTCGATCAATACGGCCATCGGTAAACGCGTCCATCATAATCTTCATGGCGCCAATCAGTTCGGCCAACTGCGGCTTGTCACCAAGATGGGCCGCCTCCGAGACGATGTTCACACCCAGGCGTTTAAAAAAACCCAGGCCTTTGCTGCCGATGATGGTCACATCGATGTCGATGCCTTTATCGCGCCACTCGGTCATCGCATTAATCACTTGGCGAAACAGATTGATGTTGAGGCCGCCACAAAGGCCGCGATCACTGGAAACCACGATGAAACCCACACGCTTGACTTCGCGAGTCTTGGTATAGCTGTGCTTATACTCAAGGTTGGCCTGCGCCAGGTGCGCCATCACATTACGCATCTTCCCGGCATAGGGGCGAGCCTGGTTCATCCGCTCCTGGGCACGACGCATCTTGCTCGCAGCGACCATCTGCATCGCTTTTGTGATCTTCTGAGTATTCTGGATACTCTTGATCTTGGTCCGGATTTCCTTGGCGCCTGCCATATCGTGATGCTCCGCGAGTTAGCCTGAACGCTTACCAGCTTCCGTTAGTCTTGAAGTCCTTCAGCGCGTCGTGCAACTTGGCAACGACTTCGTCGTTATAGGCCTGATCACGATTCAACTCGTCCATAAAGTCACTGCACTGGCTCTTCATATGACTCTGCATCGCCTGCTCAAACTCCACGACTTTGCGAGTCTCAACGTCATCGAGGTAACCCTCGTTAACTGCGAAAAGGCTGACCGCCATTTCCGCTACCGACATGGGCGAGTACTGTTTCTGTTTCATCAGTTCAGTCGCACGCTCACCCCGTTCGAGCTGTTTGCGGGTCGCTTCGTCAAGATCAGAAGCAAACTGAGAGAAGGCTGCCAGCTCACGGTACTGTGCCAGTGCGAGGCGAATACCGCCGCCGAGTTTCTTGATCAGGCCGCACTGGGCTGCGCCGCCGACCCGGGAAACCGACAGGCCGGCATTAATCGCAGGACGAATACCGGCGTTGAACAGGTCCGTCTCGAGGAAAATCTGACCATCAGTGATTGAGATCACATTGGTAGGCACGAAGGCTGATACGTCACCTGCCTGGGTTTCAATAATGGGCAACGCCGTCAACGATCCGGTCTTGCCCTTAACTTCGCCTCCGGTACGCTTCTCAACTTCCTTTGCGTTGATACGCGCGGCCCGCTCGAGTAATCGTGAATGCAGGTAAAAAACATCTCCCGGGTAAGCCTCACGGCCTGGCGGTCGACGCAACAGGAGACTAACCTGCCGGTACGCCCAGGCCTGTTTGGTCAAGTCATCGTAAATAATCAGGGCGTCTTCGCCGCGGTCGCGGAAATACTCACCCATGGCGCACCCGGAGTACGGAGCGATGTACTGCATGGCTGCAGACTCGGCTGCCGATGCCGAAACTACGATGGTGTGCGCCATCGCGTCGTGCTCTTCTAACTTACTGACCACAATGGCTACCGAGGATGCTTTCTGGCCGATAGCGACATAAATACACTTAACGCCCGTATCCTTCTGGTTGATGATGGTATCGATCGCTACCGCAGTTTTGCCGGTTTGGCGATCGCCGATGATGAGCTCACGCTGGCCGCGGCCGATCGGCACCATCGAGTCGATGGACTTCAGGCCAGTCTGCACCGGCTCAGATACTGACTGGCGGGTGATGACGCCCGGCGCAATGCTCTCGATCGGCGATCTGGTTTCTGACTCAATCGGGCCCTTGCCGTCAATGGCTTGACCAAGCGAATCCACAACGCGTCCGAGCAAGCCTGTGCCTACCGGCACCTCGAGGATTCGTCCGGTGCACTTGACCGTGTCACCTTCGACGATATGCTCGTAGTCTCCAAGTATTACGGCACCCACCGAGTCCTGCTCGAGGTTAAGCGCCAGGCCGAAGGTGTCGTTGGGAAACTCCAGCATCTCGCCCTGCATAGCGTCAGCCAGACCATGCACACGGCTAATCCCATCAGTAAGACTGACCACGGTACCTTCGGTACGTGCCTCAGCTCCGGCATCAAAATCCTTTATCCGTTCCTTGATCAGTTCGCTGATTTCGGAGGGGTTCAGTTGCATAGACATTCTTTAATTCCTCGTGAGGCCGCTTGCGGCGCCTGTATCAGGCGCCAACTGCAGCTGCCAATTTCTCGAGCCGGGCCCGAACTGAGTCGTCAATAACAAGATCGCCAGCGCGGATTACTGCGCCGCCAATCAGTGATTCATCTGTGCTGACTGTCAACTCCACACGTCGACCCAGCCGCTTTTCCAGGGCCTGGGTAATACGCTGACGGTGCTCGTCGGGTACTGCGAGCGCGCTCTCAAGATGTGCCTGGACCGTGCGCTCTGCATCGGCTCGTAGCAGTTCGTACTGCTCTGCAACCGCGCTGAGGGCGTCAAGCCGTCGATTGCGAGCCAGCAGCCGCACCAGGTTTCTACCCACATCATCCAGCAGTTCACCGCAGCTGTCGATCAGGATTGTGGCAATCTCTTCACGGGCCACGCGTGGGTGGGAGAAAAGAGTGCTCACCTGTGGCTGGGTCGCTATCTCGGCTAACGCGTGCAACACCTCCGACCAACGTGCATAGTCGCCAGAGTCCCGGGCCAGCTCAAATACGGCCTGGGCGTAGGGGCGGGCAATGCTGGATATTTCTGACACGGTAGCTGTGAATTCGTTGGATTGGTGTGCGTTACAGTTCGGCCGTCAGGTCATCTAGCATCTGTGCATGAGCGCTGGAATCAACCTCGCGGGCCAAAATCCGTGATGCGCCGGCAACTGCCAGTGTGGCTAACTGCCCCCGCAGAGACTCGCGCGCCAGATTGGCCTCTTTCTCGATCTCACTACGGGCCGCAACCAAAATGCGTTCGCCTTCGGCCCGGGCGTTACCCTTGGCTTCTTCGATCATCTCAACCTCGCGGCGTTCTGCTCGGCGGATGATCTCCTGCGCCTGCTCCTTGGCTTCAGTAGTTACCTGTGCAACGTGTTCCTGAGCTCTGGCTTTTTCCCGTTGCCCTTCTTCAGCTGCAGCCAAGCCATCAGCGATCTTGGTCTTTCTTTCGTTGAGCGCCGAGATAATCGGCGGCCAGACGAATTTCATGCAGAACCAGACGAAAATAACAAAAGCAATGCTCTGACCGATCAGCGTCAGGTTGATGTTCATAGCCTGTACCTTGTAACTGGTGGTCAGCCGCCTACTACGGCGAACATGATGTACAGCGCGATCGCTACACCGATGATCGGGATAGCATCGACGAGGCCCATCACAATAAAGAACTGGGTGCGAAGCATCGGCAGCAATTCAGGCTGGCGGGCAATACCCTCAAGAAAGCGGGCGCCCAAAACACCAACGCCTACGCCAACGCCTACGCCGGCAAGGCCGAGCAACACCGCGCCGGCAACGTAGAGTAGAGCTATTTCCATGAGTTTCTCCTGTAGGAAGTTGTCAGGTTAGGTCAGATATAAACCGGATAAAGAAAACTAGTGATGGCTATGGGCCATCTCCAAATACACAATAGTCAGTGTCATAAAGATGAAGGCCTGCAGCAATACGATCAGTATATGGAACACTGCCCACGCCCACTGCAGCACGCCCCCGGCGACTGCCAGTACCGCACCGCCAGAAAACAATAGTGCAATCAGTATAAAAATCATCTCCCCGGCAAACAGGTTGCCGAACAGGCGCAATGACAGCGATACGGGTTTGGATACCAGGCTGACGAACTCAAGGAAGAAATTCGCCGGCACAAAAAGAATCTTGAGGATCGGGTGACTCGCCTGAAAGGGCTGCATGGTGAGTTCAGCGGCAAACCCGCCCAGGCCTTTCACCTTGATACTATAGAACAGTGTCAGCACAAATACGCCTAGCGCCATACCGAAGGTCGCATTCGGATCAGTGGTAGGTACCACCTTCATGTATTCGATCCCCATCAGGTGAGCAATCTGGGGAATCCAGTCAACCGGTACCAAATCCATGGTGTTCATCAATAACACCCAGACAAACAGTGTCAGAGCCAGCGGAGCGACAAGATCGTTCTTGTGTGAAAACGATCCGCGAACGTTATCGTCCACAAACTCGACGATCCACTCGACAAAGTTGAGAAAACCATTGGGGGTCTGCGCGCTTGCGCGTTGTGCCGCTTTTCGAAAACCCCACAGGAACAGGGCTCCGAGCAATATCGACCAAAACATGGTATCGAGATGGATTGCCCAGAATCCCATCGCTTTGGCTTCGGCTGCGCTATGGGCCAAAACCCAGGCACCGTCCGTCGGATCCTGGCCGAAAGTCAGGTTCTGCAGATGGTGTTTAATATATTCGGTGGTGGTCGGCGCTTCGCTTGCCATGTCTATGTGTCGCTAAGTGTCGCTAATTGCCTTTTCGGCCAGCTGCAGGTGGCGCAGTGTCGCTACTTTGTGCAGTGATCGCCCCGAGGGTTGCTGCGAGCAAGGCTGTCACCAGTCCTGCCAGAAAACCTGCGATCGCCAGATCCTTTATCAACGCGAATGCCAGCGCGCAAAGAGCGCCGGTAATCACCAATTTGCCAAATTCCGCTCGGTACAGGTTGAGCAGCGCCCTCTCGGCCGATGCATCGGCTGGGGACACGTAGACCCGCCAAACGGCGTACACATTTGCCAACAGTCCAGCAGCACCACCCAGCAGTGCCGAACGTGCCTGCCCCTCGGTCAACAGTGCTAACAGTACGACTACTGCGCCAACCGCAATGACCGCAACGCCAAGGAACCGCCAGAGGGTCCTGCCGACTGGCGTTTCCGCCTGGGCTTTGCACGCTGCTGCCATCTGGGTGCCAGAGAACCTCGCTGGGCCCGGGGCCAAGCGTCTGTTGCCCCCGGTGGCTCGTTCGCACTGCAACAAGGGTCGCGCAGTATAGGGGAGCGCCACCGCGAGGGTCAATCCTGAATCCCAAAAAACTGCCGTTATCTGGCCCAGAAAAGCCGCGTTGAGGAAATTCCGGCACAAGAGTCCTACCGGAGGCAACCCACGCTCAGCAGATCAATTCGGCCCAACGCGCGCGCAACCTATCAGCATCCGTATATCCAGCACACAAAAGACCATAGCGGGAATTACCCTCATCGTCCTCACAGCACCAGATGACGGTAGGAAATCCGGTCACACCAAAAGTGCGCACTGTTGCTAATTCATCGGCAAAGGTCTTTTGTGTCTGCGCCGCCGTGAGATCACGGGCAAATTGCCCACTATCGATTCCAATTTGATGGGCTATCGCGATCAGGGTATCGGCATCAGAAGGGTTGCGGGCCTCAAGGAAGTACCCACGCTGTATCGCCTCATACATAGTCGGTCGGGCGCGCAGATCCTGCAAGCCTGCCGCTATCACGGCCCGGCAAGCCGGATAAGTAGTGCGGCGCGGCATGCACGACTTCCAGAACTCGAAATTAAACGGGGCGCCAGTCCGACTGGCCACAGTACGCCAAGCGTTTTGAACATATTGACGAGTCGGAGCATCCATGGCCCGATCCGTGTCTGGGGCTAAACCGCCCATCAAATCGATGATCTGAACCGATGATGGCAATTCTTCGCGCAACGCATGCCAAACCGAACTGAATCCCCAACACCAACTGCACATCGGATCGACGATTAGATAGAGCGTCATCTTCATATTTCAGGCCAGATTGCGCTTTATGGAGATATAGATTGTTTCGTCTTGTTATCGGCCAGGTTCTGGCCCATCCTCAATATAGCCAAGCGTATTTGCGACAACTACCCCAGTTAACCTTTTATTAAGGAGAACCCTATGTCAAGTACACCCGCTGTATCCGATACCCAAAGGCGCCTGCTACTGCAGTCTTTAACAATGGGCGGCGCAGTCCTGGCCGCGACCAGCACCGTAGCGGCGGCTGGCCAAACCAGCAACAAGCTATCCGACAAAACCTTACAGGACCACCTCACCGTCAACCACCGCCACAAGTTTCTGATCGGACCGATGGAGGTAGACGTTAATATTAACGATGACACCCAGATTGCACAGATCAGCCTGCACCCGTTCTTTTCGAAAACCATGGCGTTCATGCAATTGACTCTGAGCGCGTCCAAGGGAATTCTAGACATCAAACGTGGCTTCCACTTCCCTGAACTGGGTTGGGGCGGAGAGATGGAGTGCGGTATTGATTTTGCCGAGCGCCGATTTGCCACCCACATCGAACTAGAAACACCGTTCGGAAACTTCAAGAAAGGTCCGATCTTGCAATGGAGCTAAAGACATGACTGATCAACGGTAAGCCATCTAGAGATGTCCTGCGCGGTTTCACCGTCTGCACCACGTTATATAGAAATTAAACCTCTTTTTAAAGACGGCGCGGGCTGCGCCGAGTCGGCCGTTTTTGCCTTGTAGCCAAGGTCGTCGTCGAGCGGTCGCGAAAGATGCTTTACCAAGGTATATCAGGCCTTGGTATTTCAGTTCAGGAGTCGTTGAAACCACGATCCAGCGTGCTAGACTTTTAGCGTTTTCTATTCCCTCGTATGGTTGACCCAATGGACATTGAACGCGCACGCTTTAATATGATCGAACAGCAGATCAGGACCTGGGAGGTACTGGATTCTTGGGTGTTGTCAACGCTGCAGGACTTTCACCGCGAAGATTTTGTCCCTGCCGGATACACGGATCTGGCGTTTGCAGATATTCAGATACCTATCGGCCACGGCCAAACCATGATGGAGCCCAGGCTTGAAGCAAGGCTGCTGCAGGCCCTGGCTCTCACTGGCGGTGAATCCGTTCTTGAAATCGGAACCGGTGCTGGTTACATGACCG
The DNA here is from genome assembly GCA_913031305.1 of uncultured Acidiferrobacteraceae bacterium. Classification (GTDB taxonomy): domain Bacteria; phylum Pseudomonadota; class Gammaproteobacteria; order Arenicellales; family UBA868; genus UBA868. Next base: position 10,046 of record CAJWEF010000023.1, read on the forward strand.
CATTATTGGCCCGTTGTGCCAAAACGGTGACTAGCGTCGATATCCACGGTGATTTCCTGAAAGGCGCAGCACAGCGTCTGAGAAAAACAGGTATTAACACAGTCACTCTGGAGGAAGGAGACGCGGCTGGTGGCTGGAAGCCGGGGTCCACATGGGACGCTATTTTGCTGACGGGTTCCGTTCCTGAAATTCCACCTGCGTTTGAAAGGGCCGTGGCAAAAAATGGTCGCTTGGTTGCAGTGGTTGGACGGGATCCAATTATGGAAGCGATAATCATCTTTCGAGACGCCAATGGTGCCTTGTCACGCCGATCTCTTTTCGATACCCATGTGGCGCCGTTGATCAACACACCCCCAAAGCGCGCTTTTGAGTTCTGATGGGCGCCGGTATCCGATTCATGAAACTACTCCAACAGCTGCATCTACCGGGCTTACTGGTATCTGCCAGTATCCTCAGCATTGCTTCGGTTAACGCTCAAGAAAACGCGGTCTACACTGTCCAATCGGGCGATACGCCGTGCGAGATCGCGGAGTTTTTTCGAGTGCGCTGCGCTGCGCTGATTGATGAAAACGATCTTGGCGCCGACCCGATCATTTATGCCGGACAGATACTCAAAGTGCCCCTGCTCGGCACTGCCGACACAAACACTGACAACACTATTGCGCAAACCCAAACCCAGGCTCAAATACAGGACACCAGTCCGGTAGAAGTTACAGCAGTCGCAGCGGCATCAACCAATGATGCCGCAACGATAAATTTCGCTGACCTGATCACCGTATACCAGCTGGCCAAGGCCAGCGACCCGGTTTTTGCAGCTGAAGGTTATCGTCACGATGCGGCGGCTGAAATCCTCCCCCAGTCCCGAGCCGCCTTGAGACCACAGCTGACAGCAGCAGGCGCCCTTACCAGCGCATCAACTGACAGTCTTGATACGACATCCGCATCTGTCGGGCTTTCACAGACACTATATAACCGCGCCAGCTCGGTGGCAGTGAAACAGGCGGATCAGCAAACCGCACAGGCAACACTTGTATTTGCCGTTGCCACCGAATCTCTGATCACTCGCACCGTCAATGCCTACTTCTCGGTGCTTGCCATGCAGGATAATGTTGAGCTATCCCTCAGTAACCAGCGCGCTATCGGTCGCCAACTCGAACTGGCGGAACAGCGTCTCGAAGTCGGTTTGGGCACTCGGACCGACTTGTTTGATGCACGCGCCCGGTATGAAAGCGCCGTGGCCGACGCCATAGAGGCGGAGAAGCTGTTGGACGATGCTCGCCAGGTACTCATTGCGTTAATCGGTGAGGATGTGGGTGAATTACACCCTTTAGCTAAATCGGCCCAACTGATACCACCCCAACCGGATGACGCGGAGCAATGGGTGGCGCGCGCGCTCAGCGACAACCGAACCCTCAAGGCAAAATCTCTGGGAATATCACTTTCATCGCTCGAGATCGACCGACAACAGGCGCAACGCTTGCCCAACGTGGGCCTGCAATTATCAGGAAATTACAGTGATACCGTCTTAGGCGACGACACCTCGGCGCGAATAACGCTTTCGGTCAACATCCCCTTTTACCAGGGAGGGCTAGTCAACGCCCGAGTACGCGAGGCCGCCGAAAACCGCAACGCGGCCCGCTCTGATTACGAGGCCGCGTCCCGAGACATCCGTCGGGATACCCGCCAGGCTTTTCTTGGGATCAAGAGTCGGCTGCGCCGGGTGGCTGCGCTGGCCGAGGCGGTTCGGGCAGGGGAAAACGCGTTGCTGGGTAAAGAAGAAAGTTTCGCCGCTGGCCTGACTACCAATATTGCTGTTCTGGATGCTCAACGCGACCTTTTTCGGGCGGAGCGCAATTACACGAAAGAGCGTTATGAATACATCATGCAAATGCTGCAACTGGAACGCTTGTCAGGTGATCTCGACGAAAACGATGTGAGCCGGGCCAACGCCTGGCTCACTGGCCATAACTAGTGCCCTTGTCTTGGCCACTAGCGGAGCGCAAACACCACTCGGCCGCTGCCAAAGGGTGTCTTAAAGCTAGCTTCGAAGCGGCCAGTCGTATCCGGCTCCACAGCGAGTCCAATCGACCCTAACGCCAGCAAGTCTCCAGTCTTAAGAAATCGACCCCTTTTTTGCAGTAGTTGCTTGAGTTCAAGCACAGCCTGTAATGGGTCTGTACCGGTAACCAGCCCACTGCCGTGGCTGACAGTTTTCCCATCCTTTTGGAAAAGATGCGCAGTGAAAACCCCCGCCCAGTCGTCTACCGTTATCGATGATGGAACCACAAACGGCCGCCCGAGCACCAAGTACCGCACCCCACCATTGATGGCGATCAAGGCCGCGGAATCTAAACGTTGTGCAGCTACAAGCAGCTGGTCGCGAACTTCAACGGCGGGCAGTACTTCAGAGATTTGAGCTGCCAGGGCCGCTAAGGTATCTACCTTGTTGATCCGCTCCGAACCTACCCGTACCAGCAGTTCGAGCTCAACCGACTGGCTGCTGTCGCGCGCGCGATGAAGCGTCGCGCCGCTAGTGGTAAACATATTTTCAAGCAATACAGCGCTGAACAGCGCACCGCCGGGGCCGCTGTCCCGCTGATATCCTGCTACCGAACCGTAGTCTGGCGCTAGATTCATCACCAGAAAATCCTGTACCTCAATCGCCTTAGAAATCGCCAGATTCGGTAACGGCCCTGCCAACCGCTGACGCTCGACATAGGCCTTTAGCGCCAGGGCTAGAGTTTCCTGAGCAGGGTTGGCTTGAGCCGCTGACGACAAGAATAATCCACTCGCCAGGGCGAGGGTCGCCAGAATACACGGTTGCCTTTTCATCGATGGGTATTCTGACTAAATCCGAAGGCGTTCGCAGCACAAAGCTACCTTTGATTAAAAATCGCACTTTAAACCCTTACCCAGCGTTAGCCCCGTCACGTATACTTGAGTTATGCCTTATAGCGGCTCGATCGACACCAAACGGCGTGCCAAATTGTGTCTCGAGGTCATCACATGACCCCGGATGCGTCACCCCGTCATCGCAGCCGCATCAGCATCACCGAGGCCGGTCGCCTTTTCGGGATATCGACCAACACCATCCGGCGACGGGTCAAAAAGGGTCACCTGACCCCTTTCCAACGCCAAGACCCTGGTGGGAGGCCCCGTTATCTGTTCGATATCACCGATCTGATCCGCGTATTCGGAGAGCCGGAGTCCACACGAAGTGTCACCTCTAGAACTAGTGACACCGACATCCCAAGTCACGTTACAGAGCGAAAAACAACGGAACAAACAGTGTCTTCAGACAAGCTGAATCAGTTACAACAAGAACATGCTGCTCTGAAAGCTCGCTTTGAAGCACAAAGCCGGCACCTCGAAGATCTTCAGCGACTGCTGACACCGCGATTGGTCTCGCCTGACTCGGTTGGCCAACGCGCTTCCCGCTATGTGGGCGAGCTTGCCCGAGCCTTCCGGGGCCGAGACCGTTGAGCCCTCAAAACATTTTTTCGGGCCCGGCCGGCCCCTTGAGGCACGCACTGATAGTGATTTTGGTGCTGTTCTTAGCCCACCCGGCGAGGGCCGCGCCCCCATCTGATCCACTCGAGCCGTTTAATCGGGCAATGTACACATTCAACGATGTCTTCGACCGTGCGCTGGTCAAGCCTCTCGCTACCGGCTACCGATACGTCATTCCAAGCCCGGTTCGCCGAGGGGTTGGTAATTTTTTCAACAACCTGCGTGAGCCAACCACGTTCATTAATGACCTGCTGCAAGGCAAGCCAGCTCGGGCTGGTCAAACTCTGGATCGCTTTTTGTTAAATAGCTCGATCGGGCTTTTTGGCCTTATAGATATTGCAACGCCACTGGGAAAACCGTCTCACGAAGAGGATTATGGACAGACCCTCGCCGTGTGGGGAGTACCCAGCGGGCCCTATATAGTCCTGCCTTTTTTGGGGCCCAGCACAGTGCGAGACTCTATCGCCAAGATTCCGGAATTCTATATTGCTGACCCTTTGTGGGATCCGGACAACCTAACGGTTACTGTGACTCGTTTTGGCCTACGGTTAATAGATCTTCGTTCAAAACTGCTTGGAGTTGACCGAATACTGCAGATGCAGGTGGATCCATATCTGTTTCTGCGAGAAACATACCTGCAGCAAAGAAGCGCGCAGATTGGCGACAGTGCAGCCCCGGGGGCGGAGCACTCTGGGGAGTTGGAAAAACTGCTGCTGGAAGAATGACACAGGCCTGAATCTAGATTGGCAACCTGGGCAATAGGCGATATTCAAGGCTGCGATGCGGCCCTTGATCGCTTGCTTAAAACCATAAGCTTTGACTCACAGGCTGACCGCTTGTGGTTGGTTGGCGACCTTGTAGGGCGCGGGCCGGATTCTCTAGCAGTGCTGGACCGGTTGATTGACCTTGGGCCGTGCGTAGTCAGCGTGCTCGGTAACCATGACCTGCATTTCCTGGCTGTTGCGGCAGGCGTTCAATCACCCAAAGCTGTGGAAAAACTCGATCACATCCTCGCCCATCCGAGCTTACCGAAGTATGTTGATTTTCTTAAAAATCAATCACTTATTCATGTTTGTCCTAAGTTGAACGCGGTGATGGCCCATGCCGGTGTTTACCCAAAGTGGACGGTGGGCCAAGCGATCGCTCTGGCGGGCGAAGTGGCTGATGCCCTGCGTGGAGCGCAGTGCGACGAGTTCTTGTGCCACATGTACGGCGACACCCCAAGATGCTGGGATCCAATGCTGTCAGGATGGGAGCGATTGCGTTTCATCACCAACGCGTTCACCCGTATGCGGGCTATTGATCAGCACGGATGCCTGGATCTACATTACAAGGACGGCGTTGCAGCTGCGCCGTCTGACCTCAGGGCGTGGTTTGATATTCCCAATCCCGGCCTGTCGCACTACCGGGTCGTCTTTGGCCACTGGGCAGCTGGCGGCCTGGTGAACCAGCCCCCTTACCTGGGCCTTGATAGCGGTTGCAGTTGGGGGGGGAGTCTCAGCGCTGTACACCTTGAGGCTGGACACGTTAACATCGTCTCGGTGTCCTGTGATCCACTCTGAGCCGAGAATGCCTACATGAGCATGAGCAACCCCTATGAAATCGACATCGAAGTGGAAACGTCCTATATGGCAGATCACTCCGAGCCTGAAAAAGATCGATACGTATTCGCGTACACGATCACCTTGGTCAACCGAGGCTCTATTTCGGCCAAACTGCTAACGCGGCGTTGGATTATTACGGATGCAGACAACCGTATTGAAGAGGTTGAGGGGGAAGGGGTCGTGGGCGAACAACCTACCCTAAAGCCAGGAGAAGGTTTTCGTTACACCTCCGGGACAGTAGTTGAAACTCCGGTGGCCACGATGCACGGCAGCTACAAAATGCTGGCTGAAGACGGAAACACTTTCGACACCGATATTCCGCAGTTTGTCCTGTCAGCGCCTCGGATATTGCACTGAAGTAATTGATTTATAACGGTCTTTTAAATATCTAGGTTATTTACTGAAAAAGCGTTTCGCTGAATAAACTTGCGCCGTGGCTCTACTTCGTCACCCATCAGCACGGTAAATACTTCATCCGCGCTGACGGCGTCCTCAATCTGGACTTGTGATAAACGGCGCTGGCTGGCATCCATCGTGGTCTCCCATAACTGGTCTGGGTTCATTTCACCCAGGCCCTTGTAGCGCTGAATACTAAGGCCGCGCCGCGCTTCTTTCATCAACCAGGCAAGCGCTCCGGAGAATCCTGTCTCCTGTTGTTCGCGCTGCCCTCGACGCACCTTCGGCGCTGATCCAACATTAACTCGCAAGCGCTCACCAAGCGCAGACAATGACTCGTATTCGGTAGATTCAAAAAACTCCCCGGTAAACCGACTCTGCCGATAACGTCCGTGACGCTCGCTGTCAACTACGAGCGCTGCTGTTGCCCCTTCCAAATCCCACGAAACACGATACGTTGGCCCGCCGCTCGAGCGACCGCCCGTGTTTAACGCTTCTGCAAGTGCCCCAGCCAAAGACTCTCGTTTTTCTTGTGTCACAAGATCGGCGCCATGAAAGCGCTTCTGGCGAGCCAATTCCCACAGCACCTCGGTCTGGTATCGCCGTGACATGCGTGTGATGGCGGACTCGACCGAAAAATATTCGGTGCAAAGTGCTCGCAGTGGCACCCCTTCGAGTGAGGCCCCTTTGCCATCCCCGGGTGTTAGCACGGCGCTATCCAGGGCAAGGTCCAGCAATATCCGACGCAACTCCTCGTCATCTTTGACATAGGTTGCTTTTTTCCCGGCTGTGACTTTGTACAGCGGCGGCTGGGCAATATAAACATGGCCGCGCTCAATCAGCTCGGGCATCTGGCGATAAAAAAACGTGAGCAAAAGAGTCCTGATGTGTGACCCATCTACATCCGCATCGGTCATGATAATGACCCGGTGGTAACGTAACTTGCTGACATCAAAATCATCCGCCCCAATCCCGGTGCCGAGCGCCGTAATCAGCGTGCCGACCTCCTCTGAAGCCAACATTTTGTCGAAACGGGCTTTTTCTACGTTTAGAATCTTGCCTTTGAGCGGCAAAATTGCTTGAAACCGCCGATCCCGCGCCTGCTTGGCTGACCCTCCTGCGGAATCCCCCTCTACCAGGTAAATCTCGCACTGAACTGGGTCTTTCTCCTGACAGTCAGCTAACTTACCCGGCAAGCCTCCAACTTCTAGAGCGCTCTTGCGTCGAGTCATCTCCCGGGCTTTGCGGGCTGCGTCGCGGGCTCTGGCCGATTCGGAGATCTTCTCGAGAATCATTCGGGCCTCGGCGGGACGCTCAAGCAAAAAAGTGCTCAAATGTTCGTTGACCAGCGACTCTACTGGGCCCCGCACATTCGACGAAACCAGTTTATCCTTGGTTTGCGAGGAAAATTTCGGGTCCGGAGCTTTAATTGAGAGCACTGCCGTGAGGCCTTCTCGGCAATCCTCACCTCGAAGACCAATTTTGGTGCGCCGCGCCAAACCTGACTCTTCCATATAGCGCCCCATGGTGCGGGTCATGGCTGCCCGTAATCCTTCCATATGGGTTCCGCCATCGCGTTGGGGGATATTATTGGTATAGCAAAAAACCGCTTCCTGATAAGAGTCATTCCATTGCAGGGCGAGCTCAACCAGGACCCCATCGCGTTCGGCACGGATATAGCAGGTCGTTGGGTGCAGCGCGCTTTTCTTGCGGTTGAGATGCGCCACAAAAGCTTCGATACCCCCTTTATACTCGAAGATATCTTCGGTGTCGGCGCGTTCATCGACCAAGCGGTTGCGCACACCCAAATTCAGGAAAGACAGCTCTCGCAGGCGCCGCGCCAGGATATCGTGGTGCATGACCGGATCTGAGAAAATCTCCGAATCCGGCCGAAAATGCACTTCGGTGCCGGCCCGATCAGTATCACCAATCACTGCGAGAGGGCCCCGGGCCAGGCCTCTTTCGTACTCCTGGCGGTATATTTTCCCATCGCGGTAAATGGTCAGCCGCAGGTAGGACGATAGCGCGTTCACCACCGACACTCCCACACCATGCAAGCCGCCAGAGACCTTGTAGGAGTTCTGGTCAAATTTTCCGCCCGCGTGTAGTTGAGTCATGATGACTTCAGCTGCGGAACAGTTTTCTTCAGGAATCATCCCGGTGGGAATTCCACGGCCGTCGTCAGTGACAGTTATGGTTTCATCAGCATGGATTGTGACCGTGATCTCGCTGCAGTATCCAGCCAGCGCCTCGTCGATAGAGTTATCCACCGCCTCAAACACCAGATGGTGTAGTCCTGTGCCGTCGTCGGTGTCGCCGATATACATGCCTGGGCGCTTTCTCACCGCTTCAAGGCCTTTTAAAACCTTAATACTGCTTTCGTCGTAGATAGGGGGCTCGCCCATAGAATAACTCCGGTTAACCCTTCAATTATAGCATTTTTAGCAGTCTAAAACCGCTAAAAACAAGGCTTTTTAGACGTTTTCAGTATTTGTTCCACGTGGAACCGTGCGGCCCACAATAGTTCCACGTGGAACGTTGGGGAGCGCCTACAGGCGCATCGGCATAATGAGGTACAAAGTGTCGTCGTTGTCCGGCTCATGAAGCATGCAACCGGTATTGGAGTCCTGCAGCTCCGCCTCGATCGAATCTGTCGAAAGCGCCTTTAGCGCATCCATAAGGTACGTTACGTTGAATCCTATCTCGATCTTGCTACCGCCGTACTCCACTGGGATTTCATCGGTCGCTTCTTCATGTTCTGGGTTGTGGGCGCTTAATTTGAGACTGCCCTCGCTTAACTCCAGTCGAATACCACGATACTTCTCATTAGTTAAGACGGCTGTTCGTGCCAGCACTTCGTAGAGTTGCTGTCGGTCTGTCACCATTTTCTGATTCAGAACTTGTGACATTACTGCTTTGTAATCAGGGAATTTACCGTCGATTAGCTTGCTGACCAAGGTTGCCCCAGGGCGCGCCAGGCGGATGTGGTTGGCGTTAATTTCAACAGTGACTTCGTCTGAACCTTCCCCAAGAAAACGACCAAGCTCGACGACCGCTTTTCTGGGGACAATTATTTGGCGCTGGCCGCTAACACTATTAGCCAGTGTCGCCCGGCTTCTGGCCAACCGGTGGCCGTCCGTTGCCACCGCGGTGATGGTGTTCTGGGCAAGCTCAAGCAGAACACCATTTAAAAAATAACGTACGTCTTGCTGCGCCATAGAAAACCCGGTTCGATCAAAAAGGGATTTAAGCGCAAGTTGCGGCATTTTGAACCGCTCTTCCCAGTTTCCGGCGTCCAGTCGGGGAAAGTCGGCTGATGGTAACGCCTGGAGTGTAAAACGGCTGCGTCCTGAGCGCAGTTTGGCTTTATCACTCTCACCGCTGAAGTCGATTATTGCGGTTTCTGGAAGGGCTCGACAAATATCCAACAGTTTGCGGGCGGTTACGGTGCATTCTCCGTCCTCGCCACTTAGCGCTTCAGTATCAACGCTTATCTCAACCTCCAGATCGGTTCCAACCAACGTAAGTTGATTGCCTTTAAGACGCATGAAAACGTTCGCGAGAATGGGTAGTGTCTGACGTCGTTCAACCACACCGGTAACAGTGGTTAAAGACCCAAGCAACATTTCGCGCTCAATTTTAAATTTCATATTGAATACTTAAGAATGTTAATTGTTATTAGGCCTGTGGAAAAAAGAGTATTACTATTTTTTGTATATAAAATAATAATTTATAGTTTTTGTTGTTGTGGATAACCTTGTGGGCCAGCGAGGTCAAAAAAGTGGATAAAAACACCAATATTCAATAATGCGATTTTGTCTGGGGCTTGTCCACAATTTATCCACTTCATGCGCCCAAGATACGCTGTAGATTTAAATAATCCTCTCTCACCCGAGCGTCTGCAGCCACCAACTCACGAACCTTTTTTTGGGCATGTAACACCGTCGTGTGGTCGCGGCCTCCAAAAGCATCACCAATTTCCGGTAAGCTCATGCTTGTTAACTCTTTAGATAAAGCCATAGCGATTTGTCGTGGCCGGGTGATCTGGCGGTTACGCCGCTTAGAGTGCAGATCTGCAATTCGCATTTTGAAATACTCAGCAACAGTTTTCTGGATGTTTTGAACAGTAACCCTACGTTCCTGAAATACTAACAGGTCACGCAGTGCCTCCCGGGTCAACTCTAAATCGATCAGCCGGCCGGTAAAACTGCTACTAGCAATAATGCGGTGCAAAGCCCCCTCAAGCTCCCGCACATTAGAGCGTATCTGCCGGGCAATAAAAAACGCCACTTCATCGGGAAGCACCACGCCTTTGATACCTGCCTTATTCTGCAATATAGCAACCCGGGTCTCTAGTTCAGGCGGGTCGATTGGTACCGTCAAACCACTACCAAAACGTGAAATTAAACGCTCCTGAACCCCGGAAATTTCTTTTGGAAAACGATCACTGGTAATAATAACCTGGCTCTCACATTCAATTAAATCATTGAAAGTATGGAAGAATTCCTCTTGGGAGTGTTCTTTTCCTGAGAAAAACTGAATGTCGTCAATCAACAAGGCGTCCAAGGAGCGGTAATAACGCTTGAATTCATTAATGGCATTGTGCTGCAGCGCTCTCACCATATCAGCAACAAAACGCTCAGAGTGCACATAAACCACCTTAGCCTTGGGGTTGGCTTGAATTACCAGATTGCCAGCGGCCTGCATCAGGTGAGTTTTACCGAGGCCCACTCCACCATAAAGAAAAAGAGGGTTATATGCTTTGCCTGGGTTCTCCCCTACCTGATGCGCCGCTGCGCGCGCCAACTGGTTGGATTTGCCCTCAATGTGGGTCTCAAAAGTGAACGCCTGGTTGAGGCGGCCCTCGAATCGCAACGCGCTAACCGGATGCTTTCGGGGATCAGCAGCTGGTTTGGGCTCGCTTAGTTCTGACGGGGGCTGATCGCTGCCAACAGCTACCTGGACATTAATTGGGGCGCTGCTGAAACTATGTGCCAACCGACGAATTTCTTCTAAAAATTCGTCACAGACAAAATCCTTAACGAATCGGTTCGGGGCCAACAAGGTCAACGCGCCGGACTGCTCCACCGCATGGAGCGGGCGGATCCAGGTATTGAACTGCTGGGGCGATAAATCACCTTCCAGGCGACTGACACATAGTGTCCAAAGTGGTGGCGGCAATGAAATCTCCTCTAGCTCGTTCGTTTTGGCGCCGATTGCCAGCGCCTAACTCAGCGCTTTATATTTTTTGCCGGTTTATAGTATCTATTCTCTGCGTAAGTTGATTGTAGACCGAACTCCAGATCTTATCCACAGGGAAAAGCAAAAATTATTTTTATCCACAGGGGTGGGAAAGAGCCAAAAAACAAGAAAAATATTGACAATTCAGGCCTGCAAGCGGTAAATTCCAGCGCCTTTTGTTCCCGAGAGTCCGCGAGTAAAAATGAAACGAACTTTCCAGCCCAGTATCGTCAAGCGCAAACGCCGCCATGGCTTTAGAGCCCGGATGAAAACTCGCGGCGGCCGGGCGATAATCAATGCCCGTCGTGCCAAAGGCCGAGCGCAACTCAGCGCCTGATCAGTGATCGCGCCAGCAAGGGCGCGGCCGTGAACGGCCAGAGCTTTCCGAGCAGCCACCGCCTGCTGCGACCTGCGGCTTTCCGGGCAGTGTTGGGTGTGCGCTGTCGCAGCGGGGATGAATTGTTCACAGTTTACGCCCGACGCAATGATACGGAGCAGGCGAGACTGGGGATCACTGTGTCGCGCAAGGTCTCCCTACGGGCGGTGCGGCGCAACCGAATAAAACGCTTGGTAAGAGAATCGTTTCGCCACCAAGCGTTGAAAATAGTTGGACTGGATGTAGTGGCTATTGCGCGGCCAAAGGCCAGCCTCGTCACAAACAAAGACATAATCCAGAGTTTGGAAGAACACTGGAACCGCGTGGATAGCCGATGCAGAAAATCCTAATCCTGTTGCTTAAAGGTTACCGATACCTGGTTAGCCCTTTGCTTGGGCCATCTTGCCGCTTTTACCCCTCGTGCAGCAGTTACGCGATCGAGGCGGTACAAAGCCACGGCATTTTGCGCGGGCTGTGGTTAGCGGGTCGTAGGCTGTCGCGGTGCCACCCGTGGCACCCCGGTGGTTTTGACCCGGTACCTGGGAACAAGGAAAACGTACACACTGGATGTGAGCACGCGTAAATGGATTTTCAAAGGCTGATACTTTTCGGTGCATTGGGTATGGTGCTGCTACTGCTTTGGCAGGCCTGGCTGGAACACGAATCTGGCCAACAAAGCGCGACAGCAACCAGTACCCAGCTTGCCCAAAGTGTGAGCCCCGGTATGGCACAACAGTCGGGCGCCGCCACAAGCGCTACGGCGACAGATGACGTACCCCAGGCGCCAACAACACGCCAATCGCCAGAGCCCGGAGCCACCACCACGGTACCCGTGAACCAGACCCTGCCGTCTGCACAGCGGGTTGTGGTTGAGACCGATATCGTACGTGCCGAGATCGATACCAATGGCGGCGATTTGCGCTACCTGGAGCTGTTAACCTACCCAGTCGCGGTTGATCAACCGGACGAACCTTTTGTATTGCTCAACGATTCAGGCGCGGACCTTTTCCTGATCCAAGGCGGCCTACTGGGGTCCGGACATGAGTTTCCAAATCACCATACCCCTTTTAGCACTCGAGCAACGGATGTGCGCCTCGCGCCCGGCGAAAACAGTGTATCGGTCGACCTCGATTGGACCTCAACCGACGGGGTTTCATACCGCAAGACCTTCACCTTTCATCGCAACAGTTATTACATCGATGTCACTTTTTCGGTTAACAACCAATCGGCCAGCGACTGGTCGGGGTACCAGTACCAGCAGATTCTGCGTACTCAGGTTGTTGAGCAAAGTAGTGGTTTAGGGTTTTTCGGCCGTTTGCCCAGTTACAAAGGCGGGGCGATTTTCACCCCCGAGGACAAGTACCAGAAAATTGATTTTGAAGATATGTCTGAGGCGAATCTTGCCCGTGCCACTCCTTCGGGTTGGGTCGCGATGCTGCAGCATTACTTCGTGGGCGCGCTACTGCTACAGAAAGACGACGCGGACTACGAGCTTTATTCCAACGTAACTCAACGCGACAGCGCCCCACGCTATCTTATAGGTTACAAGACCACTCGCCCCGCTAGTATTCCTGCTGGAGCGACGAGGACATTGGGAAGCAGAATGTATGTAGGTCCCAAAGAAACACAACGCCTGATCAAGGCTGATGCCAAATTAGAACTTACAGTGGATTACGGGTGGTTGACGCCCGTGTCCTCGCCGTTGTTCTGGATCATGACGTACATACAGCGCGTGGTGAACAACTGGGGGGTATCGATCATTCTGCTGACCCTGCTGGTCAAACTGGTGTTCTTCCCGTTATCGGCCGCCAGCTACAAATCAATGGCGCGCATGAAAAAGATGCAGCCACGCATGAAAACTTTGAAAGAGCGTTTCGGCGATGACAAGCAGAAATTCCAGCAGGCGATGATGGAGATCTACAAGAAGGAAAAGATCAATCCTCTGGGCGGCTGTCTGCCGATCGTAATACAGATCCCGGTCTTTATTGCTCTGTACTGGGTTTTGCTGGAAAGCGTGGAGTTACGCCAGGCACCGTTTGCCTTGTGGATCGAGGACTTGTCGCTGCAGGATCCTTATTATGTGTTGCCGGTATTGATGGGCGCCTCGATGTTTGGGCAACAGTTGCTTAATCCGGCACCGATGGATCCGATGCAGCAGAAAATCATGATGGCCTTGCCATTGGTGTTCACAGTTTTCTTTCTCTGGTTCCCTTCCGGGTTGGTCCTGTACTGGCTTGTCAACAACGTGTTGTCAATCGCGCAGCAATGGGTGATTACCCGAAAGATTCAGGCAGCTGACAGCAAGGCCTGATC
>CAJWEF010000024.1 GCA_913031305.1 uncultured Acidiferrobacteraceae bacterium
GGGTAAGACATGGCAATGGCAACTTTACCCGGGTGTTCACAAGGTAGTGCTATAGTGTTCGGTGACTGAAAAAACCGAAAACTTTGATGAAATTCTGTAGTCAGTGCGCCTCACCGGTGGCCATCCGCATCCCTGATGGCGATACCATGGAGCGACACGTCTGCGATGCCTGCGGTGAGATTCATTACCAGAATCCCAAGATCGTCGCCGGCTGTATTCCCGAGTGGAATGGCCGCATTCTGCTGTGCCGTCGCGCCATCGAACCGCGCCACGGCCTTTGGACGATTCCCGCAGGCTTCATGGAAAATAGCGAAACCATCGAACAGGCGGCCATGCGCGAAACCTACGAGGAAGCCTGCGCCCGCGTTGAGATCAGTGGGCTATATGCGATATTCAACATCCCCCATGTCAGCCAGGTTTACATGATCTTCCGCGCAGAGTTGCTGAACAGTGAATTTGCCCCGGGCATCGAAAGCCTTGAAACCGCGCTTTTTGCCGAGGAGGACATCCCCTGGTCTGATATAGCCTTCCCGGTGGTGGTCCAAGCGTTGCAACGCTTCTTTGCCGACCGCCCCGGGGATCACTTCCCGCCGTTCGTCGATACCATCGTACCGGTTAAGCGCTGACCCGCCAGCACCGGTTCAGCGCAGCACTTCGAGTTCGGCCGGCGCGTCGAGAAGTTCTGGCGCAAGTTCTACCATCGACAAAAGGTCGCGCAGGGCCCCCTGCAGGGCTTCTTCCATCGTGGGGTGATAAAAAGGCTTGCGTAGCATCTGCAGCGCCGTCATGTTCTCGCTGATACACCAGGCCAGCAAGTGGGCAAGGTTCTCGCCGCGTTCAGCCACCAAAGTAGCACCCAGCAGCACGCCACTGATCTGGTCGGCGTAAAGGCGCACAATGCCACGGTTAGCGCCCATGACCAGAGCCCGGCCCACCGGCCCCAGCCGCATCTCGCCGATGGCCGTGGTGTCAGGATCAAGGTCAGCCAAGGATGCGCCCACAGTACAGATATTGGGTGAGGTGAAGGTAATCGCCAGCGGGGTTTTGCGGGCAAAAGCAACGCTTTCGGTATGCGCAGCGTTATAACCCGCGATACGGCCCTCATCGGCCGCCTCGTGCAGAATCTGGTCGCTGCCGCTGATATCCCCGGCTATAAATACACGACGATCGCCACAGCGCATGGTGTTCCTGTCAAATACCGGAACCCCCCGGGCATCGAGTTCGATTCCGGCGTTTTCAATCGCCAGCCAGTCGAGGTTGCTCTGACGGCCCATGGCAGCCAGCACCTTATCAACCACCACCGCTTGCTCGCCGGCGCTGACACGGATACGGCCCTCGTCCTCAAAGAGCTCAACCTCATGCCCAAGCCAGATTGGAAAGGCGCGCTCCATCAGTTCGATAGCGCTGCGGCAAGCATCAGGGTCCCTCAGGCCCGCTATGGTATCGAGCATATCGATGCCAGTCACCGAAACCCCCAGGTGTGCCAGCGCCTGGCCGATCTCCAGGCCGATCACACCAAGGCCAACCACCGCGATTGCATCGGGCAGGTCTTCTTGCTCAAAAATCGTATCACTGGTGAGAATGCGCTCGCCAAAATCCACCCAGGCCGGCGGCACTGCCGGGCGCGTACCGCAGGCAATCACCACGCTGGCAGCACGGATCGTGTCCTCGCCCACCTGCAGTACACCTGGCTCAATAAAGCGGGCATAACCATCGATGAACTCGTCACCCATCTGGTCGGTGGTATGGCCCAGTACCCGGTCAACCAGGATATCGCGCATATCGCGAACGTGTTCCAGAGTATCCGGCAAAGATACTGACAGAGTATCGCCCCCCTCAATGCCCTCTCGGCCAAAAACCTCACGCCGGTGCAAATCATGAGCGACTTGTATCAGCGCCTTGGATGGCATGCAGCCGACCCGGGCGCAGGTCGTGCCCAATTCGCCGCCGTTGATCAGTGCAAAATCCTTTCCGGCACGTTTCGCCTGACCCATTGCATTTAGACCGGCAGTGCCGGCACCGATGATGGCAACCTCAACCTTACGTTCCATGGTGACTCATTCCTGTAACCCGTCTATCGATTTACGCCGGCGAGCACTTCGACCAGTTGGGCCAGATCATGCACTTCGGCATGTGGTATCTCATCATGCGCCCAGTCATCGCCATTGCGGTTAACCCACACAGCCCTAAGCCCTGCCTGCTGTGCGCCGATAACGTCCTCCAGAGGATGATCGCCCACGTGCAGTACATGTGCCGGGTCGGTCTTGAGTAACTCGCAGGCCATGTGAAAGATCCTACGATCGGGTTTTTTCACCCCGGCGGTGCTGGCGCTGATCTGGCCGCGAAAATAACTGCCAATGCCCAAACGTGAGACATCGGCGTTGCCATTGGAGACAGCGGCCACCGCAAAACGCTTACTTAGCGCCGACAACGCAGGCACGACATCCGGATAAAGCGTCACATCATGGCGCAACTCCAGAAAACGACCAACCAGATCGTGTGACGCCTGCGGGTCATAGCCATATTGGTCCAACAAGCGCTCGAAAGACACACGGCGCAACTCAGTCAGGTCATGCGAAAGATCGGGGCGGCTTTGGTGCACATCGTTGCGCAGCCGACGTAAATCCTGGGCATCATGGTTTTGACCAATCAGCGGAAAGGTCTCGCAGATATGCTGGTGCAAAACAGCTTCGGCACGATCAATCACCGGCCAGATCGCCCACAAGGTATCGTCCAGATCCAGTGAGATCGCCTGTATGTGCTTCATCCGTTTAATGCAAAGTGCAATTTGTCCCGCAACTGCCAGGCGCAGAACGACGGCTCGCCAAACACATCAACCGCAAAGACCGGTCTACCGCGCTGTAGCAACACAGCGCAATCACCAATGGCCTGCGCCCGGTTCAGTTCGCCAAAACTGAAATCTTCACAAAAAATCGCCAGGTCCTGCTCGGGAACCAGACTGACAAACAGAAATATTCCGCTGGCCGGACCGCCTTTGTGCAGCTGCCCGGTTGAATGCAGATAGCGCGGTCCGGTGCTGATACTGACCGGTAAACCATATCGTTCGCCAACTGCTTGCGCAAAACCCTCAAGCGCATCGTACACCGCGGGCTCGGGTGGGACGTAGGCCAGAATAGAAAAATAGCTGCCTTGGGGCGCCTCGTGCAGGCATTGCGCGAGCCCGCCAAGAGCGCCGGGCTCAGCCGAACCTGTCGACACGTCACCGGCCAGAAGATCACGTGTCACCTGCTTGCTGGCCTCCACATCGGGTTCATCAAAAGGATTAACTTCCATCGCCGCACCAACGATCGCCACTGCAAAAGCCCAGCGAAAAAATTCCCCGCCCAGCGCGGCAGCACTTTCGAGCTCAATACAGTGCAACGGTACACCGTCTTGCGCCAACACCTTGATCTCCTGCCAAAAGGGCGTATCGGCAGCGCCGCCAATGGCCACCCGGACCAGTCGATCCGCCGGTGCACCGGGGTGCGAGCGGTCCAGCGGCAAGATGCCCTTGCCAGCCTTGCCGGTACTTTCCGCCACCAGTTGCTCGATCCAACCCGCGAGCGGCGCAAAATCATCGTCGAAGCAAAGTTGCAGGCAATCACGTCCCGACTGCCAATGTTCTGCCAGCCATCCCCCTAGCGCCAGGCCCGGGTTGTGTAACGGGTCTGGCGCATGGCAGCGCTGCGCCATATCCATTGCGCTGTCGGCAAGCGGTCCGAGCCCAATGCCCATCAGCGCAGCGGGTGCCATGGCGAACGCGGTCAACGCTGCAAAGCGCCCGCCGATATCAGTTGGATTAAGCAGGCAGTCATGAAAGTGTCTTTGCATCGCCAGATCCGCCAGCGGGCTATGCGCATCCGTGATAGCAATACATTGTGCGCCCGGTTCAGCGATGCCCTGCTCTTCCAGGCTCTCGAGTACCCAGGTGCACAATGCCTGCACCTCGGCCGTGGTTCCCGATTTGGATGAAAAAACAAAAAGTATCCTGGCCCAGGACTGGCGCCCGAGCACAGCCCGTATTGCGTCCGGGTGGGTGTTATCCAGAACCGTCAACGAAAGCCCGTTACCTGACGGGCCGAAGACCTTGCCCAATACCTCGGCTGCGAGACTGGAGCCCCCCATACCGATGAGTACCGCCCGGGTAAACCCTCGCTCGTGGATACCTTGCGCCCAGTGGGTCAACCGGTCACTGTGATCGGCCAGCCACTGCGGGCTATCGAGCCAACCCATCCGCCGGGCGATCGCCGGGTATAGATCGGGATCGGAACTCCACAGCACAGGGTCGCGGGCCCAGAGCCGCGATGCCGGGCTTTGTGGAGAATGGGTCACGTTGGCTTGGTCGGACAGGCCCGGTCAGGACGCAGCTCGGCCTGCCCCCGCTGACGAGGCAAACATCAAAACTCAGGCTACCAGAGGGCCTGCCAAACGCACCGCCTCGGGAACGTCGTCTGCGTACTTGCTGAAGTTCTCCTGGAACAGGCCCGCCAGCTTGTGGGCCTGAGCATCATAAGCAGCCGCATCCGGCCAGGTCGAACGCGGATTGAGAACTTCGGCAGGTACGCCGGGACACTCAACGGGTACCGAAAGCCCAAACACCGGGTCGGTAGTGGTCTGCACATCATCCAGCTCGCCATCGAGTGCCGCGTTGACAATGGCACGAGTGTGATTGATGGCCATTCGGCTGCCTACCCCATAGGCGCCGCCGGTCCACCCGGTATTAATAAACCAGACCTTCACCCCGTACTTCTCGATATTTGCCCCCAACAATTGGGCATACTGGCGCGGATGCAGAGGTAAAAAAGGCCCGCCAAAGCAGGGGCTGAAGGTCGGCGACGGTTCGGTTACGCCTTTTTCGGTACCGGCAACCTTAGCCGTGTAGCCGTTAATAAAGTGATACATTGCCTGTTCCGGCGTCAGACGAGCCACTGGGGGCAGCACACCGAAGGCATCGCAGGTCAGGAAAATAATGTTGTTTGGCTGTCCACCACGGCCCGTTAATGTCGCGTTTGGAATCTGTGAGATCGGATACGACGCGCGGGTATTCTCGGTCAATGAACTGTCATCCAGATCCACTGTGCGGGTATCGCTATCCAGCACCACGTTCTCGAGAATAGTGCCAAAGGTACGGGTCGTCTGGTAGATCTCCGGCTCCTGCTCGGCTGAAAGTTTGATTACCTTGGCGTAGCAACCCCCCTCAAAATTGAAGATGCCGCTCTCACTCCAGCCATGCTCATCATCGCCAATCAGCGTGCGCGCTGCATCGGCCGAAAGCGTAGTCTTGCCAGTACCCGAAAGCCCAAAGAACACGGCAGTACTGCCGTCAGCACCGATATTGGACGAGGCGTGCATGGACAAAATGCCCTGGCGCGGCAGCAGGTAGTTCATTACGCTGAAAATCGACTTCTTGGTTTCACCGGCATAACTGGTTCCACCAATGATGGCCAGTTTGCGAGAGAAGTTGACGACAATGAAGGTGGGAGAATTGGTGCCGTCCACTTCGGGGTCAGCACTGAATCCCGGCGCATTAATGACCGTAAAGCCGGGCTCATGGCTGGCCTGCTCAGCATTCGTGCCGACAATAAACATATTGCGGGCAAAAGCGCTGTGCCAGGCCAGTTCGTTGACGATGCGTACTGACAGACGCCGTTCGGGGTCCGCACCGGCAAAGCAATCCTGCACATACAACTCGCGACCCTCGAGGTAATCGGTCATCCGTGCAAACAGTGCCTCGAAGCGTGCCGGTTCATACGGCACGTTGATCTTGCCCCACCAGAT
Source organism: uncultured Acidiferrobacteraceae bacterium (assembly GCA_913031305.1). Lineage (GTDB taxonomy): Bacteria > Pseudomonadota > Gammaproteobacteria > Arenicellales > UBA868 > UBA868. The sequence continues at coordinate 5,779 of CAJWEF010000024.1, forward strand.
CTCGTTCTCGGTGTTCTCATCGCGTACCACAAACTTGTCATTGGCTGAGCGGCCCGTGTGCTGGCCAGTCTCTACCACTAGTGCACCGTGACTGGAGAGCACCCCCTCGCCTTTGCGGATCGCGTGCTCGGTCAACACTGCCTGAGACAGGTTCCAGTGGACCGTGCCCAGATTGCGCAGACCATGGTTTTCAAGGTCGTAGGGGCTGTGTGTTTTGTCGTCGGTCATGCTTTCTCCTTTGCCTGCAAACACTCTATTACAAATCTGGTTGTTATTCGGATTGTCTCGATCACGCGGGTGACGATAGGCTCTGGCGCAACGGGTGATTGATCCGCTGGTAACACCGCAACGGGATGACAGGCCGGGCAGTGCCGAACCGGGAGCCGGGCGGTGCGAGAACGGTAAGATGCAGTTTTGTGCAACGGGGCGGCGCTTGGCCGATCAAATCAACTCTCAAGCGGGCAAGTATATCAACTCTTTTTGTTTTCGGGAGCAACCCAGCCTTGCGGATTATCTCCACCATCACCAAAAAGAAAGGCTTCCATCTGGCCTTCGAGATAGGCCCGGTGCTCCGGGTTAATCGGGCTCAGCCGTTTCTCATTCATCAACATCGTCTGGCGCGCCAGCCACTGCTGCCAGCCCTCAAGCGATACCTGCTGCACGATCCGCTCGCCAAGGTCGCCCGGCCACGGCGCTGTCTCAAGAGCCGGGGCTTGCCGCCCCAGAACCACACAATCCACCATTTTGCTCATAAAACGCTGTCCAGTTGTTTTAGCAATCGCTTTACTGGAGTTGCCAGGCCGCGCCGAGGCGCGACTCCGGATGCCATCCAGTCAAGGCTGTCGCCGCCTATTCTAGCGCCGGCCGAGCGACTGATCCGCAACAACTGTGGGTGGATCGTCAACGTGAAATGGGTAAAGCCATGGCGTATCGACGGTAGGGGTGCCAGTGGTCGGGAAGCGACCCCAAATATCTCGCGACACCGGGCTTTTGGATCGACCCCCATCGGGCACTCGGGAAAACTCCACAGGCCACCCCAAATGCCTTTGGCGGGGCGGCGCTCAAGCAGCACCCGGTTGGCCGGGTCAACCAGAATCAGCATGGTGAGCTGTCGTGCCGGGCGCGGGCGCCGGTGCTGGCGAAGCGGCAAACGTTCGGGCGTGCCTGAGGCATACCCCTCGCACCCCCTGGCCAACGGACACTTCGCGCAGCGAGGACGCACACGGGTGCAAAGCAATGCACCCAGATCCATCATGGCCTGGTTGAAATCCGCTGCACGGACACCCGTTTTAGGTAATACCTCGCTTAGCCGACCCCAGAGCGCTTCCTGAGTCGCGACCTGGCCCGGATCGCCCAAAATAGCAAAATAACGCGCGAGTACGCGACGTACGTTGCCATCGAGCACGGGGTGACGTCTGTGGTAGGCAAAACTGAGAATGGCGCCTGCACTAGAGCGGCCGATCCCCGGCAACGCTATCACGGCCTCGAATGTATCCGGGAAAACCCCACCATAATCATGCTGTATCACCCTGGCGGCCTGGTGCAGGTTGCGGGCGCGCGCGTAATACCCCAGTCCTGTCCAGTAATCGAGCACCGCGTCTATCGGGGCGCGGGCCAGGCGGGCAATATCGGGGAAGCGCAAAATAAAACGCTCGTAGTAGGGAATCACCGTAACCACCTGGGTCTGCTGCAACATGATCTCAGAAACCCAGATGCGATAAGGATCCCGATCACGCTGCCAGGGCAAGCCATGACGCCCGTGGGCGCGATACCAACGCAGTACAGCACGGCTGAAGCCAAAGACACGGGGTTTCATTGACGGAAAACTCGTGACATGCAAGAACGCTGAACAATTACTGTCATGAAGAGTGTGAGTGGACGTGGCTGCAACCAGATCGCGGCTGTGCCCGGATATAATGATCTCATCATGCGATGGTTTGTCTGCCTGCTGTTCATCCTGGGTCCGGTCACGGTGACGGTCGGTGATGTGCTGCGTGGTCATGCCATTGCCATGTTTGACAACGAAATCCCCCGCTACCCGGAAGGCTTCACCCATTTCGATTACGTCAACCCCGACGCGCCCAAGGGCGGCACCTTGCGCCTTGCATCCCAGGGCACCTATGACAGTTTCCACCCATTCATTCCCAAAGGCAACGCCGTCAGTACCGGATCAGTGGAAACGCTGCTGGTGACCAGCGCTGACGAGCCTTTTACCGGCTATGGCCTGATTGCCAGTGCCATCGAATGGCCCCCTGACCGCACCTGGGTAATCTTTCACCTGCGCCCACAAGCCCGTTGGCATGATGGCACAGCCATCACGGCCGATGATGTTGTCTGGTCCTTCGAAACCCTGGTCAGCCAGGGAAACCCCCAATACCGTTTCTACTACAGTGCGGTGAGTACCGTCGAGGCGCTGGACACGCACCGTGTTCGTTTCAATTTTAAGGAATCGGGCAACCGCGAGCTGCCGCTGATTGTCGGCCAGTTGCCCATCCTGCCCAAACACTACTGGGCCAGCCGCGACTTTGGCGCCACCACATTGGAGCCGCCGCTTGGCAGTGGGCCTTACCGCATCAAACAGTTCGAGGCCGGACGCTACACCGTACAGGAGCGCGTCATCGACTATTGGGGCAGTGATCTTCCCGTGCGCCGTGGGCTGGATAACTTTGATCTCATCCGTACCAATTTTTTCCGGGACGCTACCCCGATTCGCCTGGCAATCAAGGCCGGAGACATCGACTTTCGCGCTGAGAATCAGGCCAAAGCCTGGGCTGAAGATTACAAAGTGCCGGCGGTTGAAAAAGGCTGGCTGAAAAAAGAACTGGTGGCGCACCGCATGCCCACCGGCATGCAGGCCTTTGTGATGAATGCCCGGCGGGCCCGGTTCGCTGATGTCCGGGTGCGCGAAGCGTTGGGACTGGCGTTTGATTTCGAGTGGACCAATCGCAACCTGTTCAACGGCCAGTACACCCGTACTGCCAGTTTTTTCTCCAACTCTGATCTGGCTTCAAGCGGTGTAGCCAGCGGCCAAGAACTGGCAATTCTGGAACGCTTTCGCGGACAGGTGCCCGCTGACGTCTTCGGCGACGCCTATTCGCCTTCTGTCACAGATGGCAGCGGCTGGTCCCGCGCCAACCTGCGCCGGGCAACTGCGCTGCTGCAGGAGGCCGGCTGGGTCGTCAAAGATCTCAAGCTCGTCAACAGAACAAGCGGTGAGCCTTTTCGCTTTGAGATCCTGCTGGTGAGTCCGGCCTTTGAACGGGTGGTGCTGCCCTATATCCGCAATCTCAAGCGCCTCGGGATCGAGACAAAGATCCGTCTGGTGGATGAAAGCCAATACATTAACCGGTTTCGCCAGTTTGACTTTGACATGATCGTGTGGGTCTGGGGCCAGAGCGAAACCCCCGGCAACGAGCAGCGCGAGTATTGGAGCCAACAGGCGGCGAAGACCCAGGGCAGTCGCAACCTCGCCGGTATCGCAGACCCAGTGGTGGACCAACTGATCGAACTGATACTGCAATCCGAATCACGCCAACAGCTTAACCAGCGCACCCGGGCACTTGACCGGGTATTACTGTGGGGGCACTACGTGGTGCCACACTGGCATATCCGTGCAGACCGGGTACTGTACTGGGACAAGTTCGGCCGCCCGGCAGAGCCGGTGCGCACCGGGGTCATGACCAGTCGCTGGTGGTTTGATGAAGCCCGCGCGCAGGCGCTGCAACGGGCGCGCCAGTAGGCCTGTGGCGTAGTCACGCGCAACTTTCTGGCCCCGGTACAAGATCGCCTATGACAGCCTACATCATCCGTCGTCTGTTGCTGATGATTCCCACGCTTTTTGCGATTATGGTGATCAATTTTGTGATCATCCAGGTGGCCCCTGGCGGGCCGGTCGAACAGATCATTTCGCAATTAACCGGTGTCGGCTCGGATATCACTGAGCGAGTCACGCGCACGGGTGCCAGCGAAACCCTGTCAAGCGCCTCTGCCGGCCAGTCACTCAGCAGCAAGTACCGCGGTGCGCAGGGGCTGGACCCTGACTTTATCCGCGAACTGGAAGTGCGCTTTGGCTTTGACCAGCCCCTGCATGTCCGCTTCATCACCATGATGAAGCGCTACCTGGTATTCGACTTCGGTGAGAGTTTCTATCGTGACCGCGCGGTCGTCGAGCTGGTACTGGACAAGATGCCGGTATCAATCTCATTGGGGATATGGACCACGCTGCTGGTCTACCTGATCTCAATTCCACTGGGTATTGCCAAGGCCGTGCGTGATGGCAGCCGTTTTGACGTTGCAACCAGTCTGGTGATCGTGATCGGCACCGCGACCCCGAGCTTTTTGTTTGCCGTGTTCCTGCTGGTGCTCTTTGCCGGGGGCAGCTACCTCGACTGGTTTCCGCTCGCGGGGCTGACTTCGGAGAACTGGGAAGTGCTCTCCTGGCCTGCGCGTATTACAGACTACTTCTGGCATATCACGCTGCCGGTGGTGGCAATGACGATCGGCGGTTTTGCCACCCTCACCATGCTCACCAAAAACTCCTTTCTCGACCAGATCAACCAGCAGTACGTACTGACAGCACGGGCCAAGGGGTTGACTGAGCGCCGGGTACTCTATGGCCACGTGTTCCGCAATGCCATGCTGATCGTGATCGCCGGCTTTCCCAGTGCATTTATCAGTATCCTGTTTACCGGCTCGTTGTTAATCGAGATTATTTTTTCGCTGGACGGTCTGGGCCTGCTCGGTTTTGAGGCCGCGTTCGCCCGTGATTACCCGGTGATGTTCGGCACGCTGTTCTTCTTCTCGCTGCTGGGCCTGCTGATGAGCCTGGTCGGCGACCTCATGTACACCGTGATTGATCCGCGGATTGATTTCGATAGCCGGGAGGGCTAAGTGAAGGCAGAGCGTTTCAGCCCGTTGACCCGGCGGCGGCTGCATAACTTTCGTGCCAACCGGCGCGGCTGGTGGTCATTGTGGATTTTCCTGGTTCTGTTCACGGTCTCGCTTTTTGCCGAGTTCGTCGCCAACGACAAGCCCTTTATCGTGGTCTACGATGGCCAGATCTACGCCCCGATCTTTCAAGCTTATCCGGAAACCACCTTCGGCGGCGACTTTCTGACCGCAGCCGATTACCGTAATCCCTATCTTGCCGAGCTGATCAATGCCAAGGGCTGGATGTTGTGGCCGCCCATCCGCTATCACCATCAGACTGTCGCCTGGGACCTGCCGGTACCGGCACCTGCCCCGCCGGATCTTCAGCACTGGCTCGGCACCGATGATCAGGCCCGCGATGTGCTGGCGCGTGCGATCTATGGGTTTCGTATCTCGGTGCTGTTTGGCTTTGTACTGACCCTAATCAGCGCCATCATCGGCGTTGCCGCTGGTGCCATGCAGGGCTACTTCGGTGGTTGGACCGACCTGCTGGCGCAGCGCTTTATCGAGGTCTGGTCGGGGCTGCCCACGCTGTACCTGTTAATTATTCTTGCGAGCGTGGTCGAACCCAATTTCTGGTGGCTGCTGGGCCTGCTGCTGCTGTTCTCGTGGATGGGCTTTGTGGGTGTGGTGCGGGCCGAGTTTCTGCGGGCGCGTAATTTCGAATACGTGCGTGCGGCCCAGGCACTGGGGGTGAGCAGCCGGGTCATTATGTTCCGCCATGTGCTGCCCAACGCCATGGTTGCCACTATTACTTTTATACCCTTTACCCTGGCCGGCTCCGTTACGGTACTCACCTCGCTCGATTTTCTCGGTATCGGCCTGCCGCCGGGCTCAGCCTCACTGGGTGAACTGCTGGCGCAGGGCAAGGCTAACCTGCAGGCCCCATGGCTGGGACTCACCGGATTTTTTGTGATCAGTGCCATGCTGAGCCTGCTGATCTTTGTCGGTGAAGCGGTGCGCGATGCCTTTGACCCCCGCAAGACGATGGACTCCTGATGGCAGAAAATGCCCAATCGAGCACACCGTTGCTTAAGATCGACCAGCTGTCGGTACGCTTTTCCATGCCCAGCGGGGTAATCGACGCGGTACGTGATGTCTCTTTGCAGGTCAGTCGTGGCGAGAGTGTTGCGCTCGTGGGCGAGTCCGGCTCGGGCAAGTCGGTCACGGCGCTGTCCGTGCTGGGGCTGCTGCCCTACCCCCGCGCCAGCCACCCGCGCGGCAGTATTCGCTTTCGCGGTGACGAGCTACTGGGTGCAGATACCCAGACACTGCACCGCGTCCGCGGTGATCGGATTGGCATGATCTTCCAGGAGCCCATGCTCTCACTGAATCCGCTCCATATAGTGGAAAAACAGATCTGCGAAACCCTGATACTGCACAAAGGGATGAGTATTGATCGGGCCCGACAACGCGCCCTTGAACTGCTGGAACTGGTCCGTATCCGCGACCCCAAACGCCAACTCAAAGCCTGGCCCCATCAGCTGTCCGGCGGACAGCGCCAACGGGTCATGATTGCGATGGCGCTGGCCAACGAGCCCGACCTGCTGATTGCCGACGAACCCACGACCGCAGTTGACGTTACCACCCAGGCACAGATACTGGCGCTGCTGAGTGACCTGCGTCGTAACCTGGGTATGGCGGTATTGCTTATCACCCATGACCTGGGAGTGGTCAAGAAAGTCTGCGAGCGGGTTTACGTAATGCAAAGTGGCTGCATTGTTGAACACGGTGCCCGTCGGGAGATCTTCGACAAGCCGGCACATGCCTATACCCGTGAGCTGATCGGCGCCGAACCGCAAGGCAAGCGACAACACCGGGATAAGGCCGGCGAGACGGTTATGCAGGCAAAACAGTTACGGGTCTGGTTTCCGGTGCGACGCGGCGTACTGCGCCGCACGGTGGACCATGTCCGGGCAGTGGACGACATCAGCCTGTCGCTGTACCGCGGCCGCACCCTCGGCGTGGTCGGCGAGAGCGGCTCGGGTAAGACCACTCTGGCGTTAGCGCTGCTGCGGCTGATACGCAGCCGAGGCGAGATTACCTTTAAGAACCAGCGCATCGATAACCTGGCAAGCCGAGCTCTCAAGGCGCTGCGACGCGAACTGCAGGTCGTATTCCAGGACCCCTATGGCAGTCTCAGTCCCCGGCTGACGGTCAATCAGATTATTGCCGAGGGTCTGGTGGCACATGACATCGGCGACGAAAACAGCCGCGAAGCCCAAGTGATCCATGCCCTGCATGAGGTCGGCCTTGATCCGGACACTCAGCACCGTTACCCACACGAGTTTTCAGGGGGTCAGCGTCAACGGATCGCACTGGCGCGCGCTATTATCATGAAGCCCGCCGTGGTCATGCTTGATGAGCCGACCTCTGCCCTGGATCGGGCGGTGCAGGCACAGATGATTGATCTGCTGGTGCGCCTGCAGACCGATCACGGGTTGGCATATCTTTTTATCAGCCACGACCTCAAAGTGGTACGTGCGCTGGCCGATGACATCATCGTCATGCGCGCGGGCAAGGTAGTTGAACAAGGAAGTGCTGACAGCGTGTTCCACCGGCCGGCAAGCGACTACACCCGCGCATTGATTGCGGCAGCGATGGACCTTGAGGTCTGGAATGAAACCGCAGTCGCGCAATAGGCTATTGGCGGTCAGAATACGGGAATCGGTTCGATCATTGTGCTAAGCCTTTTGCCGCATGCCAGCCATCGATAATCGCGCCCAGGCGCGCCAGCCCATCAGTCAGCGCAGCTGGGCCAGGCTGAAGATCTGAAAAACCCAGAACCAGATCCGGCGAGAGCGCCAGGATCTTTTCTATCTTGACGCTGGTAATAGCGCTGACCCGAGGCTTTTCTCCCAAGCCGTTTGAGGTTCGCCATGACGCCCCAAATCAGTTAAGGTGTGACACATCAAAACCACCGGGATCATGCCATGACCGAGCACCCCAGCGGTAACGTCAGTGCTACAGCCTTGCGCCAGGTACGGATACTGTCTTCGCTCAACGACGAGCAGCTTGCGCACCTGGCCAACCAGTGCACGTGGTCGCGCTGCGACGGCGCAACTGAAGTGCTAATCCAAAACACACCTTGCGATCAGATTTACTTTATTTGCAATGGGCGGGTCAGTGCCAAAACATTCTCCGGTGCAGGCAAGGAAATCACGTTTGCTGAGCTTACCAGTGGAGATGTCTTCGGCGAGTTGTCTGCTCTGGACGGCCAACCCCGTTCCAGTTTCGTGGTCACTGTTGAAGAGAGCCTGCTCGCCTCCCTAGGTGCAGAAACATTCAACACCTTTCTCGATGAGCATCCACAGGTAATGCGCTCACTGATGGTAGAACTGGCTTCACGACTCCGCCAAGCTGATGAGAAAGTGTTTGAATTCAGCACACTAAGCTCGGGCAACCGCATTCATGCTGAACTGCTGCGCCTGGCCAGAGCGCATCGTGACAGTGACAACAGTGCGCAGATTATGCCTGCACCGACCCACGCCGATCTTGCCAGCCGTACCAATACAACCCGTGAAAGCGTAACCCGCGCGCTCAACCGGTTGAAAAAAGATGGTCTGATCGACACAAGCCGCCAGTGCCTCACTGTGCACAACATCAACACTCTCACCATACTTGCCCAAGCGACTGCCGAAGACTGAAACCGCCAGTTGTGAAGGGCTGGGCGAGATCGGCATCCGGGTCAGGTGTTAAAATCCTTAGCCAGTGTTTGTACTCGCAGAAGCGGCAACCGATTGCCGAACCACTAAACAGATGACCGCTTTGTTGCACCGTGTCCGATATTTTGTGCATCGGCCTGTGTGTGCTGGTACGATCGCTCGCTAGGATCAAAGCTGTATCTTATGAGCACACCCTTTTCACGTCGCGAATTTCTTGGATATCTCGCACTGGTCGGCGCAGGCGTTGGTGCCAATGCGCTGGCTATGCGTGGTATGCGCATACCGCTGGCGCTGGAGCCTCGGGGCACCCGGCACGCAGCACGCCACCCGGATAGGGGTTTCGCTGTCCATGCCGACGGCGCCTTCCCTTTGGCTATTGATGAAGATGCTTATGCATGGCGTGCATTTGCCCCGGAACCGGTGCTGCGCATTGAAGGAGATTTCAAAGTAACACTGGATAATGTTCACCCACTGGCGGCACTGGACGTCTCGGGTAGCGGCATTATCAGCGAAGAAAAGGTGACAGGCCTGATGCGTACAGTCACTGGCAATAGTGCCAAGGGGACTTTGACCTTGCGCTGGCGCGTGCCGTTCGCTAAGAGCTACCGCTTTGCCGCGATCGGCGACACCGGTGGCGACCGCGAACTCGCCTGGGCGCTGCAACGGGCAAAGCAGCTGGGCGCACAGTTTCTGCTTCACCTGGGCGACCTCTATTACCAGCCCAATGATGACCTGAATGTTGCCCGCACGCTGTCCAGTGCGCCACTGCCCACTTACGCGGCGATCGGCAATCATGATCTGGTACGCAGCTTCGATAGTGAACTAAGCCACTGGTTTGAACGCCACGTTGGCCCACGAAATTCCAGTTTCAGCCTGGGAGGGGTCCAGTTTATTAATCTTGATACGGCTGCAGATACCATTCCCTGGTCAGGTGGCGCCCGCGGCGCCCTGCTACGCCAGATTCCATCGCTGGACGATAACCCGGGCATCCGGGACTACGTGGTGTTCACTCACCGACCGGTCATCGATCTTCGCCAAGCCAAAGACCAGCCGACAGATCACAGTATCAAGAACTGGGGTGAAGGCACGTGGCTGCATAGTCAACTCTTGCACCGCGGGGTCGGCGCAGTGATCAATGGCCATATCCATGGATCACTGGAAGAGGACGATCGCGGCCTGCGCACCTTTATCGCCGGAGAAGGCCTGGCTCATCTGGACATCGTGGCAAGCCAGGGCGCCATCGGCTGGTTTAATACTCCGGGTAACCGTGTCGCAAAAATACTCATTGGCGAAGTCATTCCCCAAGCACCGGTTCGTTACCATTGGGATGCCCTGGCCATGCCGCTGAGCGTGCATTGCAGCCATCGCCTGAGAGAAGATATGGCACAAATCCCAGGCCATTTCGACGAACTGCTGGTGCACCTGGAAACCATCTGCGAAAGCAGTTCCTGACCAACCCGAAGCCGAGCGCATGAGCGACTGCATCGTCGCGGTGCTAGACTGCCGCCACGATGCCGGCCAGGCCCAGCGTGCCAGAGTAACCCGGGCTGAAGTCGTATCAACCAAGCTATACAGCAACAACTCCCAGCAGATCTATAGAGCCTGTCACATCCATGTTTGAGAAAATCGATTCGGGCCATCACCATCCGTCACGCCGTTCCAGCATCTACGCCAATCAGATAGTCAGCACTTCGTGGCCAGGTGATACTGCGCACTAATACCGCTTACGTGGCCGGCTCAGACCCACGCAAGAATGGCCAGGCGGTGGGCTTTTAAGGATCACTGCAGATGATGAGTTATGAGCAGCGCCAGCAGCACCTGGCCCAGGCACTACGTAATAACGCTGGCCGGGACATACGCCTTAGCAAACAGACCTCCAATCTTTTCCGTAACCGCAGCACACAGGACCAGCTGCTGGATGTCCGCGAATTCAACCACGTCCTCGCAATCGACCCCGACACCCGCGTCATCGAAACCGAGGGGATGGTGACCTACGAGGCGTTGGCTGATACTGCGCTCGCGTATGGCCTCATGCCCGCGGTGGTACCACAACTCAAATCCATCACCATTGGCGGTGCGGTCGGTGGAATAGGCATTGAATCCTCGTCGTTTCGCTATGGCCTACCGCATGAAACGGTACTGGAAATGGATGTATTACTCGGCACTGGCGAGGTCATCTGTTGTACGCCCAACAACGAGCACCGCGACCTGTTTTTTGGCCTTGCCAACTCCTATGGGACGCTGGGGTACATCCTGCGCCTGAAGATCCAGGGCATACCTGTCAAGCCCTACGTGCGAGTGACCCACGTACACTGTGCTGACTCACAGGAATTTTTCGACCGCGTTAACGAGGCCTGTCAGGGGTCATTCGATTTTGTCGACGGCGTGGTCTTTGCTCCCGGGGAGTATTACCTGGTGCTGGGTGAGTTTACCGATGACGCACCCTACACCAGTGATTACAGCTACCTGCAGATTTTCTACCGTTCAATCCGGGCGCGTAGTGAAGACTACCTCAGCGTGCGCGATTACCTGTGGCGCTGGGACACCGACTGGTTCTGGTGTTCGAAAAACTTGTATGCGCAGAACCGCTTGATCCGCCGACTGCTCGGGCGCAAACGGTTGAACTCGATCACCTACCAAAAAGTCATGCGCTGGAACAGCCGGGTTGGCCTGACCCGCCGCCTTGGAACACTGAGCCGCCGGCATCGCGAGGTGGTCATACAGGATGTAGACATCCCGCTGGAAAACGCGCCGGCGTTTTTGTCGTTTTTTCAGCGTGAGATCGGAATACGCCCCATCTGGATCTGCCCGGCACGCCACGATGGCAGGCGTGGCCACTACCCGCTCTTTCCGATGCGTGACGACACGTTGTATATTAATTTCGGCTTCTGGGACGCAGTGCGCACCGACCCGATGCATCCACAGGGTCACTTCAACCGCATGATCGAAGAAAAAGTAACTGACCTGGGCGGCATCAAATCGCTTTATTCCGAGAGCTTCTACCCGGAGAAGGAATTCTGGGAACTCTACGGTGGCAATACCTGCCGTCTACTCAAGGATCGCTACGACCCAGGTCACGCGCTCAAGGACCTCTACCAGAAATGTGTGCGGCACCAGTAACCATGGCGCACTTGAAAAAAGGTCCGACAGCAACCACCTGTAACAACGCCTTCCTGCTGTCTCACCCGCGCGCCACCCTTGGATTACGCCCTTAGGACCCACCAGCTCAGCAAAACCTACGCTAACGGTGTTACCGCTCTCAAAGGAGTGGACCTTGCCGTCGCGCAGGGTGACTTTTATGCATTGCTCGGCCCCAACGGAGCCGGCAAGTCAACCGTCATTGGCATCCTGTGCTCGCTGGTGAACAAGACTGCAGGCAATGTGGAAATCTTCGGGGTCGATATAGATCGTGATTTTGCCCGGGCAAAATCCTTTCTCGGTGTGGTACCACAGGAATTCAATTTCAATATCTTCGAGACGCCACTGCAGATCGTGCGCAACCAGGCTGGTTACTACGGTATCAACCGGCAAACCGCGCTGACACAGGCAGAGAAATATTTGAAGTTGTTGGGTCTGTGGGACAAACGTGCTGAACGCGCGGGAGAACTCTCCGGCGGCTTTAAGCGTCGGCTTATGATTGCACGGGCGCTGGTTCACGAACCACGCCTGTTGATTCTTGACGAGCCTACCGCAGGCGTCGACATCGAGATCCGTCGCTCGATGTGGGATTTTCTGCGGCAGATCAACAGCGCTGGTACCACGATCATCCTAACCACCCATTATCTTGAAGAAGCCGAAAGTCTGTGCCGCAACATCGGCATCATCAATCAGGGCGCCCTGGTTGAAAACACTTCCATGCGCACCCTGTTGCGACAATTGAATGTGGAAACCTTTGTGCTCGATCTGGAACAACCACTCACGCTGGTGCCAGCCTCACTGGCGCACAACACGCACATGGTGGATCCGACCACGCTGGAGATCGCTATCGATCGAGATGACAACCTCAACCATGTTTACGCCATGCTATCGGCGGCCGATATCAAGGTACGCAGCATGCGCAACAAAGCCAACCGGCTGGAACAGTTGTTCATCAACCTTGTCGGCCAGGCACCGGGAAACAGTAAATGAATCCTCTCCAGCAACTGATTGCCTTTGTCACTATCGTAACCAAGGAGATCACTCGCTTTTTGCGCATCTGGCAACAGACGCTGGTGCCACCCGCGATCTCGACCTTGCTGTACTTCGTAATCTTCGGCAGCCTGATCGGCAAACGTATCGGTCAGATGGATGGCTTTGACTACATGGATTTTCTGGTACCAGGCCTGATCCTGATGTCCGTGATCAACGCCAGCTACCAGAATGTGGTGGGCTCTTTTTTCGGCGCGAAGTGGGGCAAGTCAATAGAGGAACTGCTGGTCTCACCCACGCCCATCGTCATTATTCTGCTGGCCTACATCACCGGCGGCGTTGCCCGTGGTGCACTGGTCGGCCTGATTGTGACCGGTGTTTCACTCTTTTTTTCCGAGCTGCAGATCCACAGCCTCACAGTTCTGTTCAGTATTGTGATCCTGACCGCAATCCTGTTCTCACTGGGTGGCCTTATGAACGCTATCTTCGCCAAGACGTTCGATGATGTTTCCATCATCCCGACCTTTGTGCTGTTGCCACTGACTTACCTGGGTGGGGTGTTCTATTCGATTCATTTGCTCCCGGATTTCTGGCAACAGGTATCGATGGCCAACCCGATTCTGTACATGGTCAACGCCTTTCGATTCGGTTTTTTGGGGATCAGCGATGTAAGCCTGCTCGTCTCTTACGGCATGATTCTCTTTTTTATCGCCTGTTTGTTTATCGCCAGCCTGTACCTGCTGGCACGAAGCCGGGGGCTACGGGCATGACTGCAGATGCATCTGTGGGTTGCTGGTAAACCGTGGTCGAGAACGTTCCTGCTACGGTAACCAAGATGAAGGCGGGTGAAGAAAAACTGATCCTCTATACCCGCAACTGGTGCGGCTACTGCACTATGGTCAAGCGCGCTGTTGCGCAACTTGGGCTGACTCTGGAAGAACGCAATATCCGGGATGACCCCCAATGGCAGGCCGAGCTGATGCAAGTGCGTGGACGCACCACGGTGCCAGTGCTGCTTCGACAGTCTGCCGATGGAAAAAGCGAATGGATGAGTGAATCACGCGATATCATTCAATACCTTTCTCACTATCGTGAAACACTAGAGTCCTGACGCTCAACCCCTCGCAACTTCCGCGTACACCGGGCACATATGTGCTAGTGCTTCGTTGCCAAAGATCGGCTTCAATTGCAGTCGGCGCGCTGGACCTCATGCGCCTGCACCGTGGCTGGTACCTGTATGTGGGTTCGGCCTTTGGCCCGGGTGGCCTCGGGGCACGCCTCGGCCGACACCTGCGCACAACCAAACGCAGGCACTGGCATATCGATACCCTGCTCGATCATTGCCCGATACGCCAGATCTGGTACCAGTGTGCTGGGCGCGAGCTGGAGCATCGCTGGGCACAATTACTGCTGTCACAGCATGACGTCATCGTCCCGCTTGCAGGATTTGGCGCTTCAGACTGCCTCTGCCGCAGTCATCTCATCTGGGCGCGTTCTTTGGAGAAGGTACAAGAAGCTCGGCAGGCCCTAGGGCCGATCGCTTCACTGTGAAACGAAGCCTGCATATAATCGTCTGCAGTTTGCTCTCAAAATTGGCCGCCCGGCAGCGCAGGTTCTCTCACTTGACTCTCTATTTTTTGACAAAGATGAAACAGTTTTCTTAATTCTTCAGCAAAAACATTGCTTGGCATAATCACCTTTGGTCTTTGCATGAGTGCTGGGGCGCAAAATCAGGCAGATTCCCCGGCAGACACCATTGAACTTGTTGACGGCTCTGTCATTTCGGGGCAACTCCTGGGGGCTCTTCCGCTCAGGTTATCTTTGAGTCCGATGCCGCTGGAAAGCTCTCTATCCCTTCAGAAAACGTGGTCAGGATTGAGTCCCACCAACCCATCGTGCTTAAGCTCTCAGATGATCGGGTGATCCGCGCACCCTCGCTGAAACTAAGCCAGGGCCGGTTTGTCGTGATGACCGCCAGCGGCGCGCAGAGTTACACACTGGCAGATATCAACAAGATCAATCCCAAACCCTGGATACTCGGCCAGGGCACGCAAAGCTACTTAGATCAGATTGGAGTTTGGAATCTTGAAGACAATACCGACATTATGGTTCACACCAGAATTGGTATCACGGTTCCCCTGCTTTCGAAAATAGCCCTTAACGCAGAAGTAAAACTGGAGTATGACTCCGGGGCGCCTGCTGATATTGAAGCGCTCGATCAAACTTTCAAATTTGGCCTGGGGTATCGCTGGTAGGCCCTATCGTACCCAGAAAGTGGCGAGAGTCTTAAACACACACTGGTTTTAATGTTTTAAGATAGGCTCTGTCGATACGAACAGTCGTGCATCAGTAAAGACTTTTTGCGTGCGCCAGACTGGTGCGCTCCGAACAAGACATTCGAACTGCATCATCTCAACCCGATCTATCTACCCGAGGAAAAACACCATGGCAGACAAAATCAAGTTCCTGCTGGACGAAGAAGATATC
>CAJWEF010000025.1 GCA_913031305.1 uncultured Acidiferrobacteraceae bacterium
TGTAGCCCAGTGCAGCCAACGCTTCACGTGCAGCCTGGTAACGGTATTCAGGTTTGTCCCCCAGCGTGAACAAGGCTTCCTTGCATCCGGCGGCCTTACCTGCGCGTGCGATGTCGAGCACTTGATCAGGTGTTAAATAGGCGGCTTCGAGCTGGCGCGGTGGTTGGGCGAAAGTGCAATAGTGACAGGAATCACGGCACAATTGTGTCAGCGGAATAAAGACCTTTCGGGAATAGCTCAGCAAACGATCATGTCCCTGATCGCGCATTTTCGCAGCTTGTATGAGCAGCGACTCAGGTGAGTGATCTATCAGGCCGAGAGCATCGACATCTGAGAATTGTCCGGTTGCACGATGAATGTCCCGCGTGACCATATTCACACGAAAGCCTTCTTTTCGCTGGCTGGCGCCAGACCGGCACAGTGGATACTTTCCATGAATTCCAGGGTCAGGCCAGGCTGACGATGTTGTATGAATTCCTGCAGATCCAAAGGCGTATCAATGTCGTGCGCAAGACTCGGCGCCTCCAGGAAAACAGTATCGATTCCCATCGCGCTGGCGGACCGGCAATGACCGGTATAACTGTCCGGGCCAAAACCGGTTCGGATCAAGTTACGGGACGAAAGGAAAAGACCATTGGTCCCCAACTTGTCCCTTGACGGAGCCAGTCGGACAAGTGGTTTGCCCATTTCAGAAGGAGCGATCAGTCTGGAGATTTCACGACTGCGCGCGAGTGGGATATCTGCCGGAAACACGGCAACATTTTCGACATCCCCCAAAGCCGCGAAGCCGGCATTAACAGCAGAATTGTAGCCCCATGGCCGGTCCTCCCGCAAAATATCAGCACCAAACTTGCGGGCGACATCGAATACAAGGTCATCACTGGCAACGACCAGAATCTGGCCATGGTCAATGAAAGAAACCATCGCAAGCAGATCCTCGAGCATCGCCAGGACCAGGCCAGCCCGGACAGTTGGCGTCAGCAGACCAGACAATCGTTGTTTGGCTTTGGAGAGCTTTTTGACCGGGATAACAATATCAGTCACAGCCTCCCTCCCCCATCAACCTGTTTGCTAAACCAACTGTTACCTTCGCCAAATCAATGCGATCCTGCAAACTATTCATCACTGTTTGGGAAACAACAACTTCCATGCCCAAACGCGCGATATCCGCTACCAATGATGCATCTGTTTCGTCAATGATCAAGGCGTCAATGAAACCCTGATAATGCCTTGCCACTTCCAGCGCAGAAACTTCCAAGCCCAATTCAGCCATCATCTTGGCAGCGGGCCCTTTAATAGCTTTTCCCCCGATGATCGGTGAAACGGCGATTATCGGTGCCTTGTTATCGCGCAACATTTCCCGCAATCCCGGCACATTCAATATGGGATCGATTGAGACATACGGGTTCGATGGTGTCAGAATAATTGCGGATGGATTTTCACCAAGAGCTGAAACCAGATCAGAATTTGGCACCGCGTTTTCAATGCCATCGAACCTAAAGCCGGTGACGACCGGCGCGCATTTTTCGCGAACAAAATATTGCTGGAATGGCAAATGCCCGTCAGTAGTTTCAACAGTCGTCGAGACGTCTTGATCACACATTGGCAGGATTGCAATATCAATATTCAGATTACGGGTAACCTCACGTATTACTTGAGTCAAGCTCGCGCCCTCACGAAGCCTGCTGGAGCGCAAGACGTGCAGCGCAAGGTCACCATCGCCCAGATTAAACCAGTCCTCGCCGCCAAGGGCGCGCAGCGCGTTCATGAATGACCAGGTTTCTCCCATACGACCCCAGCCTTGTACCTTATCGGCCAGGTCTGCGAGCGTATAAATCACTGTGTCCGTATCGGGGCAGACACGAAGCCCATAATGATCAAAATCGTCACCGGTGTTTGTTACAACGACCAGCCGATCTGACGGCAAAACGTGCGACAGCCCCAAAACCAGTTTGGCACCACCGACTCCGCCAGACAGGGCAATAACCTGACCTTCGGTCATCGGAATAAATCCTCATCTTTGGCGCGTATCAAGTCGGCAGCAGGTCTGGCTGGCGGTGGTGACGAAGCCTTCGGGGTGTAGCCGCGAATAACGACAACCGGTTTTCCTTCATCGCCCTGCCCCTGCAGCAAAGATGCTGCGGCCGCCAATTCATCTCCGAGGGCTTGCTGACTGACTTTCAGGGCTCGACCGTTCAAATCCACTTGCCCGCGTCGATCCCACAGACAGGCAATGCCGTCTGCACCGATTGCAACACCTGTCGTACCATGACGCCACGGCCTGCCAAAACTGTCGTTGATAAGGACACCAATATCGACCTTGTGTAAATCCCTGAAACTATCACGCAACTTCCGACATGCCTGGTCCGGGTCCTCAGGCAACAACAGAACCTGATCTTCATCGCCTTGGGCCGATACATTTGATGCGTCGATCCCGGCGTTAGCCATGATCCAGCCGCTGTTGTGTTCCGTGATCAACACGCCAGGTACTTGTCGTATGACAGACCGGCTCTGGCCGAGAATCAGCTCGACCAGCCTTGGGTCCTTGTCAGTGATTTGAGCAAGTTCGCGAGCCTTTTCCCCTGGCTCAACCGTTTTAAGGTCGACAAATAATCCGGCAGCCTTGGAAACAATTTTCTGTGCCAGGACCAGAATGTCACCGTCTTGCAATGTCAGGCCATTGGCGCTGAGAGCTTTGCCGATAACCACAGCAAGATCATCCCCCGGTGTAATCACCGGCATGTTCTCAAGTGCCTGGAGTGTCAGTTGACTGCCCATATCTGGCATTTGTTCTTGTCAGTGAGTTTCTGTCGCCAGGGGAGCCCCTGTAACTCGTATTCCGGCACCATCAATCTTGTAATGGGCGTTGATGAAGATCAGGGCAGAGGTCAAGGCTTCAGCAACGGCTGAATTGTCTATCCGGCCTGCCTGCCACCCCTTCATACCAGCCTTTTTCGCCAGTTCAACAACAGCTGCCCTGGCGGCAGGATCGTTACCACAAACGAAGACATCACAATCTATGTGATGATCCAAATCGGCAAGGTGAGTTGCGGCAATATTTTGGAACGCGGAGACAACACGGACGTCTTCACCCAGGAAAAGCTGGGATGCCTTCGCAGCCGATCCCGCTTCGGGTAGTTGAACAGTGCGCACTTTGGGGGGCATAAGCGGCACAGTTACATCGATCACGATCTTGCCGGCAACATAAGGTTTAACAAGTTCCAGGGTATCCTGATGGTTGCCAAACGGCACCGTCAAAACCACGATGTCTCCCGCTTCTGCGGCTTCATTGTTTTTGCTCCCGGCAATCATCACGCCTGCCTTTTCGGATAACTCGACAGCTGCAACAACGGCACGTTCGCTGTCTCGCGACCCGATGGTCACCTGGCAGCCTGCCTTCGCCCATCGCAGGGCCAGGCCAGACCCCAGAGCACCTGTGCCGCCAATGATGGAAATTCTGGTTTTGGCGCTTTCTGTGGTCATCTTCTGGTACTCCGTGGTTCACTCGACTAGTATGTTCAACAATGACACTGAACCAGGACTGATTGGGGTCGCTGCCCGTTTCTCAGGAAAGAGGCAGAGGGTCCTTGATCGAATAACAGGCGCGACCAACTGCAATCAGGCGATCGCGGTCATCAACAACATCGACGTCAACAACACCGATTAACCGCCCTGCGCGCCGGATTTGTGCCGTCAGCTTCAAGTCAGTGTTGATGGCCGGGCGCATATAATCAGTGCGAAAATTGATCGTTGGCAACGGCTCTACCGACAGCATCGCAAGGCCATAACAACCAACAGTGTCAATGACAGCTGAAATAGCACCGCCGTGCCATTGATTGGTGTCTGGTTGGCGTTCCAGATCTTCGCTCATGGTCATTTTGATGACCAGTTCGAGGGAGTCGTAATTTACATCCAGAACAACCGGCCGGAATAGCTGATGGAACCGGGATCGGCCGATCATTTCCTGGAAATCGGAAACCGTCAGTCTGTTTGCCATGTCAGTTCTCAGCCAGCTTTCATCTTCTGAAGTTCGGGCAAAATATTCGTTGCGAAGCGCTCGACATAATTCATCCGCTCTTCTGGTGGCATGATCAGGGCCACAATCAACTTGTTCGCACCCGCTTTCACATAGCTCTCGAGATTTTCGATGATGCGCTCGTCAGGACCATACGCGCAATACTTGTCGACAATTTTTTCAGCTGGCAGATTGAACCTGAAAGTCATCTGTTCAATGGCGTTGTTCCGCGCCGTCTCGACATCCTCGTGCATGCTCACATACATAAAACTGGTAAAAGCAAAATCACCAGACAGTTCCCGGCCAGCTTCGGCGGCAAAATCCTTTACCTTGCCGACGGAATCGTGGAATTGCTCCGCGGTATACATATATGGTTGCCATCCGTCACCCAGTCTTGCGGCCCGACGCATGGCAGGATCGCTGCGCCCACAGACCCAAAGATCTGGCCCCCCTGGCTGATAAGGCAGTGGCAACATATCGACGTCTTCAAGCTGAAAAATCGTGCCGTTGTAGTCAAAGCGTTCGCCTGACCAGTATTTACGCATGATTTCGATGCCTTCATTAGCTCGAACACCGCGTTCCTTCACGGGAACACCACAGGCCTGAAATTCCCGGGGGTAATCTCCACCGATGCCAACGGATGCGGTCAGCCGTCCCTTGGACAATATATCAAGAGAAATCAACTCCTTCGCCATCATAGTCGGGTGACGAAGCGGCAAGATCAGGGTTGAAGGCACAAGTTTAATTCGTGTGGTAACAGCAGCGGCATACGCCAGTACAGTTATAACATCCAGAATCGGGCGGAAGAAGAGAATATGCTCGCCCGTTGTCATGATATCAAAGCCGTAGTCTTCAACTGCTTTCATTTGTTCTGGTTCCCAGACGTCGCCGTCAACGTGAAACCCGACTTCGACGGTTTTCATATTTTCATCTCCGATAGATCCAGCGCCACTCAGGCAGGGGCACGCAGCTCGATTTGTTTCAGGACATATTCTTCGAGCTCTCCGCGCAAGACTTTGCCAATCACGGACAATGGGATCACATCTATTTCGGTCATAAATTCCGGCCACTTTGCCTTATCGAGACCCACTTCTTCACAGCGTCCCCGCAAGTCATCTAGTGTCACCTGCGCGGCAGCGACAACCACGGCGGCAAGACGAGAACCCAGGCGATCATCGGGATAACCCACAATGGTTACGTCAGTCACTGCCGGATGTCCCAGCAGCACGTTTTCAATTTCCAGTGGAGAGATATTTTCACCACCACGCAGGATGATATCGCGGGCGCGTCCGATCATGCGAATATAACCATCCTCGCGTTGCACAGCTGCGTCACCAGTGGAATACCAGCCATCTGATTTCAGACGCCCGTCAGGGTCACCGCTCCAGTAACCTGTCATCATCTGGGATGCCCCACGCAGTTCAAGTTCCTCGTCAACCACTCGGCTCTCAATCCCCGGCAGGGCGATACCGTCTGTGTCCAATCGCTTGTCCAGTTCGGCGTCAAGCGGGACCGCAGTTACAGCCCCTGCTTCGGAGGTTCCAAAATAGGACCAGACCTGGCAACCAGGCAGGGCAGCGAAAGCACGACGAACAAGGGTCCGCGGTACCGGCGCGCCGGCGGACGGGAAAAACCGCAGGGATTTGATTCTGTCGGTGCCATTTCTCTCAACATAATCGACCATATCTACAAGGAACGGCGTCGGTGCAACCGTGAACACACATTTGTAGCGCTCAATCAGGTCGACGGCGGTAGTAATTTTCCATCGCGGCACAAGAACCATGAGGCTGTTCAGCATCAAGGACATCCGGACGCCAAACAACAGCGCCACGGCATGGCCGACAGGCGAAGACACCAGGATGGGATCATCTGCCGTCAGCTCAAAATGTTCCGCAAACACTTCTGTTTGCCGTTCCAGTGTTGCGGCTGAATGCATCGCTGCCTTCGGTGCGCCCGTGGTACCGGATGTGCAGGCCAACCAGACAGTATCCTCAGCTTTTCGCGAAACGCACTCATTCGGGCCAATCGGCGCTTCTTCGTCCGGCCTAAAACGGCGACTACCCAATTGCTCAAACAAGGAATTATCACCAACCAGATGCTCAGTCAGAATGACGCAGCTTGCATCAAGAATCTCTGCCAGTTCGATAATGCTGCTACCTGCAGACCACGGTAAATTGACCAGGACAGCACCGCACAAACGAATAGCCAGATAGTCAACAACGAACTCGATTGAATTTGGCCTGGCAACGATTACACGACTTCCAGGTGTGACCCCCTGGGCAATGAGCTGTCCAGCACGTGACCGGGCCATGGCAATCAATTCAGCGACAGTTACTTCACGCTCAGGCTCGACAACGGCAAGAGAATGTGGGTCTCGTTGACAAAGTCGCTTCCAGTCTTCCTGTGCAAAATCTGCACCACTGGTGGAATCAAGACGATCATTCACCATAGTTTTCCATCTCACTAGATTTTTTTGATTTCGGTGACAAGGCTGCTGATTTGTTCATCGGACATGCCATCGAACCAACCTTCATCCAGTTGAATCCGATCAACCTTGCCGCCAAAACGTTTCTTCAAGGCTGCAGGCAAATCTTTCGCCAGAGCAACGACGGCATAGGATTCAAGCATATCGTCCGAGACGAGGTTGCCCATTTCTTCCCATTTGCCCTGACGCGCCAGATCAATAAAGTCGCCAAGATTGACGTCCCAGCCATGCATGTCGAGCATTTTTTTATATTCGGGCGTCGAGGCATAAAAGGCCACACGTTCCTTCAGGCCCCTGCGAACCCTGTCGAGACCTTCATCTGAATTCGCACAGCCGATAAATCCATAACTGCCCAGACTGATATCTTGCAATGCGCGCCCGGATTTTTTGGCTCCAATTTCCAGATTTGGCAACATCACTTCGTCAAACCACTTGTAGGTAATCGGATCGCCGGGTAAGTGACCGTCAGCGAGCTCACCCGTCAATTGACACATTAATTTATTGATTGCCGCGATGTAGATCGGCACCCGCGGAAGATTAAGAGGGCCCGGATCATAATAAGGAATCATCAGATCAAAATTGTAGTATTCGCCGTGATAATCGAGCCTGGTGCCGTTCTCCCAGCAGTCCCAAATCGCATGTAAGGCCTGAACATAATCGCGCATTCGTTTGACGGGTGGGAGATACTCCATGCCAAATCGGCGCGTCAGATGCGCCTTGATCTGGCTGCCGATCCCAAGCTGGAAACGTCCTTTTGAAAGCGACTGGATTGACCAGGCATCATAGGCCGTCGCCATGGGGCTTCGAGGAAAGGCAACAAAGATACCAGTCAAGAGGTCGATCTTGCTCGTTGTCATGGCACCTGCAACCGCTGAAAGGGTTGGCGGCACTGTCAATTCCAGCAAAGTGGTTCCATCGTAACCAAGCGTCTCCGCCCGCTTGATCGCCTCAGGATATTCCCCCAAGAGCTTTGACCGTACCATTGAGTAAACTAGCATCTGATTACCTCTCACTTTTATCAAGGCCGAAATGTCGTTCGACATAGGCGGCAGAAAATTTACCGCTTTGGATATCCCGCTCGATGGCTTCCGGTGCGCGCTGATCAGGCTTGCCATAGCCGCCTGCACCCGGTGTCTCGACGACAATCCGGGTTTCAATTTCGACTGGCACCGTATTTGGTTTGTCATCCAGGCGACGTTCGCCTTCGGCATCGCGGATCAAGAACTGACCCGAGCCACCTGCTTCACCACCGAACAAACCCCATGGCTTGTATCTGAACCGCTCACCTGCCCCGTTAAAGACACAGGTGTGATTTACCGGCGTTACCACCCGGCGCAAACCCATACCGCCGCGATATTTTCCGGCACCGCCAGAGTCTTGGACCAGGCTATATTCTTCGACCCGCAAGGGATATTCCTGCTCGATGGATTCGACAGGAAGATTTGACGTATTCGTTATGTGAACCTGAACACCGTCCTTGCCGTCTTTGCTGGATCTCGCACCCATGCCACCACCCAGTGTTTCGAGATAGACATAAGACTGATTATTACGGGGATCCACGCCAGCAAACACGGCTGTTGTATTGGCGCCGTTGGCAGCTGCAATAACCTTGTCTGGTAATGCCTGCGACAAAGCGCCAAGAACAACGTCAATGACGCGTTGGCAAGTATGTGCACGCGCCGCAACCGGAGCCGGAAAAACTGAATTAAGGATCGTGCCGGGCTCTGCCTTGATTTCCACGACATCCAGAACACCCTGGTTGCTCGGAATATCTGAGTCGAGGACGGCGATGAGTGCATAACTGACACTGGCCTGCACGGCATTCATGGTTGTGTTGATGTTACCCCCAACCTGGGGGCTTGTACCGGCAAAGTCAAAACTGATGGCATCCCCGGCGACAGTCAGCGCCAGACGGATCGGGATATCAAATGTGTCAATCCCGTCGCCATCCATAAAGTCTTCGAAATGATAGGTGCCGTCCGGAATCTCAGCAAACGCCAGGCGCATCCGCTTGCCGGTACGCGCAATAATCTCGTCAAATGCCGCTAATACATTGGCCAGCCCATGGGCACCGACGACTTCGTGAAAGCGTCGTGAGCCCAGGTTACAGGAAGCAATTTGGGCATTGTGATCTCCGCGACGTTCTTCCGGCGCGCGAACATTCAGCAAAATAAGATTCATGATATCAGTCTGCAATTCGCCGCGATTGAACAATTTGACGACAGGTATTCTCAGGCCTTCCTGGTAAATCTCTGACATACCGCCTGCCATGGAGCCAGGCACCATACCGCCCACATCCGCGTGATGCGCAATGTTGCAGATAAAGGCAACGATTTCACCGTCCACAAATATGGGCTTGGCGTAGTTGATATCGGGTAGATGAGAACCGCCAGCCGTATGCGGATCGTTGGCGACAAAGATGTCACCTTCAGCAATATCATTGCCGTATTTATTAAGGACGCATCGCATCAGGCCACTCATGGAACCGATATGGATCGGCAATGTCAGTGCAGCCTGAACAACCAACCGTCCATTCTTGTCCAGGATGGCGATCGAATGATCCTTTCGCTCCTTGATATTGGTCGAATAGGCGGAACGCATCAGGGCGATGAAACATTCATCCGCGATCGATCTGAGCCCATTGGCAATGATTTCCAGGCTGATCGGATCCAGTTCGAGGGCATCGCGTGTCATGCGCTCTCTCCTGCATTTGCGTCAATCTGGATAATCAAATGACCGTCTGGTGTCACCTTCGCGACATCGCCTGGATACAGTAGCGTTGTTGTGTCGAGCTGTTCGAAGATCGCGGGGCCCACAATGCTATGTCCCGGTTTCAGATCTGCGCGGGAATAAACTTTTGCCTCAACCGATTTTTCGGCGTCAAAGAAGACGAGTCTTGTTTCCCGCGGCTGAGGTACAGCCAGGTCTCCATCTGACGCTGAGCGGGCACCCTCTTCGTGCAATTTTGCGCTGGCTGACAACCGTACATTCACAATTTCGATGGGATCTTCTTCACTTGCATAGCCATAGGCAGTTTCATGGGCGGCGCAGAAAGCAGCATGAAGGCTGGCAAAATCAGGTAAGTCTGATTGTTCAATTGTGGCACCGCTCACAACCGGAACAGCCAACTCGAAATTTTGTCCGGCGTAACGTGCATCGACTACAAGGTCAAGATTACGGCTTTCCAGCGGGGCCTTCTCGGCGTCAAACCATTGCAAGGCACTTGCAGACAATTCCGTAACAGATGACGCCAGGGTGCTTGTGCCCGCTTCATCCAGTGCAAACCGGCGACTGACAACAAAGTCTTCTTTCAGATCGGAAACCAGCAGTCCCTGGGCACAAACGATCCCCGGGGCTGAAGGAATGACCATTTCTGTAATACCCAGACTGATAGCAACATCCCGCGCATGCAGTGGCCCGGCACCGCCAAATGGCATAAGCACAAAATCCCGTGGATCATGGCCGCGCTCAACCGAGATTATGCGAATTGTCCGGACCATGTTGGCAACCATAATCCCCAGAACACCATGCGCTGTCCGCTCGTTTGTAAATCCAAGCTTTTCCGACAAAGGTTTGAACACTGCTTGTGAAAGAGGAACGTCCAACCCCATATCGCCATCCAGCAAACCGCGCGAAGAAAGGCGACCAAGCAAGATATTGGCGTCTGTTACAGTCGGGCGATCTCCGCCTTTGCCATAGCAAGCTGGACCTGGATCGGCCCCGGCACTAATCGGGCCGACTTTCAGCAGACCATCACGATCAAACCAGGCAATCGAACCACCGCCAGCACCAACCGTTTCAACATCGACACAAGGCAAGCGAATTGGGAATCCGGCAACATCCCGATCAAAAGCTATATCGATCTTGAAATCCCGAATCAGGGCGACATCAGCACTGGTCCCACCGACATCAAGTGTAATGACATTTCTTCGGTCGGTCTGACGTGCCACATGCGCGGCGCCAACGGTTCCGGCAGCAGGGCCCGAAAGCGCTGTCCGCACCGGTAATTCGCGCGACCGATGAGGTGACATGAGACCACCACTTGACTGGCTGATGCCCAGTATCGCATTTGGCGCCCGTTCTGCAACACCGTGCTCCAGGGTTTCCAGGTAGTGCCACATGACCGGTTGCAAATAGGCGTTCAGTACAGTGGTCGACAGACGTTCATATTCGCGAAACTCAGGCTGTACTTCAGACGACATAGATACAGCAATGTGAGGCGCACGCTCTCGCAAAACGGCAGCGACTTGCTGCTCGTGCTCAGGGTTTCGAAACGCAAAAAGAAAACCAATAGCGCAAGCAGCGGCTCCGGACTCAATCGCCTTATCTACTGCTGCCGCAATATCTTTGGCATCCGGGGCATGAACGATTTCGCCAGCCGCTCCGATCCGTTCCCGCAACTCTATCCGATGTTCCCGGTCAACAAGAGGAGTTGGATGATCTTTTTGCAGGTCGTACATGTGTGGCCGTGTTTGACGACCAATTTCCAGCAGATCCCTGAAGCCCTTTGTCGTGATCAGCGCAACCGTGCTGCCGGTACGCTGGATCAGCGCATTCGTGCCGACCGTGGTGCCGTGAGACAGTCGGTTGATCTTGTCCATCGGGATTTCATATTGGCCACAAAGAGCGACCAGGCCATTCAATATGGCGTCTGCCGGATTTGAAGGTGTGGAAGATGTTTTACCAACATGAAAAATGCCGGTTTCATCATTGGCCGCATAAAAGTCAGTGAACGTGCCACCAACGTCTACCCCGATCGTCCAACCCATTCGTCCACCTCCAAGATAGAATATTGTCAAACGCCATTTGTTAATAGGGAGTATACTACGAACATATTGAGATCAAAAAAGATCTTTCCCTGTAGTCACAATATTGCCTGCGCCAGCCGATAACTAGTCACAAGTTGATTGTTAACCGCCCGAAGTGTCGATATTAACAAAGCACCTGCGGCAAGCAGGAATCTCATATTCCCGACAAGAGTCTGTCGGCCGCAAAGCTGTGATGCAGCGCCAGTGAAACCCTTCATCGACAGAACCCGTTCATGAGTAACAAGAAACAGCCCAACCGACAAAGCTTCAATGATCTGTGGGGGCGACCCGGATTTCTCATTCGAAGATTGCACCAGATACACGTAGGCATGTTTCTCGAGGAGTGCACCGAATTCAATGTCACGCCAGCCCAGTTTGCTGTTTTGACAGTCCTTTATTATCAGGGAACTCTCGATCAAATCTCTATCGCCAGTCAGATCGGATTTGACAGAAATACAGTCGCAGATGTTATTCGGAGGCTGGAACACAGGGGCTTGTTAGATCGGCCTGCCAACATATCAGATAAAAGGCCCAAACTGGCCCGCATCACTGACGAGGGTCGGGAGTTTGTCGACGCGGTTCAGCCCGCCATGATCAAGGCGCAACGTCGACTGGTTAGTCCGTTGAGTGCAGAAGAATATGAGACGCTTATGAAACTGATGGACAAACTTCTGCTTGAAAACAACGAAGCAAGCAGAGCGCCACTTCGCACAAAATCAAAACGGTCATCGCGGTATGAGGCCGCCAAAACCACCACCGACTGAATATTCTTTCAGAGTCCGATTGAAGACGGCATACAATCATATTTGCCCCGAAATATTGCTCCCGGAACACCCGTGCACACCAACGTTCACTGCGACGAATCGTGTATCACTAGACATTGGATCAGCCCCTTGTTTTTCTAGGCCATGGGGCTCCCAGTGTATCTGCCTGGGTTGCTGGTGACACTGCCGTCGTCACATTTATTCCCGGATTACCTGAACTGTTCACGCAGGCGCTTTTTATCGATCTTTCCGACACTGGTCTTGGGTATCGCATCAACCTGCTCGATGCGTTCTGGCACCGCCCAGTCACTGATAAACCCTGCCTTAGCAGCCTTAGAGAACCGCGCGGCAATCTCGCTACAATCGATCTCAGTTTCTCTGCCAACAACAAGAACCAACGGGCGCTCGCCCCATTTTTCATCGACCACGCCGATCACCGCTGCTTCGCTTACGCCCGGGGCTCCCAATGCCAGATCCTCCAGTTCCAATGAAGATATCCACTCTCCCCCACTTTTTATTACATCTTTCAGGCGATCTGTAATTTTGAGATACCCTTTGGCATCGATATGCCCGATGTCCCCAGTATGCAGGTAGCCGTTTGTCCATAACTCCTCGGAACGCTCAGGGTCCTTGAGATACCCCTGGGTTAGCCACGGCGCACGAACCACGACCTCGCCGGTCGTTACCCCATCGCGGGGCTGCTCCTTAAAGTCCGGATCGACAATCTTTAGCTCTACCATCGGTGCTGGGCGGCCACCCTTGCAACGATAAGCCAGGGCCTCGTCAGTATTGAGCTCGTCATCCGATCCCTTGATCTGCGCCAAGGTCAGCACAGGGCCGGTCTCCGACATACCGTAGCCACCAAATACATCAATTCCAAGATCAAGCGCGCGCCGCGCCAGAGCCGCTGACAAAGCCGAACCGCCGACAATAACCTTCCATTGGCTAAGATCGACCTTCTCGGCCATGGGGTCACTCAGCAGCATGTGGAAAATGGTTGGAACGCAGTGCGAGAAAGTCACCCCCTCACCTTGAATCAGTTGCAGCAGTTTTGCCGGCTCGTAACGGCCGGGGTACACCTGCTTGACTCCCAGCAAGGTTGCCAGATAAGGGACGCCCCACGCATGAACATGAAACATCGGCGTAATTGGCATGTACACATCATTCGCGTGCAGTCGGCCCTGCTGCGGGTTGTTGGACAGCGCAATTCCCAGCCCAAGAGTATGCAGCACCAGTTGCCGCTGGCTGAAGTAAACCCCTTTGGGGCGCCCAGTTGTGCCAGTGGTGTAAAAGGTTGTTGCCCTGATGTTCTCGTCAAAGTCACGCATGTCGTGTTGTGGCGATGCCGCCTCCAGAAGAGACTCATATTCTCCGGCAAAGTTAATATCGGCTTTTCCCTTTACTGCTGGCGCGGGTTTATCACAAAGCCTAACCCAGTACTTGACCGAGGCCGCCTGCCCAGCAAGAGCTGTCGCCAGTTCCAGAAAATCGTCGTGCACCATCAGCACGGTATCGGCAGCATGCTTAACCGTATACAAGATCTGCTCTGGAGAAAGACGAATATTGATCGTGTGCAGCACCGCGCCAATCATTGGCACCGCGAAAAAGCACTCAAGGTAGCGGTGAGTATCCCAATCCATCACCGCAACGGTGTCACCTGGCTGAACACCAAGATCTACCAAAGCATTGGCCAGGCGTTTTACCCGCTCATGAAATTCAAGATAACTGATCCGCCGTTGACCGGCGTATACAATTTGTTGGTGCGGATGACTCACTTCCAAAGTGGAAAGCAGATGGCCAATCAGTAACGGATAATCATAAGCCGACGGGGTCCGTGGAATATCTAAATCCCGCATATCAACTACCCTCCTCGGGTACATGCGGAGCCGGCAGACGCGAAGAGCCATAACGAATTACCAGGGTTGCCAACGCAAGCAGTAATATCGCCCCGGAAATTAATATTACTCCCCAATCCGGAGTGTGCTCTGCCTGGATATGCCCGATCATCATTCGCGTCAGCGCAGTCATGGCGATGTAAATCAGGAAGCGTACTGGCATATGGTTGGTCTTAAAATAAATTCCTACCATCGCACCGAGCTCGAGGTAAATAAAAAGCAACAGGATATCCTCGATGGATGCTCCGCCCTGATCGACCATATGAATAAAGGCGAAAACTGCTGCCCACACGATACTGCCGCCTATGGCAAAAAGAGCCAGATAGTGAAACCCTTCGACAAACATATCTCCACCCGCTTTGGCCGCACACGACATCTTTGCGTGGAGCCGCTTTGTATTGGAATTACATTCATTCATCTTCTTAACTCTCCTTAACTCGGCTTGGTAAGAACCGTATTGAATTCTTACCCTGGTCCCGGGTGATTATGTCAAAGTCCAGTAGGTCTGCCAGAGGACGCCTGGCGAAAACAAAGGAGTGTTAATGGCTTCGGCACCACTCCTGAATCGGCCCACAGCCTGGATTAGCCGGCTATCGTAGCGCATACCGATCGTTCGGCGCAGCCGGGATATCTCGGCAACGCAGTGCAAAGGTCGCAAAAACCCTGCAAAAATACCAGGGGCACCCATTAACAATTAGCCCCCCGGGCAAAAGCGGATAACTTGGCCCTTGGGTTCGTCACGCGACCTGTGAATTCTGCACTCGCCATCCCCGCTGACAAGCAGAATAGCGATAATTATTCGATACGCCAGATGGTCACGATGCGGTGTGATCCCTTTGCAGCCGGGAGGGTAGCGCTGAACAATCAAGTCGTTAATCGTGTAAGTCGCCGGCGACACCCATTCGGCTGAAATCTTCGTCAGCGCCAATGACATCAGCCCTTCAAGGGTCGTGGCAAGCTTCCAGAGTAGGTGATTTGGGGGCAGCGAATAATTAAGCTCGAAATCCTGGTACACCACAGCGTCCTCGGCGGCCGTCACCGGAGTCGCCGAGCGGTAGGCTAGTTGATGCCAACCGATCGCACTCTTGCGCCGACAAGCAAGGTACGGTGGTCGCTGGCTGTACTAACAAACGTTCAACAGCAAAGGACAGCCGTCTTGGGTCCAGTAGATCAAACATCTCTCGTGGTTGTCCATCCCGTTGTCTTGTTTTGGAAAGAATTACTGGGGCGAAGGACGCCCAGTATGACGACTCCTGGCTGCGTTCGCGGTATTCGGGCGTTCAACAATAGCCTTACCGCAAAATTTCGCCCCGTTTCAGGGTAAAGCCAACCCAATTCCAGGGAAAATGATGACCCACATGCGTACTGTCGATTAAAATCGCCCCTGGCCTGCGGGAGCTTGTTCTGAAAGTTGCCGCGACGCGGAGACAAAGACCCGCTGACAGCGCATCACACTCCCCTGAAATTTACTCATGACTCCCCCTCAAAGTGACCTGCCGGCGGGTAATCGTCCTCGATCCATCTGGACCCGACGCTTTCATCAGCTCGGATCGCCTCCTTTCTTTTACAACCTGGTCGGAAAACTATTACCCTGGGTCGGCGCCCTTTGTGCCCTGTGTTTTGCCGCGGGGCTCTACAGTGGGCTGATTCTGGCCCCTACTGATTACCAACAAGGTGAGAGTTACCGGATCATTTATATTCACGTACCTGCCGCCTGGATGTCGATGTTTGTATACCTGATACTCGCCATCAGCGGGGGCATCGGATTGATCTGGCGGATGAAGCTCGCCCAAGCTGTCGCCTGCGCGAGTGCACCCATTGGCGCAGCCTACACGTTTCTGGCATTACTGACTGGATCCCTATGGGGCAAACCCATGTGGGGCGCGTGGTGGATATGGGATGCAAGGCTCACTTCAGAGCTTGTCCTTTTGTTTTTATACCTGGGTTACATGGCGCTTCAATCTGCCATTGATGATCGCCGTACTGCTGCACGCGCCGGCGCGGTTTTAGCTTTGGTTGGCGTCGTCAACCTGCCTATCATTCATTTTTCTGTCGAATGGTGGAGCACCTTGCACCAGGGCCCAACAGTCACCAAATTCGATAAGCCCTCTATCGCGACCAGTATGCTGATCCCTTTATTGCTGATGGCCATCGCCTTCCAGTTGCACTACCTGGTCGCATTGTTTGCGCGGGTTCGAACTGAAATTCTGGATTCGGAACGGCGTTCCGCCTGGGTGACCAAAATGCTCGCCCCATCTTGAATATGCTCGAGTTCCTTGCTATGGGCGGGTACGCCCTCTTCGTTTGGCCGGCCTACGGGGCAACGCTTTTAGTGCTCAGCCTTACTGTGGTGCTACCACTGCGACGCCACCGACAACTGACTCGCGAGCTTGAGCTGATCGCAATGCAGCGCGACCGGAGTCAGATTACATGAGACCAAGACGCCGCCAACGCGTCGTTCTGGTTGGCTTGCTTCTTGCCGGCGTGATCCTCGCTGCCACATTAGCCCTGCTGGCTCTTCGCGAAAACATTAATCTCTTCTTCAGTCCAACCCAGGTGGCCGCAGGGGAGGCGCCTCAAAATACGCCCTTTCGTCTTGGCGGCATGGTGGTCGCCGGAAGTGTCCAACGCGCTGCTGAAGATCTGTCGATACGCTTTGATCTAACCGACACCGCACACACGGTCACGGTTGCCTACACCGGCATTCTCCCGGATCTTTTTAGCGAAGGCCAGGGGATAGTCACACAGGGATCGCTAGGCAAAGATGGCACCTTTGTGGCCAGTCAGGTTCTGGCCAAACATGATGAGAACTATATGCCTCCCGAAGTAGATGAGGCTCTTCAAAAAGCGCAGGCAATGGGGATACAGTGATACCAGAAATTGGGGTGTTTGCACTGATACTGGCTCTGTTGGTTGCGCTGATACAAGGCGTGCTACCCATTATTGGAGCCAGTCGCGGCATACCGGCCTGGATCGCCCTTGCCCGGCCGGCAGCTACGGCTCAACTGTTGTTTGTATTGCTGGCTTATGCGTGCCTTACCGCTTCATTCATAACCCATGACTTCAGCGTTGCCTACGTTGCCCATAACTCCAACTCCCGACTGCCTCTGATCTACCTGATCTCCGGGGTCTGGGGCGCACACGAAGGTTCGTTACTGTTATGGGCGCTGATACTGGGACTATGGTCCGGGGCGGTAGCATGGTTCAGCCGCAGCATTCCCGACACCATGGTGGCTCGAGTGCTCGGCGTTATGGGCCTAATCAGTGTTGGCTTTCTTCTTTTTATTCTCCTGACTTCCAATCCGTTCGAGCGACAATTTCCCCCAGTCCCCGACGGACGCGATCTAAACCCGCTACTCCAGGATCCGGGCCTCGCCATTCACCCGCCTATGTTGTATCTGGGCTACGTTGGTTTTGCTGTGGCTTTTGCGTTTGCCATTGCCGCACTGCTTGGCGGCCGACTCGACTCGGCCTGGGCTCGCTGGTCTCGACCTTGGACGCTCGCGGCCTGGGGCTTTTTGACGGCGGGAATTGCTCTTGGAAGCTGGTGGGCCTACTACGAACTAGGCTGGGGCGGGTGGTGGTTTTGGGATCCGGTCGAAAATGCGTCATTCATGCCCTGGTTGGTTGGCACAGCGTTAATCCACTCGCTGGCGGCAACCGAGAAACGTGGCGTCTTCAAGGCCTGGACGGTACTGCTTGCCGTGTTCAGCTTTTCCCTATCCCTACTGGGTACCTTCCTGGTGCGTTCCGGTGTCCTGACATCGGTGCACGCCTTCACCACTGATCCCGCGCGCGGTCTTTTTATTCTGATTTTTCTAGGGCTGGTTATTGGTGGTTCACTGGCACTTTATGCCTGGCGGGCGCCGACGATCCGCAGCATCGGTGGCTTTCAGACCGTATCACGTGAGGCTGGCCTGTTATTAAATAATGTTCTGCTGGTGGTAGCGACAGCAACAATTCTGCTGGGCACACTTTACCCTCTGGTAATTGATGCACTCGGCCTGGGCAAGATATCTGTTGGCCCCCCTTACTTCAATTCGGTTTTTGTTCCGCTTGCCGCACCGCTCGCGTTGCTGGTCGGTTTCGGTGCGCTCTCCCGCTGGAAGAGGGATAACCTGATCCGACTGCTGCGCGCGCTGGGGCCGATGTTCGGCGTTGCCGTCGTCTTGGGGCTGGCATGGCCAATCACGATGAGTCACTATGCTATGGGTGCTGCCGTGGGCGGCATACTGGGAATCTGGACTATTCTGGCCGCGTTGTACGTGCTGTGGTTACGCACAAGACCCACTCGGCGCTGGTTATCTTTATCTCAGACCCCGCGCTCGCTCTGGGGCATGGCTACCGCCCACCTCGGGCTGGGCGTCTTCGTTATTGGCATTTCCTTTACCTCGGCGTACTCGGTTGAAAAAGATATACGAATGGCGCAAGGAGACACTTACCCGATCGGTCAATATTCCTTTAGGTTTGATGGTGTCGAAGAAATTCCAGGACCCAACTACCTATCTCAGACCGGCACAGTCACTGTGCTCAAAGACAGCGCAATCACAGCGGTGCTGCGTCCTGAAAAACGGATCTATCTTGTGCAGCAGATGCCTATGACCGAAGCCGCTATCGATGCCGGCTTTACCCGTGATCTGTACGTCGCACTGGGCGAACCATTGGACGACGGTAAGAGCTGGGCGGTGCGCTTGTACTACAAGCCCTTCGTACGCTGGATCTGGCTGGGACCCTTGATCATGGTGATCGGTGGCGGCCTTTCGGCCACTGATCGGCGTTACCGAGCGTTAGCCTCGCGCAAACTTTCGCTTGGACCGGCAGATCAGCCGCAGCCGAGCGCCTGACTCAAGTATGTCCCCTGTGCGCGCCATCGTTTTACTCGTCACAATCGTGCTCCTTGGGCTCAGCCTGCCCAGCCTTGCGGCTATAGAAAGCCTGGAATTTGACAGCGCTGGTGAGGAAAGCAGATATCAAAAGATGATCGGCCAGCTTCGGTGCCTGGTCTGCCAGAATCAAAACTTGGCAGATTCAAACGCTGATCTGGCGAAAGACCTTCGCGCAAAAACGTACCAAATGGTTCGCTCGGGCGCCAGCGACACAGAGATAGTCGATTTTATGGTGGATCGATACGGTGACTTTGTGCTCTACCGCCCGCCCTTGCGAGGACGCACCGCCCTGCTTTGGGGAGCGCCGTTCATCTTTCTTCTGATTGCTCTAGCCGTCTTTTTTTATACCTTAAGAAAGCGCCGGGTCGTTGACGAGCCGCTGAACCGTGAGCAACGGTCCCGCGCAGCGAAACTGCTCGATCCCGGGGGTCATACTTGATCATCCCCTGGCTAGTGGCCTCAGCTTTAATCGCTTTAGTAATCGCATTGCTGGTGCCGGCCCTGTTGCGCCGCCCAACCCAGCCTTCGCAAACCCGCTCTTCGGTCAATATCGGGATTGCCCGTGAACGTGAACGTGAACTACGCCGCGAGCTTCAAGAAGACCTTCTCAGCGAGGCCGACTACGATCAGGCCCGAGCCGAACTCGAAATCAACCTGCTGAGCGATCTTGACCAGGACCAAGATCCAGCATCCCCCTTAATCAGAACGCCTGCACCGGTTACCGCGACGCTGCTTGCGGCCCTCATGCCATTAGCGGCATTGGGGCTTTACCTGTTTTTAGGACATCCGGGCGCTCTCGACCCCAGCCCAGGTTTAACGGCACAGCAACTAACCTCAGCCCAACCCTCAGCGCCTGATGTCGATGCGATGCTCTCCAAGCTTCGCGAACGCCTGTTAGATCGGCCTGACGATGTGCGTGGCTGGACCCTGCTCGCCAATGCACTGATGAGCACTGGCCGTTACCCTGAGGCGGTAACGGCTTATGAGCGCTTAGGGCAACTCGAACCGAGGAATCCGGAGTTCCTTGTTCGCCTCGCGGATGCACTTGCCATGTCCAATAATGGATCGTTGGCCGGCCAGGCCACCCAGCTAATCACTGAGGCGCTGGCGCTCGACCCAGAACAGATTCAGGGCCTGTGGCTAGCCGGAATTGCGGCTGAGGAGCGCGGCGAGTCGATTCAGGCCCTGGCCTTCTGGCGGCGCCTGGAACCCCTCGTGATTGACCAGCCCGAATTACTAAGTGAAGTACGAGTCATGATAGGTCGTGCCAGTGCCGAGTTGCAGAAAAATCAGACCCAGATGACGGAGCCGCTACGGGTCGCAGTATCGATAGCCCCGGATCTGCTAGGCAGTGTCACCTCTGAAGATACGCTATTTCTTTATGCCCGAACGCCAGAGGGTCCACCGATGCCTGTGGCTGCCCGAAAATTATCGGCACTGCCCTTGCCGAGACAAATCACCCTTGATGACCGGGCAACCGTGATGACCGGGGGTTCGCTTTTGAGCCACCGTCAACTTGTAGTGGGTGTCCATATCTCACGCTCCGGCAATGCACTCAAATCCTCGGGTGATCTACTCGGAATGACCAACCCATTTGATCCAATCCAGACTCAAGAACTTGCCGTAGTGGTGAATAAACGAATTCCCTGAGCCTTATAATGCGCTAAGCGCATGCTGAATCTGGCAGCGAGGGCCTAGCAGGGAATAATGTTGTGTTCCGGCCCAAAAGGAAACCTGGTGATGTTATCGGCACCCGTTTCGGTAACAATCAGGATGTCGT
>CAJWEF010000026.1 GCA_913031305.1 uncultured Acidiferrobacteraceae bacterium
CGAATTCGTTCTTAAAAATCAACGAAGCCCGCTGGTGTGCCCTGCGCAATAGAAACCCAACCTGGTCGGTTAATATATAGTGACCATTGGCAGGGCGCGCTTTTTCTGCTTGCATGCTACTCACCTTTTAGCGTTGCCAGCCGGTCAGCCGGAGGTGTATTACGAGACCTGCGGCAGCGTATGGCCCCATCAATGATCACCATACTAATACCGGGCAGATCGCCATTTTTTATGCTGTTCAAAATGGTTGAACCGGCCGTATGCTGAGCTCGATCCATTATCACAAAATCAGCTGCGCGGCCCGGCTCTATCAAACCACAGTCCAGGTCACGTTGCCTGGCTGTGTTACCGGTAGCAAAACAAAACACCGTTTCAGGTGGCACTTCGCCAAGGCTGGACAACAATGCGATCATGCGCAGGATGCCCAGTGGTTGTACACCTGAACCAGCGGGCGAATCGGTGCCAAGAATAATGCGCTCTTGCTGCTTCAACTCCATGGTTGTGCGCATGGCAAACAGGGCTGCCAGCTCATTGCCATTATGTACCAGCTCTACAGAACGCGAACAGCTTTCGCACAAGCAACGAATCTGATCCAGTGGCAGGGCTGTATGGCCACCGTTAATATGACCGATCACATCGGCATCGGCCTCCAGCACAACATCCGCATCAATCAAGCCCGAACCCGGTATCGATGGGCCGCCTGTATGAATGGTGCTTTGAATACCATACTTGCGTGCCCATGCGACCATCTGTTTGGCTTCGTCAGCCTGCTTAACGCCCCCCAGTCCAACTTCACCCAACAGTTTGACCCCAGCTGCAGCCATTTCCTTAAAGTCCTGTTCGACCATTTCCTTTTCTACTACAGGGGCACCAGCATGCAGTTTGACGCCACCTGGACGCAGGTTGGAAAAGGTCCGTTGGGCCGTGATGGCCATAGCTTTTAAACCAACAATGTCTTTGGGCCGGCCTGGAGTATGCACCTCGCCAGCAGAAATCATGGTGGTCACACCACCATTAAGGTAACTGTCAATCCAGTTAAAC
This sequence comes from uncultured Acidiferrobacteraceae bacterium, assembly GCA_913031305.1. Lineage (GTDB taxonomy): Bacteria > Pseudomonadota > Gammaproteobacteria > Arenicellales > UBA868 > UBA868. The sequence goes on from CAJWEF010000026.1 coordinate 1,042, forward strand.
TGGTTCTGGCGAGGTGTCCAATCACCCATCACCGGATGCACGTGGCTATCGATTAAGCCGGGAGCGACGGTAGTTCCCTGAGTATCCACCAGAATTTGGGCATTGTCGGTATTCAAATCAGCCCGGTAACCGATACTGTCGATACGACCATCAATGACTACAATGGTATCGGCATCCAGAATAGGATGTTCGAGGGCGCCCGAGAGTAACAGGCCAATGTTTTCGATAACCATCTTACCGCTGGGGAGGGTTCCTTGAGGTGTTGCTGCCATAATCATTCTCCGTCACATTGGGTTGTTGGAACCTGGCCTACTGCACCATTAACGCAGCCCGTCATTACCTTCGGCTTGCTCGTGTGTCAGGCCTCCTACTCGAGGCAGAGGACGACCACTGTCGGTTACCGATACACACACCAGGATCTCATTCGCGTGAGGTGCATCAGGCACCCGTACTTCCATGCCGTCGAAGTGGCTGCGCACATAGGCGGCATCCTTATGACCCAGAGGAACATCAATAGGCGTACCCAAGGTGCCCATTTTTTTCACTGAAGGTACTAGCGCCGCGCCCTTTTCTACCGCTGCACGCAGGGGTGCACCAAGTTTGGGATGCAGGATTGCCGCCGCGTGTTCCAATTCGCCCTGGCTGCCGACGATGGCGGCCTTGCCATAGCTTTGCGCTTGTGGCGCATCAATGCCTAATGCCGCTACGGCTTTACGGCCCAGAATATCGCCTAACTCTGCCCCTATATCCATCAATAGAGACAGATCTTCTGCATAGCGTCCGGCAAAGGGGTTTTCGATTACGGCCATGGCCGTAGCCTTGTGTGTAGGCGGAGTAATGGCTATGCCAATCTCACGCAGAGTTTCTTCAACAACAACCTGATATTTGCGTACTTTTGCTTTCATCTTAATCCATCCTCACCTTTGATTTCAGTTGCTTTTAACCCTCCCATTCGCGCGTGAATTCGAGGGCCGCTACTCATAACCAGAACCAGTACGATTTCGTCTTGCTGTGGCGCGCCCGGCAGATAAACTTCAAAGCTATTGAAGTGGCTGCGCACATACGAAGCATTGATGTGAGTAATAGGCGCATCCAGTTTGGTACCGGCGGGACCCACTTTTTTGGTGGAGGGCACAATAGCCTTGCTGTCACCAAGCAATTCACGCATCGCATAGCCCCCAGGGGCATGCCACAAGGCACCATGTTCCAGTTCGCCCGCTGCACCGACAATAGCGCCCTTGCCAAAGCCGTCAATATGTTCAGCATTGCCACCGAGCCGGTCTATTAAAGCTTGTGCTGTTTCTAGGCCCAGGGGCTTTAGGTGTTCCATAAAGTACTGGGTATCTTCCACATACTGACCAGCGAAGGGGATATTTATCAGTGCACCTGCTGCACCAATAAGTAGCGGTTACTGGCTGATTGCTCCCCCTTCATGGAAAATCTCTTCCACAATATAAAGTTTTTTTGCACATTGATGGTCATTCAATAGCTACCTCCAGGCCACTTCCCGCAGGCTTTTTTCACTCCCTACGGTGATAAAATTATTTTGTAAAAAGAGTATGGCAAAGTGTAATAAACCACGCGATTTCAGTTTTCGCGCATAGCTTGCACCACGTTCCAGTGCCTTTTGGCACTGTTGTTCGCTCAGACGGGGGACGCCCGTGGTAACCAGACGTTCCCGCAAGTCGCTATCCGGGGCCAGCTCAGAAGCCTTGGCACGGCCAATGTCAGGGTGTTCGGGTAAATCCACCTGATTGGCTATCATGGTGGCGGCCACATCTGCACCGGCCGCATTGTTGGCCAGTACGGTTACGGCATCAGCAATGCCCAAGGAAAAACTCCGTCCCCCCTGATCCTGTGTTGCCCAGCCGGACGTTGCCACACCCCCAACAGGATCCTGTGCACTGATGGTAAGAGTGCCCATGATCCTGCTGGTACTAACCTCTGGTACCACCCCGCAGCAAAACTGCTGCCCCTGAGCCAGGCTAAAAGCGATATCACCACCATTGTTCACCCAGGCTCTTTGCAACTGACCAGTCTGCTTCATGGCCGCTAGCATGCTGTCCGCCACGGCGCCTGCGACAGCAGCCATGGGGCTTAACCGGGCTTCGTGATAAGGCATACAGGCATCAAACATCTGCCTGGCAATGTGACCAATGGGTGCTGCCTGGTCTGCGCCAGGAGTTGCGATGGATAACTCCTGGCGTAGCAAAGGCAGTTCTTGCACCAAATCACCTAATGTGCTGCCAAAGCATGCACTGGCCTGATCATAAGCCGCCTGGACTTGTCTGGCTTCTCCTTGCGCATGGAGCAAAAGGTCTATGGGGCCATGATTTAAATGCAAATTATCACCTACCCGAGTAATCTGAATAGCGTCCACGCTAGTCACCTGCATCGGTTTGCTGTTTGCTAAAGGCGTCGAATGGCCAAGGGTTGCCTGACTGCCAGCGTTCAATGCGTGCCTCATCGCCAAGCTGAGCTATGACTTCGCTTACTGGGGTTACCTCTTCCATATGGCCTTCAAGCTGCTGGTACAGGGATGTTGGCATGGTGAACTCCAAGGGGGCAACCAAAGCTGGAGTTGGTACGTAGCCGAAGGCGTTGTCGACCATCCGCAGGATATTAACCATGAGTGAAATACCACCGCCCGGGTAAATATACACGGGAGCCCCAGACATGGTGACCTGACATTGCCCCTGTGCTACAGCGTTGGTCAGATTGACTGGATTACGGGTTACTCCAGCACGTAATGAACCTCCGGCACCAGCTGTAAAAAGAACCGTGGAAAGGGACGGTTCGCAATTTTCTCCAATACGCTGGACCACCTTTGCCACTGCATCAGGCATAGGGGCAGGCACCGGTTTTAAAGATTCATCAAGGACGCAATAACAGGTATCTTCACCGGTTGTACTGGTCAGTAAAATACGCAGACCAGGCCAGGCAATTTTGGGGTTAATGGTCTTAAAAACCGTCAGTGGATCAGTGATGTCAGTGCCTCCCCAACCGGTACCGGGGTTGGCAACCTTGAAATAACGCCCAGGGGTGGATTTATGGCCTCTCAGGCGTATTCCGGTGGCAGGGATTCCCAGACATTTACCCGCCTGGTGTTCTGACAGTTGGCCGGTGATATGATCATCTATCACGATCACTTCATCTACCTGCCCATACCATTGCTGGGCAAAGATGCCTATGGTGGCCGAACCGCAGCCTACTCGCATGCGTTGTTCTTTGACACCATTAACAATGGGAGCCTGGCCGGCTTGCACGGTAACCAGACTACCGCCTTCAATTTGTAGATCAACGGCCTGTTTATTACACAGTGATAGCAGGGTTTCGCAGGTAACGCGCCCTTCTTTTCGGCTGCCACCCGTCACATGACGAACGCCGCCGAGGGAGAGCATTTGCGAACCGTATTCAGCGGTAGTGACATGACCAACCTGTTCGCTCTGGCAATATACGGCAGCGGTTTCGGAACCTAAATGCCGGTCGGTATCAATTTTGACTTTGACCCCACAGTAGCTAAAGATGCCTTCGGTGACCACGGTTACGGTGTCAATACCGTCATGCTGGGATGAGACGATAAAAGGTGCGGGCTTATAATCAGGATAAGTGGTGCCAGCGCCGACAGCGGTAACGAATGTGGTAGCTGGCTCAAGAATATTGGTAACTTCCTGGTTTGGCTGCGGTGCTGTGAGTTGGGCTGGTTCCTCCACCACTTGCTGGGCCAGTAGCAGGCGATCACAACGTATCAATACGCCATCATCGTTGGCATAGCGAGCACAAGCGCCTTCCTTACCTGGTCTGATACGGCAAAGTATCGGACAGGCGTCACAGCGGATAATGCCGTCCTGCCCTTCTTTTCCACCGAACTCAGAGGTCCGGTTCTTGAGATCTTTAAAGTGGCTACTCATGTTGCTCACCTTGAGGTAATGCCGCTAACAACCGGTGGGGTAACACAGGTACCTGGCGTACTACTACGCCCGTGGCATGGCGGATGGCGCTAAATATGGCGGCCGGTGTAGGGACTAAAGCGGGTTCGCCCACTCCCTTTGCCCCGTAAGGGCCCAGGGGATCTGGATCTTCGATAAGGATGACCTCAATGTCTGGGGTGTCGCCGATAGTGGGGATAAGGTAGTCATGCAGGTTTTCCGTGCGGCCAGGCAGGTACTCTTCCATCAGCGCCATACCCAGACCCTGAATAATCCCACCGTGTATCTGGCCTTCCACCAGAGTGGGATTGATGGCTTTGCCAACATCATGAGCCGCCACAAAGCGATTGACCTTTAGGGTGCCAAGTTGAGTATCTACATCCAGGCTACATATCTGGGCGGCAAAAGCATAGGTGGCATAGGGTTCACCCTGCCCCTTTTCATCCAGCGGGGTTGTGGGTGGATCAAAGCTGCCTACTCCCTCGGCAATAACCGCATTCCCTGAACCATGTTCAGCCAGTTGCAACTGACTTCGGTGTCCGTCGAGTTCAGCCGTTAATACCGCCTTGTCTAAATGCAGTTGTGCCTCTTGATCCATATCCAGCAGCTTGAGAAGTTTCTCGCGCAACTTCTGACCGGCCAAAAAGGCGGCTTTGCCCGACACAAAAGTCTGTCTTGACGCAGAGGTTTTACCGGCATCAGCGGTGCATTCGGTATCACCGGTTACCATGTCAAAGCAACTGAGTGGCAAGCCCACAGCATCAGCGCAAATCTGCAACAGTACCGTATTTGAACCCTGGCCAATTTCAGCCACACCATTGTAGAACACCAGTTTTCCTCTGGCAGATAAGGTGACCCGCATGGTCGAAGGGTTAGATAAGGAGGTATTGCCGCAGCCATACCACATGCAGGCTATACCCACACCCCGGCGAACAGGGTCTGGCTGGCGATTGAAAACGTCCGCATCGGTAAGCATTGCCTGCCATTGGGGATGCAGGGCAGTCAGACATTCGCACATTCCCACACTGCTGTTGAGCCGTTGTCCCGTGGCCGTCAAATCGCCCTCAACAATGGCGTTTTGGTAGCGGAAAGCCCAGCGATCCAGATTCAGTTTGTCGGCCAGCTGATCGTAGAGCATTTCCTGAGCAATGGCGGCTTGTGGAGTACCAAAGCCTCTAAAGGCACCAGCGGGGGGCTGATTGGTATAGTAAGTCGGCGTGTTGCATAAGACATTGGGTACCACATAGGGACCGGCGGCATGCACCGGTACCCGCCCCGCTACGGTTGGTCCCCAGGAGGCATAGGCTCCAGTGTTGTATTCGCCAAATAATTCAAGGCCAAGTAACCGGCCATCAGCGGCCGCCATAGCTCGGGCGGAAATCTGAGTTGGGTGGCGCTTGGTACTCGAGGCCATGGACTCTGTGCGGCTGAAAACAGCGCGAACCGGGTGCTTTAAGACCCATGCGGCCAGGGCAATTAATGGTTGTACTGATAGATCCAGTTTGCCACCAAAACCGCCGCCGCATGCACTGGGAATGATGCGCACGGCTTGGGCTTCCAGACCAAGAATATGGGCAATTTCATCTCGATCCATATATGGCGCCTGGGTACAGGCACTAACGGTTATTTGACCATCGCCTGTGGGGTGCGCATAACCGGCTTCCGGCTCGATATAACCATGTTCCACATAACCAGTGGTCCAGCTTCCTGAAATGATGACGTCAGCCTGTTTGGCGGCCTCTTCAATGTTGCCTTTTTCCAGATAACCGCTTATCAGGAGATTGCTCTGCCTGTCTTTATGTACCAGTGGGGCAGTTTTTGCCTTGGCCTGGTCGATGCCGATAACCGCCAGTTGGGGTATCCAGATTATGGGCAGTTCGTCATCATTAATGGTTTCCAAAGTGGCACGCTCTCCCACCAGTGCCAAAACACATTCACCACGGTAGCGCACCAGGCTATTGGCCAACACAGGCTGGTCTTTCAGGTCGGGATAGATGCCAAAATTGTTAGTGCCAGTCACATCTGCAGCGCTGAGCACTTTATGCAGGCCGGGGTGGCGAGCGTAGAGACCGGTCATATCGCCAAGCTCAAAACGGGCGCTATCATGAGGTGAGCGAACAGCCCGCAACCAAAGCGCATCGGCCGGCGCCTGATCAGCCCCAAATACCGCCACTCCCGTGAGTTTATCCATACCTTCCACGCGCAGAGCACGAGCGCCAACAGCGCGTTCACCTGCGGCCATGGCCTGGTCGCAAGATTGGCCGTCACGCAGCATCTGCGCGGCAGCCATAGTGGCTTCAATTATTTTCACGTAACCCGTACAACGGCACAAGACGCCACCTAAAGCAGCCTCAACAGCCTGGCGATCTGGGGACGTATTAGTGGCCAGTAGGTCGCAGGCCGCCAACATCATCCCGGGCGTACAAATACCACACTGGGTGGCGCCATGAGTTAAAAAAGCCTTCTGCAGGGCGATCAAAATAGGTTCTGATTGATAACCTTCAACGGTGAGCACCTCGGCGCCTTCGCATTGAGCAGCGGGTACCAGGCAAGAACAAACCTGCTCACCATCAAGTAATACGGTGCAGGCGCCACAGTCCCCCGCTTCACAGCCAAGTTTGGTGCCTGTGAGCTGAAGCTCATCGCGTAAAAGGCGGGAAAGAGGGGTGAAGGGAGAGGTTGTGACCTGCTGCCTGGAGCCATTGACAAGTAAAGACACTTCGACATATTGCTCTGTGCCTGGGGGTAATTCGCCACACTGATTGGCATGGGCTTTAGGCATGATGGCACTTCTGCTGTTGACACAGGCTAAGCAACAATCGGCGGCTGATTTCCTCGGCACAATGGCGCCGATAGTCCGCACTGGCGCGCATATCATCAATCGGGGTTAAGCCGGAAAAGTGTCCTGGCGTAATCAGCTTAGCCAATTCAGCGCCGCAGGTATGACCCTTTAGCAATGCTTCCAACGCTGACATGCGTTGGGCAACTTCTGAGCAGGCACCAATGGCAAGGCGAATATCCTCAATCTGCTGCTGTTTGTTAATAACCAGTACCAGGGCCACCATAACGATAGAAATAACTAGGGAACTGCGCGAGCCCAACTTCTCAAAGCCACTCAAGGCACGGCCCGCCAGTTTGGGAATAATAATGGCAGTAACCAGCTCATCTTCTTGCAGCACCGTTTTGCGGTAGCCCAGCACAAATTCATCAAGCCTCAGGACACGCACACCTGACTGACTGCTCAGTTCCACCTGAGCTTCAAGACAAAGTAGCGCTGGGATACCGTCAGCAGCGGGTGAAGCATTACAGATATTACCCCCTATGGTGCCCCGGTTCTGTATTTGTAGCGAGCCAATGCTCTGGGCAGCTTGTTGCATTGAGGTAAAATAGGCGGGTAACGCTGCCTGAGCAATGTGGCTCCAGGTGGTTAGGGCTCCAATCCTAAAGTGTGAGTTCCTATCACTAATGCCCTGCAATTCGGATAACCCGCTAATATCCAGCAAAGCCTGTTGACGCCAGTTGCCCCATGCATTGTGCGCGATCTTTGCCGGGTACAGGTCAGTGGCTCCAGCAACAATGGTGAGTTGCTTTTGAGCCAAGAGTTCCAGAGTATGTTCCAGGCATGAAGGACGGAAATAATGTATGGCTTTTGTCGTTGCTGATTGCACCGTGCCTGCCCCCATCGCGAGTTAACTGAATAGTTCCTGTCTCAATGTATGCACACATACACTACATTAGCTTTTTTCCCTACGCAATCGTTTTTATTTAACGGCACCCGCAGCAGGCAGCACCAGAACAATAAAAATTTGTATAAAAAAGGTTTGCGCTTTCTTCCTCCAGGATCTCATAAAGTGCCAACTAACTCCCCATGGGGCCCCGGGCTCGCTGGTTTGGGCTTTTTAGACCCTATAAGCCTAGCCCAACAGGAAACCCACGATCTATAAAAGATCTATGAATCCAATCCCGCGGGTGGGTTTTTGTAAGAATCGGTAGGCGTGCCCTGATCCCGCAGGATACCAGCCTCATTCTCGGTGCCGCCCGTGGTGGTAAGCCTGTCATGCTGGCGGAACAGATGGGCAAGGAAGAGCGGCTATCATTCTTTGGGCCTTTTCTGAATCTTCAGAACTTGCGGGTCCTGTTTAGAAATGCCAGGATAATTTGGCGAACAGGGCACTTCCAGGGGAGAGGAAAATGCCGGGGATCCGGCTGGGTATGCCGCCGTATTCGGTACCGGTTGGGCCAATTGGCAAGGTGAAACCGGCCAGCAGATTGAAATCTTGCTTGATATCGTAATTCAATAACAGTTGTAGCAGTGCGCTGCCATCATCGAGGTTGGTGAACAGTGTGGGTGTCAGGATAGTCAGCGGTGTGATTTCTATGGTCGCACCGGCAGCGAGGTAGTTGCGTCCCAGGGTGAATAGTTCGCCGCGGCTGATGCGTGCCAGTAAGGCGGTATTAGTAGTCAGCGCCGCTACACTATAGTCGCCATCGGCCTGGCCGAAACCATTGTAGTAATATTCCAGCAGGCCGGATATGTTTCGATTCAGCCAGCTCCACGCATAGCTGGTGCTGGCGACAAAGGCCATGGTCAGATCGCGATCGCTGTAAGTGCTGATCAGGTCGCTGCGTATCACTGAACCACGCCAGTCGAAGGCGAGCCCGCCACCCATGATGCTGTCGTCATAGTGACGCGCCGCCAGCAGATCGTATTCAGTTAGATCGGCAGCGGCGTGGTATTTAAATACCAGTGAAGACTGATCGGATGATACGTTACCGGAGGTGAGTTCGCGGCGTGGCACCAGTACGCCTTGCAGATCATTGCCTCGTTGGGTCAACCACTGGGTGTAAAACATGTCATCGCCGGTTTTATAGCTCTTGTCGATGGCAGCCGGATCGAAGGGGTTGAAAAAATCCATCGGGCTATAGATCAGGCCGTTGCCCCAACTGACAATGTGCCGTCCGGCGCGAGCGACAAATTGTTCACCGCTATAACCCAGCGACAGACGATCTATACGGTGCAGCAATATTCGGTCATCTCTTTCGCTGATCACCGAAGTCAGGTCGAACAATCGCTGTTGATCGCTGATAGCGCCTGTGTTGAGACGGAACGGTGACACCGGCAGGCTGCGAGAGGCCACGAGTGTATCGCCGTGCAGGCCGAGCAACTGATAATGGAAAGTGGCATCCCACGGCGAACCCCAGTATTTCTGTGCCTTGAGGCGGAAATCGAGGGTTTGGTCAGTCGCCGGTGACGTGGCTACTGATGAGAACAGTGAATCGTCATCGTAGCGGGTCTGACTGAGCTGGTATTTGGTATGGCCGCCCCAGATGATAGATTCAGCCGAGGCCGGGACTGTCAGTATGCCTGGAAGCAGAAATATGCCTGTCAGATAATCAAGATGTTTCACTGCAGCGATGACTCAGGTCTGATCGATATCTTCGACAATCCTGCCGTCGCGTAATTTGATCAGGCGGCGTGCATAGTTCATGATCAGGTTGTCGTGGGTCGAAAGGACAAAAGTTGTCTGGTGTTGCTGATTGAGTTGCACAAACAGTTTCATCAGGATTTCGGCAGTGGCCGAGTCGAGATTGGCAGTGGGTTCATCGGCGAGCACCAGTTCAGGCCCCGAGACAATTGCCCGGGCAACGGCGACGCGCTGTTGCTGGCCACCGGATAATTCAGCCGGACGCCGATCTTCGAGGCCTTGCAGTCCCACTTCGGCAAGAATTGTCAGCGCCTTGTGTTTGCGTTGCTGTGCGCCCATGCCCTGCATCTGAGCCACAAACTCTACATTCTCGCGCGCGCTCAGTACCGGTATCAGATTATAGGACTGAAATACGAAACCGAGGTGTTTGAGGCGTAGTCGGGCCAGTTCTGCACGTTTCATTTGATCGATACGTTGCCCAGCTACTGTGATCTCGCCGCTGCTCGGGGTGTCGAGGCCTCCAATCATATTCAGCAAGGTGGTCTTGCCCGACCCCGATGGGCCGAACAGGCAGACAAAGCCACCAGCATCGATATCCAGATCGACGTCTGCCAGTGCATGTACAGCCAACTCACCCTGCTGGAAGGTTTTACACAATCTACGACAGCTGACCGAATACATAGCTTCCTCAGTGGATTGAAAATTTAACGCTGTAGTGAAACAACATGTTTAAAGAGAAGACCAGGATTGAATCTGTCATGGCCGGGTAATCGCATCGACGGGTACATGACGCGCAGCACGCAGCGCCGGCAACAGACTGGCAAGAATTCCCAATACAATCACAACAAGATTAGCCCGGGCGATGTCACTGAATTCGACAACCGGGTAAAGTATGCTGCTCATCCCGGCCAACTCAAGGCCTTCACCAATAGCCGACAAATCGATGCCGTCCTGGATCGGAACAATACTCAGCCATGCCAGTAAATTACCGGCAAGCAGACCCAGTAACAGCAATATTACTGACTCGATCAACACCTGAAGCAGGATATAACCCGGCTGCATGCCAAGCGCCTGTAGTAAGCCGAGCTCGCGCTTGCGCTCAAATACGGCCATTGCCAGGGTGTTGACCAGGCCAAATGACAGAGCCAGAAAGACCACAATGATCCAGACCAGGATAAATCCATCCATGACCGCCAGCATGCTGCCGGTATACGGGTCGACCTGATCCCAACTGATGACTTCGAGGTCCGGTGCGGTCGCCTGAATGTTTTCGAGCAGGTGGGTCAGGTTACGGTAGTCGTCACTGATCAGTGAAATTTCCGAAACCTGGTCTGCCATATTGAGAAATTCCTGCGCGCGGTCGCGGCCTACAAAGGCATAGGCAAGCTCGGTTGTTTGCAGTTCGGCTTCGAATATGCCAGTGATGCGAAAGCCCCGATCGACGACCGTATTGTCGGAATCCTGACTGACCAGAACAATACGTTTACCGAGTCGGGTTTCCAGTCGCTCGGCCAATTTTCTGCCGATCACAACGCCGGGTGCATCGGCAGAGGCAAGATTGCTGCCCTGGGTAATTGACTCTGAGAGAAAAGAAAGCGCAGCTTCTGCGGCGGGATCGATGCCAACCAGGGTGACGCCGCGCGATTCACGTTCGCTGCTGATGACCGCCGGTACACGAATCCGCGATGTCCATGCCTTGATGAGAGGTCTATTGAGGCTGTCAGTCAGTTCAGGCCCGGGTGGCTCGATTGAATTGACGATCGACGGATCATCGCGGTAGGCCGGTGCATGGATCTGGATGTGGCCGAGCAGATTGTTGATGCTGCCCTTGATCATTTGATCAACCATGCCACGCATCAGTGCGGTCATCCAGATCATGGCCCATACGCCGACCGATATTGCCAGAAGCATGATCAGGGTGCGCCGGTAGTTGCGCCAAAGATTACGCCAGGCGATGGTGGATAACATCAAAAAAGGTGTTTGCATGGCCTGATGATCTCCGGGTTACACCGCACGCATGGCTTCGACAGGCTGCAGGCCGCGAATTCGCAGGGCCGGATAAATCGCTGCGAGCAGAGTGGCGATCAGGATCGCACCCGGCCCCAGGGTCAGCGCAATCAGCGAAACCTCGGGGTAAAATTCAGCTGGTAAATTGAAGCGTGCGCCCATTTCCTGCATGCCGGAATAGCTGAAGCCGTTGATTGCAAAATACATATTAAGTGCCGCGCCAGTTGCCGCGCCGATGCTGAATCCGGCAAGCCCCATCAACAGTGATTCGAGCATGACAACCCAGCCGACCCGCCCCGGGGTCAGCCCGAGCGCCAACACAATGCCAAATTCACGAGTGCGTTCAAGCACCGACATCAGTACAGTGTTGAGCACACTGAAGCCAACCAGCACGATCAGCACACCATACATAAACCAGGCGCTGGAAAAATCAGCCTGGATTGCTTCCTGGAGACCCGGGTTTAAAGTTTGCCAGTCGAGCAGGGTCAGGTCCGGGTGATCTGCAATCAGTGCTGAGATTTCAGATTCAACTTTTACCGCGGCATCAAGATTGGCAGCGGAGATGACAATTTTATGTGCATCATTACCGAGGCTGAAGACATCCTGGAAGACAGTCAGCGGCATTTGTAGCAAGTTGCGATCCAGTTCGCTGATACCGCTGTCGAAGATGCCGACCACAGTGACCACCGTCGCGGCAATTGATCCATCCTTGCCGCTGCCAACCAGGGTCAGTTCATCGCCGATATCAACTTTAATATTTCGGGCAAATACGCTGCCGACGACGGCTGTCTGCGCATCATCGGGCGACAGGTAACTGCCTTGCTTGATCAGCCCCGGCAGGGTTGAAACCAGGGCTTCCGTTGCTGGCTGCACGCCGAGCACCTGGACGCCATAACTGCGAGTTTGTGATGAGGCCAGGGCAAAGCCGGTCGCGCGAGCCGAAACTGAATCAAGATTGATATGGTCGCGTACGCGCTGCGCCAGTTGTGTGGCGTCAGCAAAGCTGCGTCGCATCTGTGGTTTTTCGTTATAGCCTGTCGCCTGGATTTGCAGATTCCCGGAGAATGCACGCAGGGTGTTGTTGATCATCAAATCGTACATACCGAGTTGCAGGCCAATCATGAACACCAGAATGGTATTACAGAACACCATCGCACCTAGGGTAAGCAGGGTGCGGCGTGGGCTGCGCCACAGATTGCGCCAGGCAAGGCGAAGCAGAATCATCGATTATTATCTTGGATTGCGCAGATTCGAGCGAGTGAAAGTAGTTGGCGGAATGGTGACATCAAATTCAGCAGATACCATATTGATCTCGGTCCATTCCTCAACTTGTTCAAGTTTGATCATGCGTTGCCGGGCGGCAATTGTGCGACCCCCCATTTCGCTGATCTGCAATGTGTCCAGCTGTTTGACCAGGACCATGTCCTGGTCATAAAAGGCATGTGTAATCAGCACATAGTCATCGCGGACCTTGACCACTTCCATGCCCCAGACAACGGCGGCATCTTCCTTCGGGATTGATTCAATCACATAGACCTTGTGGCCATCGACGGTTTCGGTATCGATCAGGGTGTGCAGGTACTGGTGTACGATGTCATCCGAACGGGCGATGTCCTTGTTGGAAAAATCCGAACCCATCCATTTTTGACTCATCATGCTCGACGGTATCTTGATGATCCGGTTGATTTTGGGCAGAAATGTCCACATCTGGCTGTCGATAAGCAGCGTACTGTTACCGGCATCCTTGCGCGGCTCAACCACGCGCACCAGTGATTTATTGTCGCCCAGGGTCCAGCCTTTCATGCGCATCGTGCGCTGCCATTGCGGGCGATGAATGGTCATATCCATGACCGTGTAGGATGAGGTGCCGCGCCAGTGGTCAATCGATGCCTTGACGATTGCCTGGGCGTCGGGAGATTGAGCCATTACAGTAGTCAGCGGTAACAACAGACCAACGATAATGACCGGGAATAGATTTAACGCAGATAGTATCTGTAGTTTTTTGTTCGGGTTATTCACTTGAGAGGGCCAGTTTGCTTGATGCTGGTGTTGCGCGGTCGACCGACCAGTAACGCAATTCATTGACCTGTTCATGCCTGGTTTTTGATAACGGTACGAATTGCCCCATGCTGCGTGTGATATCGCATTGCACAAAAGGTCGATCGTCAGCACAGGCCAGTATCCGGGCAGATTTTATCGCCTGTTCAATTTCTGCGCCGGTCCATTGGTTGGACAATATGAAGCAGGGCAAAGCTACAAACATTGATATTAATCAGTCCCCGAGGCCGTAAAGGAAGGGATAGCACGATAGCATCCTCGCGGGCATTCCAGCAAATCAGCGGCACGTGCGCTGACCATTCCACCGGAAACCGAACGCATTCATCGGCGTCGGGTGTACGGGAAACTGAACGTTGCTTCACAAGTGGAAGTCATGGCAAGGTTCATGATGGTACTTACTTAAAACGGACCATGGAGGGGCAGCTGCATGAGCGACATCATTCATGAATTGCGGGCCATTGTGGGCGAGAAAGGTGTTCTTGATACAGACGCCCTATCGTCGCGTGTGGGGAATGTATGGTCGGGTGCCGCATTAAACGCCAAGGCGCTTGTGCGGCCATCTTCCACCCACGAAGTTTCCCAAGTGCTTGCCCATTGCAACAAGGTCGGACAACCAGTTGTCCCCCTTGGGGGTATGACAGGGTTGGCTGACGCTGGCAAAACCGAACCTCATGAGATCGCATTGACCATGGAGCGGATGAATGCCATTGAGAATGTGGATGAAATCGGCCGCACCATGACTGTTCAGGGCGGTGTAATCCTGCAGAACGTACATGAAAAGGCTGATGAAGCAGGCTTGATGTTCCCGCTTGATCTAGGTGCCAGGGCGTCGTGCACCATCGGCGGCAACATCGCCACCAATGCGGGCGGTGTGCGGGTTGTACGCTATGGCATGATGCGCAATCAGCTGCTGGGGCTTGAGGCGGTTCTGGCTGATGGCACTGTGCTAAATGGCATGAGCAGCCTCATCAAAAACAATACAGGTTATGATCTGAAACAGCTATTTGTGGGATCAGAAGGAACCCTCGGCGTTGTCACGCGTGCCGTGCTTCGTCTTCATGAAGCCCTGCCCGGTGTGGGAACGGCGTTTCTGTCTGTACCCGACTGGGTTGCTGTTATGAAATTACTGCGCACCCTGGATAAGAAAGTGGCTGGCGGTGTGATCGCCTATGAAGTCATGTGGCGCGATTACTACGAGGTGAATACGGGCGAAACATCGGATGTGAAGTCGCCTTTTGCTGACCCTGTGGAATTCTTTGTGATTGCGGAAATGCCGTTCCTGAACCCCGAAACCGGAAATGATGAGATGGAGGAGTTACTGGCTCAGGTGTTCGAAGATGGCTTGATCGTTGATGGTGTTATCCCGAAGTCAGAAGAAGAATGCGAGCGCCTGTGGCAGATCAGAGAAAGCTTCGAGCCAGAGAAGAAGTTATACGACACAGGGTACTATTTTGATGTGAGTCTGGATCTGGCTGCCATGGATGATTACGTGAACTCTGTACGCACTGAATTAAAGCTTGTCGCCCCCCAGGCTGATCTGCTCAGCATGGGCCACATCGGCGACAACAACGTTCATTTCTCTCTTGGCGGGATACACGAGAATCAGATTGCGGCAGCGTGCGCCATTGTTTATGAGCCGCTGAAAGAACTGAACGGATCGGTATCGGCGGAACACGGGATCGGGCTGGAGAAGAAAGCCTATCTGGGCATCAGCCGGACGCCTGAAGAAATGGAAATCATGCGGCGAATAAAGACGCTGTTTGATCCAAACAATATCTTGAACCCGGGCAAGATTTTCGATCTAACGTAGGAAATTTTCAGGAGCGATAAAGTAATGACCACCTGCGGTGAAATGTTGATGGAGATTCTCGAATCCTACGGCGTGGATACCGTGTTTGGTATTCCGGGCGTCCACACGCTTGAACTTTATCGTGGGCTGCAGCGTGCCGATATGCGCCACATAACACCGCGCCACGAACAAGGTGCCGGGTTCATGGCCGACGGCTATGCGCGCATCACCGGCAAGCCCGGCGTGTGCCTGATTATTACCGGCCCCGGGATGACCAATATAACCACCGCCATGGGTCAGGCCTATGGCGATTCCATCCCCATGCTGGTTATTTCATCGACTAATGCCGTGGGCCAAGCGGGGTTGCAGGAAGGCCATCTACACGAGCTTCGTCAACAACGCGAACTGGTGGCCGGTGTGGCAGCGTTCAGCCAGACCGTGCTGCGCCCCGAGGACCTGCCCGGCGTTATTGCGCGCGCCTTTGCGGTCTTTAATGGCGCCCGACCGCGCCCGGTTCACATTGAAATTCCCATCGATATCTTTGCCCGACCCTCGGAAGGCATCAATAGGGGCGTGGCTGTGTATGCATCACGGCCCGGACCCGCACCATCAGCCATCGCCGAAGCCGCCGATTGGCTCGCGGGTGCGAAATCTCCGGTTATTTTCTTAGGCGGCGGCACGGTGGATGCGGCCCAGGAAGCACAGGCCCTGGTCGAACGGCTGGGTGCCCCCACAGCGCTCACCAACAACGCCAAGGGCGTGCTGCCACCGGGCCATGCCTTGTCGTGCAGCTCCTACATCCCCTATACGCCCATGCGCAAGCTTCTGGCGGAAGCTGATGTGGTGCTGGCTGTGGGCACGGAAATGGGTGAAACGGATTATGATATAGACCGCCACGGCATTCTCCCCCTGCCCGGCAAGCTGATCCGGGTCGATATCGAACCGGATCAGACCGCGCGCAATTACCGGGCTGATCTTGCCATCACCAGTGATGCGGCGCTCGCCCTGGCAGCCCTTGATGTGGCGCTGGGCGAACGGGGGGTCCAGATTGATACGAAGGCAGGCGCCAAGAAAGCACAAGCGGTACGTAAAGAAAGCGAAGAAGAAATCAGTGAATGGGCGTCAGTACATAAACCCTGGCTGGATGCCATTACGGCAGCCTTTGATGATGCGATCGTGGTCGGCGATTCCACCCAGCCGGTTTATACCGGCAATCACATTTATGAAGCTCCCCAGCCCCGATCCTGGTTCAATTCCGCCACCGGATACGGCACGCTGGGTTATGGCCTGCCGGGTGCAATCGGCGCCAAGGTCGCCGCACCTGATCGCCCGGTGATCTGCATTACCGGTGATGGCGGTATTCTGTTCACCATTGGCGAACTGGCATCCGCAGTAGAAGCCAAAGCGGGTATCGCTATCCTGCTATGGAATAACCAGGGCTATAAAACCATCTCGGACAATATGGTCGCTGATCAGATCGCGCCTGTGGGCTGTATCGAATACACCCCGGATTTCCTGGCCATCGCCAGGGGGTTCGGCTGTGAAGCGGAGCATGTGGATACCCCGGAAGCCCTCACACAGGCATTGAAAACCGCGCACAAACGGGATATTCCCACGTTAATTGAGGTTCAGGGCTAAAACAGGCGTTGTTGCAAGGATCGAGCGTTTAGCTGAGAGTGCCCTTACCCATGATTCAGGTCAGGCGATAACCTCGAACTTGGGACGCCCAAGCTCAGTCATTTTGTTGAGAATGTTGGTGCCGATTTTGACCTCCGTTTTCTGGTTTTCAAAACGTCTCGCCTTCAGCTTTGGCCCGATGACGGTCTTCCAACGCCCCATTTGCGTTTCAATTCGGCTGCGCTGATTGTAGCCGCTGCTGAACTACCAAGCCAGGCGACCGTGGGCCTTAATCGCGGTAATATGTCGATCTCGAAGTGTCGGGCCATGCGTGGATTGGGGGCAGGGGATGCCGTTTTTCGGAGGCGGGATGATGACCTCTACCGTCTCGCCAAAACGCCCCTTGAGCAGATCGCGGGTCGGCGTACCGTCGTAAGCGCCGTCCGCCAGAAACCGCGAAACAGGGCCATTGACTTGACCCAGGAGCCCAGGCAAAGCCGTCGGGTCGCCGACGTCGTCCTTGGTCAGTTCCGTGCAGATGACCTCACCGGTCACAAGGTCTAGACCGAGGTGAAGCTTGCGCCAGGATCTGCGTTTGGTCTTTGTTTTATGCTTTTTCAGCAGCCACTCACCTTCGCCGAAGATCTTCAGCCCGGTACTGTCGACTACCAGATGGACTGGCTGATCTTTCTGAGTTTGGGGTTTTGCGGGCAGGTTCAGACCCTGACCACGGCGTGACAGGGTCGAAAAGCCCGGCACCAGAATATCCAACCCCATGAGCGTTGCGAGGCTACGCATCAGCCCTTGTGTCTGGCGCAGCGGCTGTTTGAAAACCATGCCCAATGTCAAGCATGTCGTGATCGCCAAATCCGAGTATGTCGGCTGACCACCCCATGATGTCCGACGCGGAGCGGTCCACTGGTTTAACGCCTCGGTGTCGATCCAAACTGTCAGGTCACCTCGTTTGCGTAGGCTCTCATTGTACTCATCCCAGTTTGTCACCCGATGCTGTTTCTTCTCAAACTTGTGCCGAATGCTGGCGTTGAACTTATGCGGCATCAGGGCGTCCGGACCGGTGATAAAATGCTCTGGTATCAGACCAACCCCGGTCCCTGCAACAACGCCCTTCGCCAGGCGGTTGCCGACTTCGAACAGAAATCCAGCGGCGCTAAAGATCTAGTTCATCAGCGAAATGGCAGGCGACAGAATGGTCGTCGTCGAGCTTGCGCCATTGAGGTATCTCCATCTTGCATCGATCTTGGGCGTAAGCACAGCGGGTATGGAAACGGCAACCGGACGGAGGCGTAATTGGGCTCGGGATTTCTCCCTCGAGCTTTATGGCCATGTGGTGATGGTCGAGATCGAGGGATGGGATTGCCGAAAGCAGGGCGGCAGTATAAGGATGGCGCTGTTTGGCGAACAGTTTCCGGGTCGGCGCCATTTCAACAAGCCGGCCAAGATACATCACCGCCACGATGTCACAGACGTGGGCGACGACGCTGAGGTCATGGGAGATGAACAGGAACGTAAGACCGCGTTGATGTTGCAGTGATTTCAGCAGGTTTAGGATATCGGCTTGAATCGAGACATCCAGGGCTGCGACGCTTTCATCGGCCACCATAAAACTGGGGTTGGCGACCAGCGCGCGCGCGATGGAGATGCGCTGCCGCTGGCCTCCCGAGAAGGCATGGGGAAAGCGGCGCAAATGCTCGACGTTGAGGCGGCATTCGCTGGCAATCTCGCGAACCCGCTGGTTCGTTTCATCCTTACTGTTGGTGAGTTTCATAACTTCGAGCGGCTCGGCGATGATGTCCCGGACGGTCATCCGTGGACTCAAAGCGGCATAAGGATCCTGGAATATCAACTGCGCCTGGCGACGGAACGCCAGCACATCCTGCTTGGCCAGAGTGTTGATATCGAACTCTTTCTTTCCATCATGGAAGATGATCTTGCCCGCGGAGATGGGAGCCGCCTTCAGAATGGCGCGACCCAATGTCGTTTTGCCGGAACCGCTTTCTCCGACCAGGCCAAAAAACTGGCCCCGCTTAATCTCCAAATCGATATTGTCGAGCGCACGAACGACTGGAGTTGGGCCGAACCAGCCTCCCGTTATCGGGTAATGCGTGGCCAGATTGCGAATAGAAACAATGCTCTCGCTCATGGCGCCGCTTTCTCCGTACGTTCCTCGTCGGCCAACTCAACTGCGAAGCAAGCGACATCATGATCCTGTCCAACGAGCTTTATTTCCGGTTCGACAGTCGCGCACCGACCTTTGATCACTTCCGAGCAGCGGGTATGGAAAACACATCCCGCCGGCCTTTCCAATGGACTGGGGATGTCGCCCGACACCGCAACCAGCGGTGCATCGAGCTCATCGAGCTTCGGTATGGCGTTCAGTAGTCCCCGCGTGTAGGGATGGCGTGGCTGGTGTATGACCGATCGGGTCGTGCCAGTTTCCATTAGCTGGCCGAGATACATTACGGCGATATGATCCGCGGTCTGTGCGATCACCCCCAGATCGTGAGTTATAAAAAGGATCGCCATATGGAATTCCTCCACCAGATCCTGCATCAGCTCCAGAACCT
>CAJWEF010000027.1 GCA_913031305.1 uncultured Acidiferrobacteraceae bacterium
ATGAATAATCTTCATCCGCGCATTTGCTGTCCATCGGGGTCAAACGGTGGAACCGTAATCCTTCTGGCGGATCGCATATCTCCCAGGATCTCGATTTCCGCTTCAAGGTCTTCATGCACGTGCTCGGCATCAACTAACGCCATAGCGATAGATTTCTGCGCATAGTGGGAGTAGCCCCCGGAAGTACAAAACCCTCGTACTGCGCCGTTTATCCAGACCGGCTCATAGGCGATCACATCTGCATCCAGCGCATCAACCTCGAACACAACTGGTTTACGTTTCGCGCCTTTAGCTCTTTGGGCCTCGGCAACTTGGCGCCCAATGAAATTGCTTTTCTTGCCAAAAACGATAAAGCGATCCATCCCGGTTTCGCCAGCCGTGTAGTCGGGCGAGTATTCGTTCAACCAGCTACCGAAAAATTTATCCAGCCGGAGACTCATCATGGCTCGCATGCCAAAGGGTCGCATACCGTGCGGCTTTCCCTGCGCCCACAAGGCATGCCAGAGCGCCCTTTGGCTCGCGGCATCGGTATAGATCTCAAACCCCAGGTCGCCGGTATAACTGACCCGCTGCACAATACAGTCACACATGCCAACAACCATGCGCTTGACGTCTAAAAATCGAAAAGCTTTGGCCGACACATCAGCGCCGGTAACACCACTTAGCACGTGGCGCGCCAAAGGGCCCGCGATCTGAAAACCCGTGCGTTTATCCGAGATATTTTCCAGGCCTACCCCGTCAGGTAAGTTCTGTCGCAACCATCGCTCATGGACTGCCTGGTAGCCGTAAGAAGATGTCAATTGGAATTCATCTTCTGCAAGACAGGACACGGTGAAATCCCCGATCAGACGCCCCTTGGGCGAGAGCATCGGGGTCAAACTCATACGCCCCTCCTCAGGTATGCGGCCTGCCATAATCCAATCTAGCCATTCGCGCGCAGCGGCTCCGGTCACCGCAAACTTGCCAAAATTTTGCACCTCGTTGATACCCACGCTCTCACGAACAGCTTTGACCTCACGGGCAGCTGCTGCAAATGCATTTGATCGGCGAAACGACGGGGTCTCGTAGTGCGATTCATCCCCGTGTGCAAAAAAATTCACCACTTCAAGCCCGAACTGCTGGCCAAAAACAGCGCCGAGTTGATCCTGAATATCGTACATAGGTGTGGTGCGAAAAGGACGGGCCGCTGGTAACTCTTCGTTCGGATACGTCACCGAGAATCTCGTCTGATAGTTTTCAATGACCTTGGGCAGGGTGTAGCCAGGCGTTGTCCAGGAACCAAAGCGGGCCACATCCAACGCAAAAACATCGCGCTCAGGCTCGCCTTCGATCATCCACTGGGCCAAAGTCAGGCCAACGCCGCCGCCCTGACTGAAACCGGCCATCACGCCGCAGGCAGACCAGTAATTGCGAAGACCTGGCACCGGCCCGACCAAGGGATTGCCATCGGGCGCAAAAGTAAATGGGCCATGGATAACGGTTTTAACTCCGGCTTTTTTCAAAGCCGGAAAACGCCGATACGCAAACTCTATCGAGTCGGTAATTTTGTCCAGATTATCGGGCAGCAGTTCATGGCCAAAGTCCCAGGGAGTGCCATCAACAGCCCAGGGTTGGCACGCTTGCTCATAAAAACCTATACAAAGGCCCCTGCCCTCTTGGCGTAGGTAACTCTCGCCACCCGGGTCCATCACATGTGGATGCTCGGTATCGCGCTCGTAAATCATGGCGATATCGTCCGTGACAATATACTGATGCTCCATGGGATGCAGCGGCAGATAGACGCCCGCCATAGCGCCCACCTCACGTGCCCACAGGCCCGCCGCGTTCACCACATGCTCGGCTATGACCGTGCCCTGATCGGTAACGACCTCCCAACCGCCATCGGCCCGCGGGTTCGTTTCAATCACTTTGGTATGCAGCTGAATCTCAGCTCCATTCATGCGCGCTGCCCGAGCGTACGCATGGGTGGTGCCCGATGGATCAAGATGGCCATCCAGGGGATCGTAAAGCCCGCCGAGCAAACCGGCGGTGTTAGTCGCCGGTGCGACCTCGATGATTTCCGCGGGCGACAGAATCTGGGTATCTAACCCCATACAACGGTGCTTGGCGCGCTCCGCCTTGAGCATATCCATACGCTCGGGGGTGTCAGCCAGCGTGACCCCACCGACGTGATGCAGTCCGCAGGACATGCCAGTCAGCTCTTCCAATTCCTTGTAAAGCTTGATGGTGTAACCCTGCAACGCCGCCATATTGGTGTCGCCGTTCAGCGTATGAAAGCCGCCTGCCGCGTGCCAGGTAGATCCGGATGTCAACTCAGATCGCTCTATCAGCATCACGTCTGACCAACCGAGCTTGGTGAGGTGGTACAAAACGGAGCAACCTACGACGCCGCCGCCGATCACGCAAACCTGTGAGTGATTTTTCATATGATATTCTCTATGAAATTCCGTTTATAGCCTATGCAGTGCTGACTGCTGTATCCAACTTGAGTGGTAGCACTATCTGTTTGAAAATGCGCGCGGGCAATCCACCAGAGCGTCCCGAATTGTTCTTCTTGAGACTTGCCACCCACAAAGCGCAGCATAGGGCTCATTTGCACAGTGCCTGCACACTGCCCAAGGCTTTGTGCCCAGCACTCAAGATCAAGCCAATCAAGTCATAAAAGGCCCAGTGATCGCAAGCGTCAAATCCTCCCACTGGATATTCAGGAACAGCCATTTGCCGTCAGGCGAGAAACAGATCCCGGTAATCTCACTGTCGCCATCATTCATGACATTGCGCGCGAAGTAAAGCAAGCGACCATCGGGTTTGAGTACCCGCACGCCATTGGGTGCGTCGCCGTCCTCAGCCAGGAATATATCGCCCCAGGGCGATACCGTAACGTTGTCAGGGTGATCAAAATCACCATCCCCTTGCGCCTGGGCAATCAACGTCAGAGTATCGGTTTGCGCCGCGTTGGCGATATCAAGCCGATACAGTTGCCCACGACCTTTTGGACCACCGTCAGTGGAGCACAGGTACACGCTGGACCCATCGAACCAGGCGCCCTCTCCACGCGAAAAAATAGCGCCACCGCGTTGCTGTGCCTGCGTACGCGTCCGCTTATCGGCGGCTGTTGGATCAGTGATGTTCACCCACTCAACTGCAAACTGGTCGCCGATCTTTCGGCCTTCAGACAGGTCGAACCGATTCTGTCCCTGAACTTTAAGCGCCTGCAAATGCCCCCCCACAAAAGGTTGCTCGGGGCTATCCGGCACATGACGGTAAATAGCGCTTTGGGAGGCATCCTCGCTGAGGTAAGTTATGCCCGATGTCGGGTCAAAGGCAGCCGCCTCGTGGGGGAAACGCCCCAACGCCGATAACCGATGTGGGGCCCGCACGGAAGATGCTCCTGGATCACAAAGAAAAACATAACCGTGTCCCGCTTCCTCCACTTCCTCGCAACTCAACCAACCATAAGGAGTCGGCCCGCCGGAGCAGTTACGTGAAGTCCCCGTCAATACCATGTTGCTTGCACGTAGCGCAGCGCTCGCGCGGTCGATCACCAGCCGGCTGACCCCGCCACCCCGATCAGGCGCGGCCGCAAGCCCGCTGTCGACCGGGGTACCTTTGTGAATCTCGTGGTTACGCATGATGATCCAGGTATCTTCTTCTCCAGGAAAACAGGCCATGCCATCCGGCGCAGATGGCGCATTAAAGCCGTCACTCATGACATCACCCACCCGCTGTAACACCTGATAGGAAAAGTCCGGCGGCAAATCGATAATGCCTTGGGGGTCGGCAACCAGGCCGACCGCTTGGTCCCGACTGTTGCGTGCTCTATAGACCCAGCTGAACGTGCCGGCAGCTGCAGCCGCGGCGACCCCGGCACCGAGAAACGACCGGCGAGATATTTTCGGGAGCATTGTGAAGGACATTGGTCTAAGTTCCGTTATCCGGAATCACAACGATTTGTGCAATCACCGCATGAATGGGTTGTTCCAGCACAAACAGTATCGAACGCGCAATGTCTTCAGCCTCAAGGCATTGCCCATAGTTCTCATAGAACTCGTCGCCGCGCTCGGCACTGAAAAAGCGCGTTGCTGCAAAATTAGTTTTCACCATACCCGGCAATACTTCTGAGACACGGATACCGGTCCCCGCATATTCTTGTCGCAGCGTTTCACTGAAACCGTGCACTGCAAATTTGCTTGCGGTGTAAGCACCGCAGCCAGCAACCGGAGTCAAGCCCTGCGTCGAACCGATGTTGACGATATGTCCCTGCTCCCGAGCGAGCATACCCGGCAGCATGGCCGCGGTCACCTGCATAAGGCCGGTCACATTGGTCTGTATCGTTCCGGCCCACTGGTTGATGTCGCCTTCATGGAAAGGCTGGCGTCCGCCGATATCACTGCCGGCGTTATTCACCAGAATATCGACCGCTTGCCAGTCTTGGGGCAGTCGGTCAGGCAGGCTGGCGGCAGATACGGCGTCAGCCACATCCAGCTCTACGGCCAGGCCAGGTCCAGGCATTTCATCGAGCTGTATCTGCAAGCGCTCAAGAGCGCGGGCGCAGCAGATTACCCGCGCTCCTGCATGGCTCAGCATGCGGGCAGTTGCAAGGCCAATGCCCGCACTGGCTCCGGTCACAAGGGCTGTTTTCCCCTGGAGTGTTGTCATTGGTATCTCCTGATCTGGGCTGTAGTTTAGATTGATGACGAAAGTATAATGTCGCGACGTCTACCCCTAAACGCCATCTTCATAACCTTATGCCCGAAAAGACCCTGCATCAGCTGATAGATCAACTGCGTGATGAAATCAAGCAGTTGCCCGCAGCCGACCACAGCGCCCGTGACCGCCTGAACGCGCTGGTGGCAAATCTTGAGACACGCCTGGAAGCCTCCGGCGAGGAGGGTCACGATACCCTGGTCAACAATGTTCAGGAATCGATCCGCCAACTGGAGGTTGAACACCCACGCACAACAGGGGTGCTCAATCACATCATGATGGCTCTTAGCAATATGGGCATCTGAACCTGCCCCTGATCAGTCCATCCCCAGTTCTTTTAGCTTGCGGGTCAGGGTATTGCGCCCCCAACCGAGCCAGCGGGCCGCTTCCTGTTTGCGGCCACGGGTAAAACTGAGCGCGGTACGCAGCAGTACACGTTCGAAGTCCGGCCCGACCTCGGAAAGAATGTCTCGGTGCCCCTCGGACAGACGATCTGCCACGACCCGACCCAGCAGTTGCTGCCAGGTCTGGGCCGGTTCCCCAAGGTTGGCCGCGGTGTTAAAACCGGACGGCAGATCTGTCAGTGTAACGACCCGCCCGGGGGCGACAACGGTGAGCAATCGGCACAGGTTTTCCAGTTCACGGACATTGCCCGACCAGGGAGCCTCGCGAAGTACCGTCATCACCGCCTCATCCAATTGCTTCGAGTCAACCTGTAACTCATGCGCAGCCTGGTCCAAAAAAACCCGGGCCAGAGCGGGAATATCCTCGCGCCGTTCACGAAGCGCCGGTAAGTGAATGCCGATCACGTTAAGCCGATGGTACAGGTCTTCTCGAAATCGACCTTCGCGAACCCGCCCTTCGAGTTCCTGATTGGTCGCGGCGATCACGCGCACGTCCGCTGCTATCTCCTCGTGGCCACCCACCCTGAAAAAGGTGCCATCCGAAAGCACCCGCAACAACCGAGTCTGCAGATCCAGCGGCATGTCACCGATTTCGTCCAGAAACAGCGTTCCGCCCGCGGCTTGCTCAAAACGCCCCTGGCGCTGGCGCTGGGCGCCGGTAAACGAGCCCTTCTCGTGACCAAAAAGTTCTGACTCCAGAAGATCAGCGGG
Organism: uncultured Acidiferrobacteraceae bacterium; assembly: GCA_913031305.1. Taxonomy (GTDB): domain Bacteria; phylum Pseudomonadota; class Gammaproteobacteria; order Arenicellales; family UBA868; genus UBA868. The sequence goes on from CAJWEF010000027.1 coordinate 5,823, forward strand.
AATTGCCGCGGTGTTGATGGCAACAAAAGAACGCTCTGCCCTTGGACTGTTGCGATAAATCGCACGCGCGACCAGTTCCTTGCCAGTGCCAGACTCACCAGAGATCAACACGTTCATGGCCGAACCGGCCAGCCGACCAATCATGCGAAACACTGCCTGCATGGCCGGCGCCTTGCCGATCATGTCGCCACTCGGTGCAACTGGCGCCTTGGGCATCTCCTGGCCGGCTTTTTTCTGCAGGGCTCGCCCGACCAGCGCTACCGCCTCTTCCAGATCGAACGGCTTGGGCAGGTACTCAAAGGCGCCGCCGCGATAAGCCGACACCGCACTGTCGAGGTCCGAGTGGGCAGTCATCACAATGACCGGCAGGTCGGGCAACTCATCGCCCAGTGCCTTTAGTAGATCGAGGCCACTGGTGCCAGGCATGCGGATATCGGTAATAAGCACATCAGGGGCGCGGCGCAGGGCGCGGCCGAGCACATTGTCGGCGTTATCGAAAACGGTAGGTACAAATCCGGCGCTGGTAAGCGCTTTTTCAAGTACCCAGCGTATAGAGGCATCATCATCAACCACCCAGACTACAGGCGCCGGCCTCATTGTGCTTCCCCTACCGGCAGGGCTAGCACAAAGCAGGTTCGGCCCGGCTCACTGGCACACTCGATCGAGCCGGCATGACGGTGGATGATCTCCTGGGCCAACGCAAGACCCAGGCCAGTGCCCTCGGCCCGTCCCGTCACCATCGGAAAGAACACCCGGTCAATCAGCTCGGGATCGATCCCCGGCCCGTTATCCGTGATTGAGGCCTCTACGACTAGCCGATGTCGTTGGTTACGCAAGGTGTACTGTCGCCTGACGCGGGTCCGCAGGCTAATCTGCCCACGCCCTTCCATGGCCTGTACCGCGTTACGCACAATATTGAGCACCACCTGGATCATCTGGGCGCGATCGCCGCAGACATCGGGAATGCTCGGGTCATAGTCGCGCTTGAACTCCACCCCTTCCGGTAACTCGACCAGTATCAGTTTGCGCACATGTTCGAGCACCGAATGCAGGTTAAACGGCTGACGATCCATGGCCTGAAAACCGCCGGTCAACCGATCAACTAATCGACTGAGGCGGTCTGCCTCGTGGGTAATAATATGCGTGTACTCGCGCAGCTCACGCCGTGGTAATTCCCGATCCAGCAATTGCGCCGCACCACGCAGGCCGCCCAGGGGATTCTTGATCTCATGCGCCAAAGCACGCACGATCTGATTCAGGGCATCCTGGCGTTCATGTACCCAGGTATCTCGCGCGATACGCGTCAACTGGTCGACTCGGTCGAGTTCAATGATCATAAAACCACTCTGGGACTGTACGCCAAACGGTGACACCGTGCAGTCAACGCACAACGTGTTCGCATCACCCAGACGCACCAGTGTTTCCTCACGCAGCGTGGTGCTGTCGCCCTGCTCTGCAGCCATTAACGCTGCCTGCAAAGTGATGCCCAACGGCACCAATTCGCCTACCTCACGACCCACCCCGCGTTGAATGCTGGTCGCCAACAATGTCTCAGCGGCGGGATTCATGAAACTGACCCGCTTATCTGCGTCAACGACCAGCACCGCCGTGGTAAGTGCCTCCAGAACCTGTAGATAGTCGACAGTCTGGGATTGGTTCATCTGATTTGCACCATATTGGTGCATATTAACTCAGAACAGGCGGCAACCCAGAACAACTCGGGCTGACACTGTCCCGCTCAGACGCTGTAATACATATCGAACTCGACCGGGTGTGTCGCCATCCGCAAACGCTGCACCTCTTCCATCTTGAGTTCGATATAGCTATCGATCATATCGTCGCTCATGACACCGCCCACTTTGAGGAACTCACGGTCGGCATCTAGGGCGTCCAGCGCTTGATCAAAAGAATGCGCTACCGTTGCGATCTCGCTCTCTTCTTCGGGCGGCAGATCGTAAAGATCTTTGTCCATCGGGCCGCCCGGGTGAATCTTGTTCTGGATGCCGTCCAGTCCGGCCATCAGCATAGCTGAGAACGCCAGATAGGGATTCGCGGTGGGGTCGGGGAAGCGCACCTCAACCCGCCGCCCCTTGGGGTTGCTGACATGGGGAATTCGACACGAGGCCGAACGGTTACGGGCCGAATAAGCCAGCATGACCGGCGCTTCAAAACCGGGCACCAGGCGCTTGTAGCTATTGGTGCTGGCATTGGTAAACGCATTCAGCGCCCGGGCATGCTTGAAAATACCACCGATGTAATACAGCGCGGTCTCGCTCAGGCCGCCATATTCATCGCCAGCAAACATATTGTCACCGCCTTTGAATATGGACTGGTGCACATGCATGCCGTTGCCGTTATCTCCCACCAGTGGCTTGGGCATAAAGGTCGCAGTCAACCCATGGGCATGGGCTACATTGTGGATACAGTATTTGTAAATCTGGGTCTGGTCAGCCTTGGCCACCAGGGTGTCAAATAGCACACCGATCTCGCCCTGTCCCGCAGTGCCAACCTCATGGTGGTGAACCTCTACCCCGAGGCCCATGTCCTCCATGGCAAGACACATGCTCGAGCGCACATCCTGCAGCGAATCAACGGGCGGTACGGGAAAATAGCCGCCCTTAACGCCGGGACGGTGGCCGATGTTACCCTCTTCATAATCCTTGCCTGAGCTCCAGGCTGCCTCGACCGACTCGATGTGGTACGCCGCTTCGCTCATCTCGTTGGACCAGCGTACCGAATCAAAAATGAAGAACTCGGCTTCAGGACCAAAGAAAGCATCGTCACCGGTGCCGGTTGACTTGAGATAGGCCTCAGCCCGCTTGGCGATAGAACGCGGATCACGATCGTAACCCTGCATAGTCGCAGGTTCGACCACGTCACAGCGCAACAATACTGTAGTGTCCTGCATAAAAGGGTCAACCACAGCAGAGTCAGGATCAGGCAGCAGGATCATGTCTGATTCATTGATGCCCTTCCATCCGGCAATCGATGAGCCATCAAACATCTTGCCCTCTTCAAAAAGGTCGGCATCAACCACGGACGCCGGCACGGACACATGTTGCTCTTTGCCGTGGGTGTCGGTGAAACGGAAATCGACAAACTTGGCGTTTTTATCCTGGATAAACTTTAAAGCATCATCAGCTGACATGGGGGCGGATTCCTCGACGGTTAACGCGCCACATCAGGACCGGTGCAATGCCCGGGCCCGTAAAGCGCGCGGTGAAAAATGAAATAACAACTAAGCCTGTCTGTAACTAAAGCAAATTACGTGCCAGCGAAAAAGCCCCGTATTGGGGTCCTTAATTAGTGCATTAGCACTAATTTAGTGCGTCATGATTTCATTATGCACTATTTTTATGCGCTGGGGTTTTATTTTCGTACCCGTATGCAGATTAGCACCTCTTCTTCGCTTTCTTGCGTACTTAACAACTCGTGACCGTGAATCCGGCACCAGGCCGGAATATCAAGCAGGGCTCCCGGGTCGGTACAGTGAACAGACAGCACATCCCCTTGCCTTAGGGTCGCTACCCGGTCCTGGGTACGAATGACCGGCAGCGGACAGAGCAATCCGGTTGCATCCAGTTGATGCGCGCTCACAGGTACCACTCTCCTAGCACTTCATCCACCGTGAAGGGCGCCACCTGTAATTCGCGTTCGATACCGTCCCGGCTGACGAACTGAAAGCTGACACTTTTTGCCTCGCGGCCCTGTCCGAAACGTGCCGCAATCCGGGCAGCCAACTCCACATCCGCGTCATCCCTCTCGCCTTCAACAAACGTCAGTGGTCCGTTATGACTGGTCATATCGAGGTAAGTAAAGCGTTTGCGGTAACCGCGCAGGTAACGGGTCTCGCCAGCATCGCGGGCAACGATCACCTTGAGATGTGGCTTTGGCCGCAAATGCCGCCCAACCTTGAGCAACATAATGTCATCCAGTTCATAGTCTCGCTCGGCCCGGTTTTGCCATAGATCGCGCAATTTGCGGCTATAAGCGGCATCGGTCAAAAAACAGCAGCCACCGGCAGGCTGTGCGTAATCTTCGATCCCCAGTTGGCGGGCCAAGGCGATCTGCGGCTTACGAGTACGCCCGGAAAACCCGTACAACTGCTCACGATCAACCCAGCCCTCACGCTCGGGCAAGGTCGGTGGCTGTAGCTGCGCACAAAGCGGCCGCAACAAACGCTCGTTCGCTCCTGACTCACGGGCCACCACCGGAAAAGTATCCCGGCGCTGGGACATCGGCCGCTGACCCAGCACTTCACCGGTAATAATGAAATCAAAATCATGTGCTTGCATCCACTCCAGGGCCTTTCCCACCATGAAGGTTTTGCAGTCCAGGCAAGGATTAAGGTTTGCGCCATAACCATGACGAGGACGCAGTAACACCGACTTGTACTCCTCAATCACATCGACAATGTGCAGGGGAATGCCTAACTGCTCGGCGACCCACAACGCATTGTTGCGCCGGGGTTTTCGGTTCGGATTGCTGCGGATAGCATGAGTGTGGCCCTCGACACAGAATCCGGTAAAAAAGTTAAGGCCCTCGACATGCAGTCCCTGATCCTGCATTACGCGGGCCGCCAGCATGGAGTCCAGGCCACCCGATATGAGCGCAACAGCCCGGCGGGTTCGAGGTATATGAGCAACGGCTTTCATAAGTCGGGATTGTAGCAACTCGACTTATCTGTTCCAGCCAGCGCGCGAGCAAACTATCGGATAAAACCCCTGCCGTTATAATGTGTCACTCAACCCGTATTTGCGCTGGGAGCCAAAAAACGTTGCATTTCCAGGACCTGATCCTGCGCCTCCAGGCGTACTGGGCTGGGCAAGGCTGTGTGCTGATGCAGCCTTACGACATGGAGGTCGGAGCCGGCACTTTTCACACCGCGACCTTCCTTGCCGCCGTGGGTCCGGAGCCGTTGCGCGCGGCCTATGTACAGCCCTCACGCAGACCAGCAGACGGCCGTTATGGTGAAAACCCGAACCGACTGCAGCATTACTTCCAGTTCCAGGTCATTCTCAAACCCTCGCCGCCAGAATTCCAGGATCTATACCTGGGTTCGCTAGAGGCCCTCGGTATCAGTTTTTGCCGCGACGATGTGCGCTTTGTCGAGGATGACTGGGAGTCACCGACCCTGGGCGCCTGGGGGCTTGGCTGGGAAATCTGGCTGAACGGCATGGAAATCTCGCAGTTCACCTATTTTCAGCAGGTTGGCGGACTCGACTGTCGACCGGTGACCGGAGAGATCACCTACGGTCTGGAGCGCATTGCCCTGTACCTGCAGGGTGTAGACAGTATCTTTGATCTGCGCTGGAACGATCTCTTCAGTTATGGCGACCTGTATCACCAAAACGAAGTTGAGCAATCCACCTATAACTTCGAGCATGCGGATGTGGCGGTACTGTTCAACCAGTTCGAGAGCTGCGAAACGGCTTGTAATCTCCTGCTCGAAGAAAAACTGCCGCTGCCGGCCTACGAACAGGTGTTGCGGGCTTCGCATACCTTCAATCTGCTCGATGCCCGTCGAGCCATCAGCGTGACTGAGCGCGCCCGCTATATAGGCCGGGTGCGCACCTTAGCCCGCGGCGTAGCTCAGGCCTATTTCGAGGCCCGCGAGGCGCTTGGATTTCCCCGGGGGCAAACATGAGCGGGCAGCCCAAGGGCAGGGCAGATCTGCTGGTCGAACTGGGCACCGAGGAACTACCGCCCAGCGTCCTGAAACAGCTGGGCGAACAGTTTGCAACCCTGCTGACCGATGCGCTGGTCGACACCGGCCTGGGTTGCGAAGGGCCCATGAGCTGGTTTGCTACCGCAAGACGCCTTGCAGTACGGGTTCCGGGCGTCGCCCACCGCTGTGCCGATCAGATCAACGAGCGTCGTGGCCCAGCACTCGCCGCTGCTTTTGACGACCAAGGTCAACCAACGCCAGCCGCCACAGGCTTCGCCCGCTCCTGTGGCGTAACCGTCGATCAGCTGGAAAGGCTGGAAAACGACAAGGGCCAATGGCTGGTACATCGGGCGCTCGTACCTGGGGCGCTCGTGCACTCTCTTATCGAGCCTTGTATCCAGAGTGCCATTGAAAAACTGCCAATACCTAAACGCATGCGCTGGGGCGAGGGTTTGGCCGAATTTGTCCGTCCGGCACACTGGTTGGTGGTGCTGCATGGTCAGCGAGTGCTGCCGTGCGAGGTCCTGGGCATTGCTGCCGGGCGTATCAGCCGCGGACACCGCTTTATGGGCGAGGCACGTATTAGTATCCGTAACGCTGGCGATTATGAAAAAACCCTTAAAGAGCAAGGCGCTGTCATTGCCGATTTCAATGCACGCTCACGGCTGATCGAGCAGCAGGTATCCCGACTCGGCATTAAGGCCGGCGGCAAAACAGTTATCGACCCACAGCTGCTCGATACTGTTACCGCACTGGTGGAAAAACCCCATGCGCTACTAGGCCAGTTTGACCCGGCTTTTCTTAAAGTTCCCACCGAAGCGCTGGTCTCATCTATGCGCGACCATCAGAAATATTTCCACGTAATCGATACCAAAGGCAGGCTACTGCCGGTCTTCATTACCGTAAGCAATATCCGTAGCACCGCGCCGGGGCGCGTACGGGCGGGCAATGAGCGAGTGCTCAACGCCCGCCTTGCCGATGCCCGCTTCTTCTGGGAAACGGATAACCGCCGACCCCTGGACGATCGGGTGGATGAGCTGGACGGCGTCCTCTTCCACCAGGCTCTGGGAAGCCTGCATGACAAGACGCGCCGGCTCGAGACCTTATCGGTCAAAATCGCCCCGACACTGCGGGTCGACGAAACCCTTTGTGCCAGAGCCGCACATCTGTGCAAGGCAGATCTCGTTACGGGCATGGTCGGGGAGTTTCCGGAACTGCAGGGCACCATGGGTCGTTACCTCGCCCAACATGACAAAGAGCCTGCGGCCGTCGCCCGGGCTATCGAAGAGCACTACCTGCCGCGACACGCCCGCGACAAACTTCCGGCGAGCGCCCCGGGGCGGGTGCTGGCGCTGGCTGACCGGATTGATTCTCTGGTTGGGTTGTTTTTAGCTGGGGAGGAACCTACAGGTGATAAAGACCCCTACGGTCTACGCCGGGCTGCGCTGGGCGTCATTCGCATACTGATCGAAAAAAAGGTGGACCTGGATATCGTCGAACTCGTGAATCACTCGGCCGATACCTACGCCACGGCTGGTAATCCTGTTAGTGCCAACGCAAAAAAGCAGTGCATCGCCTTTGTGATGGAACGCTACCGCGCACTATACGCGGCGTTAGGATTTGCTCAGGACGAGATTTCGGCCGTGCTCGAAGCAGGCGCCAGCCGGCCCCTGGACTTTGACCAACGCCTAAAAGCCCTCGCGAAATTTCGCCATCGCCGCGATGCCGCTAGTCTGGCAGCAGCAAACAAGCGTATTCGCAATATCCTGCGCAAAAGCGAACAATCGATAACCAAAGAGCTCAACCCGCAACTACTGATCGAAAGCGCAGAAATTGCATTATCACAATCGATACTTGAAACGGCAGGAGCTGTTGCGCCTGCCGTTGCGCGAGGCGATTACCCGGCAGCACTTCGCATCCTGGCTGGCCTGCGCCCTGTGGTGGACCGCTTTTTTGACGAGGTCATGGTCATGGCCGAAGACCCGCCACTGCGGGCCAATCGCCTGGTGCTGCTGGACCAATTGAGCAGTTTGTTCCTGACCATCGCCGATATCTCGCTGCTGCAAACACCGGAGCGTCCCAGTGGTAGATGACCGGGGGCATTATGACCACATGCTGGCTGCGGTACAGGCTTTTCATGACAAGCATCGTCTGCGCGAGTACGGTGGTGAGGATATGCCCTACCGCGTGGCTCTGATGGCAGAAGAACTGGGCGAGATTTCAGCCTGTATCACCAAAGGCAAGGCTACCGAAGCCCTGGCCGAGGAATGTGCCGACCTGCTGATCCTGCTGATCGGTACCGCTATTGCCGGTGACTTCAAGCTGGACAACGCCTTCTGGGCCAAGATGGACACATTGGCCCAGCGCAAAAGCCGTATCGTCGATGGTCGCATCCGGGTGTCAGAGTTTCGGAACGAGTAGATGAAATCGGGCCTGGTGATTGTCGACCGTGACGGTGTGATCAATTTTGATTCAGATGCCTATATCAAGTCGGTCGCCGAGTGGGTTGCTATCCCCGGCAGCCTGGAAGCGCTGGCCCGACTCTCCCGGGCCGACTATCGGGTGACGATCGCTACCAACCAGTCGGGCATTGCCCGGGGCCTTTACACGATGGAAACATTGAACCGTATCCATCAGAAAATGACCAATAGCCTGCGCAAGCACGGCGGACGGATCGATGCGATCTTCTTTTGCCCCCACGGACCGAATGACGATTGCACCTGTCGCAAGCCACGTCCCGGACTGCTTTATGAAATCAGCGAGCGCCTGGCAACACCGCTACCCGGAGTGCCGGTGGTGGGCGATTCTCTAACAGACCTGCAAAGTGCTGCTGCCGTAGGGGCGTTACCCATATTGGTGCGCACCGGTAAGGGGCCGCGCGCACACCAAGCGCTGACAGAGGCTCAGGCCCACAACGAACTAACCCATGCGTTGGTCTATGATGATCTGGCCACATTTGCTGACGTCCTGTTGTCCGGTGCGCTGGACTCGGACATGCAGGCGTGCCGCCAGGCAAGTGGAGCTGGCTAAGCGGCCAGTTCCGAGGGACGCATGATCTGGGCCCGCTCTATCTTTTTCTTTTGTGGCATGGCGATCTCTGCGGTGCTTTTTTGTCCGATCGCACTGATCGTATGGCCGGTACCGGTGGTAACGCGGATGCGCATTATTGGACTATGGGCGCACTTTATCGGCTGGTGGCTCGCACTGACCTGCCAATTACGCTTCGAGGTAGAAGGCATGGAGCACTTGCCATCACAGCCCGGCGTCATTTTATCCAAACACCAATCGGCCTGGGAAACCATTCTGTTCCAGGTTATCTTCCCGCCGCAGACCTGGGCGTTGAAGCGCGAAGCCTTGTGGCTGCCATTTTTTGGCTGGGGCCTTGCAGCCACCAGCCCAATCGCGATCAATAGGGCGACCCCGGTGCGGGCGATGAATGACCTGTTGCGCCAGGGTCGCGAGAAGATTACCCAAGGGCGCTGGGTCGTGATTTTCCCCGAAGGCACCCGCATGGCTCCGGGTGAGCAGGGCGCTTACCACCCTGGGGGCGCTATGCTGGCGGTTAAGGCGGGCGTGCCGGTGGTACCGGTAGCCCACGATGCGGGACGTTACTGGGGGCGGCGCAGTTTTTTGAAAAAGCCCGGCGTCATCCGTGTGTGCGTAGGACCACCTATTGCTACCGAGGGCGAAAAACCACGAGCGGTGAATCAGGCCGCGAAGGATTGGATTGAATCCACCATGGCCTCACTGCTTGGCAGCCCGGAAGTGCCCGTCGATACCAGCAAAGGGCGCGATAACAACTGACTTAACTGCTTGCCTCGAGCGACTGTTGTGCCACCAGGCGCGCGTAATCGGCGGCTGAGAGTGTCTGAGGCCGGGCAGCCGGGTCGATACCGGCCTGTCTGATAAGTGCCTCGGAGCAGATTCCTTTCAAGCTGTTTCGGAGCGTTTTACGCCGCTGCGAAAAAGCCTGGCGGACCAATGCTTCGAAGGCATCGTCTCGCACTGATGGACCCACCGGTTCGCGGTGCGGCTGCAACGCCACGATACTTGAGCGCACCTTGGGTGGCGGTGTGAAAGCACCGGGGCCAACATCGAACAGGATGCGTGGTTCGAAAACGCGACCGACCATGACACTCAGGCGTCCATATTCACTGGCGCCTGGGTCGGCCACCAACCGTTGCGCGACTTCCTTTTGCAGCATAAACAGCATACGGCAGATTTTTTCGCGCTGAGACAACAGATGTATCAACAGCACCGAGGAGATGTTGTAGGGCAGATTGCCTACCATCACCAGGGGCTGGTCCGGATTAAGCTCGGCCAAATTAACGGCCAGTGCATCTTGCTCATGCACTTGCACCTGCGAATGTTTGACATAACGCTGGCCCAGAAAAGGTGCCAGGTCACGGTCTATCTCCACCAGGTGCAAGGTATTGCCAAGCTCGACCAAATGATCGCTCAGGGCGCCCTGTCCTGGCCCAATCTCGCACAGCACTTCATCCGCCTGCGCATTGAGGCTGTCAACGATACGCCGGATAACGCCGGCATCATGTAAAAAGTGCTGACCGAAACGTTTTCTCGGCCGGGGCAGGGTGGGCGATTCAGGAGCCACTGGATAATCGTTGCGCTAATTTCACCGCGGCAACCAGGCTGCCCACATCCGCCTGGCCCGTGCCGGCCAGGTCCAGTGCGGTGCCATGATCGACCGAGGTGCGCACAAAGGGCAGGCCCAAGGTTATATTCACGACGCTACCAAAGCCCGCGTGCTTGATCACCGGTAGGCCCTGATCGTGGAACATCGCGACCACCACATCCAGAGCTTTAAGAGAGTCTTGGGTAAATGCGGTGTCGGCCGGCAAGGGACCGCGTAGATCCAAGCCCTGTGCACGCAACGCCTCCAGTACCGGGATGATGACTTCAATCTCCTCTTGGCCCAGGTGCCCAGCTTCGCCCGCATGGGGATTAAGGCCACAGACCCCGATTGCTGGTGTTGCTATACCAAAGCGCATACGCAAATCCGTATCGAGCACGCGCAGGATCCCCTCCAGGTGCTCGCGGGTGAGTGCTAAGGCAACTTCGGCCAACGGCATATGGATCGTGACTAACGCGACCCGCAGGTGGTCGTTCGCCAGCATCATCACCGGAGTTTTTACACCAGCGCGTTTGGCAAGAAACTCGGTATGGCCTATAAAATCGTTGCCTGCTTCAATCAGCAGGCTTTTTTGCACCGGACCCGTGACCAGGCCCGCAAACTCACCTTTAAGGCAACCATCAGTAGCGCGCTCGAGCATCTCGACCACATAAAGCGCGTTGGCGGCATCCAATTGACCTGGCTGCGATGAGGTTTTCAGGCTAACCGGCAGCACGGCCGCCTCACCACCGGGTGCCGCCAGCGTGTCACTACTTAGCGCCAGGGGCAAACCCAAAAGCGCCGCACGCTCCAGCAGTAGGTCCGGGTCACCAGCAATGCACAGCGGGCCAGTGACTTCCTGCTGCAGCAGTTGCACCACGAGTTCCGGCCCCACACCAGCAGGTTCGCCGGTGGTCAAAACCATGATGCCTGCTGCATCGTGGGAGTTGCTCATTGAGTCGTTTTCACAATCAAGTATCGCCACTGTCGGCCATCCAGTGGGCCAGTGACTTGAATGGGGTGTGCAGGTTTTGCGTCCAGGCGATTATCGCGCCTCGATCTGACGGGCGGTTCTGACTGATTTTTTTGTGCGCCCGGCAACGCTCCGCCGTGAAGCGGATGCCAAACACCGCGCTGGCCCTCTGCTTCAGATAATCGGCAGGGGCATCTTCGAGTTCCCAGTCGGAACCCTGGGATTGTTCAAAAACGTTTACCTGGTGTGCCAGCAGATCGAGCAACTCGCGGTCGGGGACTTTTTCGAGTGCTCCGTAGAACTGGCAGGCGACATAATTCCAGGTCGGCACCACCTTAGCGCTTTTCAGTTTTTCCGCGTACACCGAGGGGGAGATATAACCGTCGGCGGCCTGAAACACCAGTCGGCAGGTCAAGGGCCCGCTGGAGAGTATCTCCAGCAATGGATTGGACCGCGCCAGGTGAGCGCAAAAAATCGCGGGCTCGTTACGATTGGTACACACGAAAGGGGCAAATACCGGGTCGCAAAGTGTTCCATCCACCGGATGAATCGAGGCAAACTTGACCAGTTCGGCTACCTCGACAGCATCTTGCAGTTCTTCACTGGCAAAGAGTTCGGGAGGATAACGCTTCATTGGCACTGCAATCAGGTTGGGGCCTGGCCTTCACGCATGTGTCTCTATTCCACCGTGACCGATTTGGCGAGGTTACGCGGCTTGTCCACATCGGTACCCTTGATCAGGGCAACATGGTATGAAAGCAACTGCAGAGGAACGGTATAGATAATCGGTGCGATGGCGCTATCCACCGGTGCCACATGCAGCACCTGAACATCCTCGCTTTCGATCAAGCCTGATGCCGGATCGGCAAAGAGGTACAGTCTGCCACCGCGTGCGCGCACTTCCTCAAGATTCGATTTCAGTTTCTCGATCAGAAGATCATTGGGCGCCACAGCGACTACCGGCATTTTCTCATCGACCAGCGCCAGGGGGCCGTGTTTAAGTTCCCCGGCGGCGTAAGCCTCGGCATGGATGTAGGAGATCTCCTTGAGTTTGAGCGCGCCTTCCATCGCAATAGGGAAATGTGCGCCGCGCCCCAGGAACAGTGCGTTCTGCTTGTCGCCAAAAGCCTGGGCCATATTTGCAATAGCAGCCTCCATGCCAAGCGCCGACTCCAAAGCTGCAGGCAGGGTGCGGATCTGATGCACCACGTGGGCCTCGAACCCTGAGTCGAAACCCTGGCGTCGCGATAGCGCCAGTGCCAGCAGTAGCAAGCCCGTCATTGCGCTGACAAAGGTCTTGGTCGAGGCAACGCCTACTTCCGGGCCACAATGGGTCATGAAAGCCAGATCGGACTCGCGCACCAAGGAAGACTCGGGAACGTTGCAGACAACCAGGGAACCCGCTACTCCCTGGCGTTTGGCTTCTTCAAGCGCCGCCAGGGTATCGGCGGTTTCGCCGGATTGAGAAATAGTAACCACCAAAGTGCCCTCACGAGACGCATGTCGGCGGTAGCGGTATTCGCTTGCAACCTCCACCTCACAAGGGACTCCAACATATTCCAGCCAGTGTCGTGCCACGAGCCCAGCGTGGTAGCTGGTGCCACAGGCGATAATGTGTACCTGGCGCGTGGCGTCGAAAATCCTGGGGGCCTCGCGACCGAAAGAGTCTTCCAGCACCTGATCGCCCTGTAATCGACCTTCCAGCGTGTCAGCCACGGCGCGGGGCTGTTCATGAATTTCCTTTTGCATAAAATGACGATACTCACCCAGATCAGCACTATCGCCTGACTGGGAACTGGTATGCACCAATCGATCGACCACAACACCTGTGCGGTCTTTAATCAGGCTATTCGCACCCCGCAGGTCGACAACGTCACCGTTCTCTAGCACCTGATACTGGCGTGTCACAGGAAGCAGGGCATTAATATCGGACGCGATAAAAGATTCGTCGGCGGTGCGGCCCAGCAGCAAAGGGGGGCCCTGTCGAGCCGCAACCAACCGATCTGGCTCACCCGCATGCACAACCGCCAGGGCGAAACTACCCTCAAGTTCTTTCATAGTTGCGCGCACAGCGTCAGCAAGATCCAGACCCTTTTGCAGATGCAGGTACACCTGGTGTACCACGACCTCAGTATCAGTCTGTGAAGTGAACGCCAGGCCTGCTTCCCGCTGCTTTTGTCGAAGAGTCTCGTGATTCTCGACGATCCCGTTGCAGACCAACGCCAGGGTGCCGTTACAGATATGCGGGTGGGCATTGGGTTCGGTGACACCGCCGTGTGTGGCCCAGCGAGTATGGGCAACACCCGTCATCCCCACCAGCGGAGCCTGGTTCAACGCCTGCTCAAGTTCGGCAACCTTGCCTACGGTACGGGCGCGCTCCAGATCACCGTCCCGGTTGATAATAACGACGCCGGCCGAGTCATAACCGCGATACTCCAGACGGCGCAATCCCTCAAGCAAAAAACCGCTGGCGTTACAGTTTCTTACCGCACCGACTATTCCGCACATAGCGCCTTTCCCCGAGTCATTGTTTTTCGATGACGAACCTGTTGCCGTCGGGCAGATATGAATGCATTCAGTCTTTTTTCTTTTGCGGGCGCTGCCAATCGTCCCGGGTCTTTTGGTCAGCGCGGGTCAGGACCAGCTGACCGGGAGGTATATCGCGGCTGATAGCAGAGCCGGCACCAATGGTTGCACCGTCACCCACCGTCACCGGTGCAACCAGTGCAGTGTTCGAGCCGATAAAAGCATCGTCACCAATGTGAGTCTGGTGCTTGTTGGCGCCATCGTAATTACAGGTAATCACGCCAGCACCGATGTTTACCCGCTGACCGATCTGTGCATCACCCACATAGGCCAGGTGACTGGCCTTGCTGTCTTTCCCCAGGGCTGCGTTTTTGGTTTCGACAAAATTGCCCACGTGGGCACCGCTCGCCAGCGTCGTCCCAGGTCTCAGGCGAGCAAACGGTCCGATAGTGCAGTTAGCCGCTATCTTCGCCCCCTCAATAACACTGCTCGCTCGCACCTCGACACCATC
>CAJWEF010000028.1 GCA_913031305.1 uncultured Acidiferrobacteraceae bacterium
GTCCATCTTCACGCTGAAGCCGAGGCCGGCTTCAAACGGAGTGTCGTCCGGCGCGAGGTCGAGCCCGAATTCACGATAGGCTCGCTCACAGCGCAGATGCTCAAGAGCGTGATAACCAGCCAGACGCAGGCCGAATTCCTGGCCGGCCTCCGTCAGTGTGTCAAAGGCACCTTGAGCGAACTCGCTTGGGATATACAACTCCCATCCCAACTCGCCGACAAAAGTCACCCGCTTAGCGATCGCCGGCGCATAACCGATGGAAATTTCCTGCGATGTCAAAAATGGAAAGGCCGCGTTTGAAAGATCAGCGTCGCTGATGCTGGCCAGCAGATCGCGGGATCTGGGGCCCTGGACCGAGAGCACCGCATAGGCAGAGGTGACATCCGTCACGACCACCCGATCTGCTGAGACAAGGTGTCGTTCGATCCAGGCCAGGTCCCGTGAATGCGTGGCTGCCGAGGAGACGATCATGTAGCGGTCCGCCGCCAGGCGGTCAACGGTAATGTCGGCCTCGATTCCACCTCGGTGATTCAGCAGCTGGGTGTAAATCAGCTTGCCCACGGGCACGTCGACGTCGCCTGCACACAGGTGCTGCAGGAAGACACAGGCGTCAGCGCCCTGGATTAGAATTTTGCCGAAGGAACTCTGGTCGAGAACGACGACACCTTCCCGGGCCGCGCGGCATTCCTGGGCGGTATGTTCATACCAGTTTGGCCAGTGATAGGAGTAGATGTCTTTCGGCGTCACACCCGGCGGAGCGAACCACATGACCCGCTCCCAGCCGGCAGTCTCACCGAAGCAGGCATTACATGCCGCGAGACGGTCGTGGAGTAGGCTCTTGCGCACCGGGCGTGAGGTCTCGCGCTGCCTGTTGGGCCAATGCATATGGTAGATGGCACCGAGAGATTCTCCGGCCCGGTCGTGCAGATACTTGCTATTAACCTGGAACGGGTGATAACGAGCAATATCGACATCGGAGAGATCCATCGTCGGCTCGCCCTGGATGATCCACTCGGCCAGCGCGCGGCCAGCACCAGCACCCATCTCGAAACCCTCAGAATTGAAGCCAGCAGCGACGAAGCAGTTGGCGGCCCCGGGTGCTTCACCCAGCATGAAGAGCGAATCCGGGGTGAAGCTTTCCGGCCCATTCATGAACCTGGCAATGCCGACGTCAGCCAGAGCCGGGATGATCTCCATGGCCTTGACGTAGGGTAATTCGAAATGTGCCCAGTCCTCCGGTAGTTCGATGAAACGCTGCTCTGCGGGTAAATTTTCGACCGCACGCGGCTTGCCGTGGGGTTCGAATGAGCCGACCAGAAGTTTCCCGGCGTCCTCCTTGATGTAGACGTAGCCATCGCAGTCACGAAGAACAGGCAGAGTGGGCGCCACGAAATCCATCGCTTCGGTCACCACGTACATATGCTCGCAGGGGTACAGTGGTACACGCACGCCCAACTGTGCAGCCAGCTTAAGCGTCCACAGCCCGCAGCACAGCACCAGTTTCTCACACTCAAGAGTACCGGAGGACGTCTCTATGCGGTAGAACCCGGTCGGACGGCGCTGCAAACACTCGACCGACGTATTCTCAAATACTTTTGCACCACCGCCTTTGGCACCGGCAAACAAAGCCATTACCGCGTCGACCGGGTTGAGTTGACCATCACCGGGGATGAAGAGAGCACCCTCTACACGACCTGGGTCGATCGCCGGGTAGAGCTCCTGGGCCTGTGCGGGCCCGACCAGTTCTGCCTGGATACCGAAGCTCTTGGCGATAGTGGCGCTGCGCCTGATTTCGTGGAGACGATCCGGGCTGCGGGCAATAGCCAGCGTACCGTTCTGTTTGAATCCTACAGCCCGGCCGGTCTCGGCCTCAAGCCTGGAATAGAACTCAACGTTGTAGCGGGACAACTCGGTCAGGCTATGGCTCGAGCGGAGCTGCATAATGAGACCGGCGGCGTGCCATGAAGTGCCACAGGTCAAAGTACCGTGTTCAAGCACGGCCACATCGGATTCTCCGAGCCGGGTCAGATGATAGGCAACACTGGCACCGGCGATACCGCCACCGACAATGACGACGCGGGCATGATCAGGAAGCGAAGTACTCATAACACAACCGGTCGCAAAGTCTGGTTCGAGAGTCGACTCTATGACACCTTAACCGACTGTTTCTTTTCTTCGCAACGCTTTTACGATCTTCTCCGGTGTGATTGGGAGTTCAAAGATGTGCACACCAATGGCATCGGTGACAGCATTGGCGATGGATGCGGCTACCGGCGCGTAGACCGGTTCACCGATACCTTTGGAGCCGAACGGGCCAAGGCCGCTGCCCGATTCAAGGATGATGGCCTTGATCTTGGGAACGTCCTCGGAGGTCGGGATCAGGTATTCACTGAGTGATCTGGTCTGTAGTTGTCCCTGCTCTAGGATCAGTTCTTCACATAGCGCAAAGCCCTGCCCCATGAGGGCGCTGCCCTCCACCTGGCCCTCGACGGCACGTAGGTTGATGGCCTGTCCGACGTCGTGGGCTCCGATGCTTTGCAGCACACGAACCTCTCCGGTTTCGATATCGACTGCAACCTGGGCAGCGTGGGCGCCGTAGGTAAAATCAGGGAACACTTCCCCTTGGCCGGTTTCCGGATCAATGCCCTCACTGGTAGGGGCCTTGAAGATCGCTAGATTGTGCCGATGGACACCTTCCGCCGCGCACAGCTTAACGCAATCATTGATGGTCATCGATCGCTTCGGATCACCGACTACGAATACCTGCGAGTCATTCATATCGAGCTCCTCGGCTTCAACGCTGAAGTGTCGGCCAGCACAACCCAGCAGGTTCTCGCGGACCCGGGTGGCGGCCATTTGGGTAGCATTACCAGACATGTAAAGCGCCCGGCTCGCTGTCGATGTGCCGGCCAGGGGCGTGACGGCACCGTCACCGAAATAGACGACCACCTCTTTCATCGGCACGCCGAGAATTTCCGCCGTAATCTGGGCCAGGGCCGAGGACTGACCACCGCCGATGTCGGCGACGGCACTACGCACGACTACAGTGCCATCCATCTCCACACCGACCCAGGCCTCGCTGGAGTCTTTCATCCAGAGGATACGACCGTAACTTTGCTGATAGCAGGCGACACCGTGGCCTATCCGGGTCGTCTGGGAATTCTCTGGACGCTTACCCAGGGCCGCCAGCGCCTGGGTCGCGCACTGGTCCGACCAGACGGCGCTACGAATGATCTGTCCTGTCGCGTTGGCATCGCCGGTGCGGATGAAATTGCGCCGCCGCACCTCCATGGAATCCATGCCCAGCGTTTTTGCGATCTCCTCCATCTGTCCTTCGCAGGCAAGATTGGCCTGCATGGTGCCAAATCCTCTGAAGGCACAGGCTGGTAAGTTATTGGTAGCGGCAGAGACCGAATCGACGTGCAGGTTATCGACCCGATAGGGGCCGGTCGCACCAACCGTCGCATAAAGCAGGATGTAGGGGCTGAGCTTGGCGTAAGCTCCAGCGTCTGAGGTGAAACTGATCTGCAGTGCAGTGATCTTACCATCGCGGGTAACGCCGGTGCGGTGGGTTATATTAAACGGATGGCGCGGCCCATGGGAGAGGAAGGATCTCTCGCGCGGCTGCACGAGACGGACCGGACGGCGTGAGGCCAGAGCCAGCAGTGCCAGCCAGACCTCAATGGTCATGACTTCCTTGCCACCGAAACCGCCGCCGACGAACTCGGCCCGCAAGCGCACCCGATTATGCGGTAAGCCGATGGCGTCGGCGACAGCGCGGTAGTGTTCCACCACCTGGGTACTGGAGCGGATGTTGAGCACCTCCAGTTCATCGACCCAGGCCAGGGCCGCCTCCGGTTCGAGGAAGGCTTGCTCCTGGTATTGGGTGGTAAAAGTGTTTTCCACAATGACGTCAGCCTCGGCAAAACCTTTTTCAATATCGCCCTTGCGGATCTTGTAGCTGGCCACAACGTTGTCATCCCCGTAGACGATCGGCGCCCCGGGAGCTAGCGCATCAAAGGGATCGTAGACGCCGTCGATGTCTTGGTAGTCGACATCGATGAGCCCGATGGCCTGCTCTGCGATGGCCACGCTTTCCGCCGCTACCAATGCGATGGGCTCACCGCAAAAGCGAACCCGATCTTTAGCCAGGATCGGCTGCTTGGTGTTCTTGGTCATCCCGCCGGTCTGACCCGGCATATCTGTCATGACGCCCTGGCTGGCTGGTAGATCCTCAGCGGTCAGCACGCAATGAACGCCTGGCAGTTCTTTGGCGCGCGTTGTGTCTACTCGCCGCAGCAGGGCACTGGCCCGCTCACTGTGGAGAACCGCGGCATACAGCATGCCTGGCATGGTCAGGTCGCCAGCATAGACAGCGGTACCATATACCTTGGTCGGGGAGTCCGTCCGTATTAGCGGCTTGCCGACCTGGCGGAATTTTTCGCTCTTAACGCCAGCTAGAGGGTTTTCCATCCTGTTCATGACGTACCTCCTTCTTGCCGCAGAGCCTGGGCAGCGGCGCGAATGGCCGAGAAGATCCGCGTATAGCCGGTGCAGCGGCAAAGATTGCCGCTCAAACCACGCTTTATGTCGTCGAGACTCGGGTTAGGAATGTCGTCCAACAGGGCCTTAGCCGCCAGAATCATGCCCGGCGTGCAATAACCACACTGTGCACCGCCGTGCTCAATGAAAGCCGTTTGCAGAGGATGGGCCTTACCTGGCCCACCCAGGCCCTGCACCGTCATGACCGAACGGCGATCTGCGTTCCAGGCCAGCGTCAAACAACTGTCCACAACCTCACCGTCTAGCAGCACTGCGCAGGCACCACAGTCGCCCTTCTCACAGCCGCATTTGACCTCGACGTGGCCGAGTTCGCGCAACACCTCCAGCAATGTCCGCCACGCAGGAACGGTGATCTCGCATGCCGTCCCGTTCACATGGATGTTTACAAGTTTCTCCCTGGCCATCCCGGTTTTCTTGTCAGTCATGTTGTTTGGCTCCGCTCGTCTGCCAGGCCTGGGTCAGCAGCCGCCGAACCAGCATATGAACCGCATGGCGACGATACTCAGCCGACGCCCGGATATCGTCGATAGGACGGCTTGCCTGTGCCGCGGTCAGCGCAGCCTGGTCGATTGTTGCGGCCGTCAGCGGCCCGCCGATAAGAATGTTCTCGGCCTCTTTTGCCCGGAACACGGTAGGTGCAACCGAACCCAGGGCGATCCGGGCCTTGCTGCAGGAACCACTCTCGATGACGACGGTAACCGCCACACCAACGACCGTGATCGCGTCACCCCGGCGCCGACCCAGTTTGTAGAAGAGATTTGCACTATCCGCTGCCGGTATTGTCCATGCGACCGTCTTCAGTAGCTCATCTGGTTGGTGGGCCGTTTTCTTGTAGCCCAGCAGGAAACTGTCCAGGGGGAGGGTTCGCTCACCAGCAGCACTGGTCAGCGTGACCTCGGCGTCAACCGACAACAGCGGCGGTATGGCGTCTGCAGATGGCGAACCGTAGCAGATATTGCCAGCGATAGTGGCTGCGTTACGGATCATGGTGCCGGCGAAAACTTTGGCCATGGAAACAAGCGATGGTGCTGCTTTTGGCATGAGTGGATCGCGCAGGATATCGTTGAGGGTGGTACTGCCGCCCATGATTACCCGGTTGCCTTTGTGCTCGACTCCACGCAATTGGTCGAGCGCCGCCAGGCTAATAAAACGTCTGCCCGCCCGGCCATGGGCGCGAAGATCGGGCAGCAGATTAGTTCCGCCAGCCAGGGGTGTTGCCTCGCTGGTCGCGAGCATTTTCAGTGCCTCGTCCAGCGAGTGAGGCTCCAGCAACTCAAAAGATGGCAACATCGTTATTCTCCTGTCATTTTCCGGGTTGCCCGGCTGTTTTCTTACACCGCCCAACCACCATCGACAACGACTTCCTGGCCGGTGATGTTCTGCGCATCGTCGCTGGCGAGAAACACCACGGAATCAGCGACGTCTTGTGGTGTTGTTACTCTTTTCAGGGCCATCTCAGCAACGTATTCCTCATAGACCTGTTCGGTTGTCCAGCCGCGGGCCTTGGCCTTTTCCCGGCACAACTTATCCATGCGCGGCGTTTCAACAATTCCCGGCATGATGAGATTGACGTTGATGTTGTATTCGCCGACATCGAGTGCAGTTGTCCGGGTCAGGCCGCGGACGGCCCATTTTGATGAGCTGTATCCAGCACGATAGCGGTAGCCACGCATACCGGAAGCACCGCCTATAGTGACGATCTTGCCGTATCGCTGCTCGATCATGGTCGGCAGGACATGCTTTATAGGTAGAAACACCCCGCTGACGTTTTTCCTCAAAAGATCGTTGAACGCCTGGTCCTCGATCTTCCAAACTGGCGTCTCTATGGGGCCGGTAGCCCCCGCTGTGTTAACCAGGATATCGATCCTCCCATCAAAGAATTCTCTGGCGCACTCGACCAGGCGGATGACCTGCGCCTCTTCGGTTACATCGGTTGTCGCCACCTCGGCCCGGCGTCCTATGGCGCGCACTTTTTCAGCCATTTCTTCTAGTGGTTCACGGGTCCGCGCCGCGAGTAGCAGATCGGCACCCTCGCGGGCCAGAGTCTCGGTGATAGTGCCGCCCATCCCTTGCGCTGCACCGGTGATGATGACTGTCTTATTTGCCAATCTCATGGTCACTCTCCTCGTTTAGGCCGGTTGTGCGGTTGCTGTACCGAAACCACCACCACCGCTACTTTCCAGAACAATGCGATCGCCTTGTTCGAGCTGAACGCTGGTTTTCCCCGGCAGTTTTAATGTCTTCCCCGAGGCCCGCTCGAGGGTGATGCAAAAAGTCTCACCTGGCGCACCGCCGCACAGCCCGAACGGCGGTATCCGGCAGCGCTCAACCATGGTCGTGAGAGCCACTTCCGGCCCGACCACGCGATAGACTCGGACCTGGCCGTCGCCACCACGATGACGTCCCGCGCCACCTGAGCCACGTCGCAGTGCCTGACGTTCAATCAAGATCGGATAATTGGCTTCGATTACTTCTGCAGGCGTGTTCATGACATTGGACATATGCGGTCGCACAGCTGGCATACCGTCACGATCGTGTCGTGCCCCTTCACCGCCTCCGTGAACCTCATAGAGTGTGGTCCAGCGGCCACTACGCGGATCATGGCCACTGAATAACAGCAGCCCGGATGTAGTCGAGCCGCCCGCTGTCAGGCGTTTTGCAACAACCGGCTCCAAGGCCCGAAATATGGCATCGACGATGCGTTGTGAGGTTTCGTGGTTGCCGCCGACGACCGGCCGGTCCAACGGTGGGTTGAGAAGTGATCCTGGCCGGGTGATGATTTTCAGCGGGCGGGCGCAACCGGCATTTGGTTGAATATCGGGTCCAGCGATCGCCTTGACGGCGTAAAATACGCTGGCCGCGGTAGTAAACGGAGTCGCGTTGAGGGGGCCGCGTGCTGCGTCGGCTGTGAGAGAGAAATCGAATGTTGCCTCACCGTCACCGATCTCGATGCCCACCCGCACCGCGATTGGTTCCCCGTCACCAGCACCATCATCGTCAAGCCAGTCCTCGCCCGTGTATAGGCCTTGGGGTAGTGAGCGCAGGGCAGTTCGCATCTCACTTTCTGATTGATCATGGAGATCCATGATTGCAGCCTGCACTGTGGCTGCGCCGTAACGCTTGAAAACCTCAGCCAGGCGTTCGTCGGCCGAACGGGTAGAGGCCATTTGGGCCAGGATATCGCCCTCACGCTCCAGGGCGCCGCGGACGTTGGCCAAGATCAAGTCCAGCTTCTCACGATCTGGGCCAGCGGCGGTAAACAGGCGTAATGGTGGAATTCGCAGCCCTTCCTGCCAGGCATCCCGTGCGTGGGGAACATAACTACCGGGCTGTGCACCACCGATATCGGCCCAGTGGGCGAGACTGACGGCGAATGCCTGCAAAACCCCTTCGGCGAAGACTGGTCGCACTGCCTTGACGTCGGGAAGATGATTGCCGCCAAGTTCGGGAAGATTGAGAAACCAAACATCGCCCGGCGACAATCGTTCCGCGGGAACCCGGTGGAGAAACTCCTGGACCGTATAGCCCATGATGCCCAAGTGAGCTGGGATATCGCGCCCCTGCGCGATGAGATTACCAGCAGCGTCGGTTAATGCCGAGGATAAGTCGCCCGCTTCACGTAACAGGGGCGAACGAGCCGATCGCATGACCACGAGCGACATCTCCTCAGCAATTGCAGTCAGTGCATTGCGGATGACTTCGACCGTGAACGGGTTGACTTTGCTATTCACGTGAATGTGCCGGCATCGATATGCAGATGCCCGGTGGTGTCCGACCACGCCCTGGCACCAGGTGGTACGACGATGGTCGACCATTGGTCCTCGATAATTGCCGGACCCTCGATCTTTTTCTCGGTTGTAAGGCCTGCACGGTCATGGCGTGCTGTGGGTATCGGGGAATTTGTGTCGAACCAGCAGGCGATGGAGTCGTCGTTTGGGGTTGAGGTTGGTACTGCCCTGGCTGTTGGAATCTTAATGTCGTTTCCCGCTGGCGCCGACAGAGTAAGGCGCAGCGTCTCCAGTTCCCATGGCTCATCGGTCACGAACCCATAGAGCCGTTCGTGTCTGGTCTTGAATCCAGCGCCGAGGCTGTCGCGGTTGGCCGGCGGTATGAATGGCACTTCGACGGTGTCGCTCTGGCCAGCGTAGCGGATCAGAGCAATATGTTGAGCCAGTAAAGAATCCCCAGCATGGCCGGCGGCGGTCAGCAGCAGCGCCAGTCGCTGGTGCATTTCCCGGCGTAGATTCTCTAGTTCATCGGCCTGCCACGCTGTGCTCGACATGTGGACCGCATGTTGCTCGGCATAACTAAGCTCGGCCGTCAGGCAGCCCAGAGCCGAGAAAACGCTGGAGAACTTCGGCACGACGACATGGGTGATGCCGAATTCTCGAGCCAGGGCAACGGCGTGCATAGGGCCGGCACCGCCGAAAGCGATTAGCGTGCAAGCCCGCGCGTCAACACCGCGCTCGACCGCTACCCGCCGCAGGGCTCGGGCCATGTTGGCGTTGGCCACCTGGTAAATACCAAGCGCCGCTTCCTGAGCAGATACGCCGAAGGCATCGGCTAGTTTCTTGGTTGCTGCCAGTGCCAGTTGGGGATCGAGGCGAATGGTCTTGCCAAGGAGGTATCCGCTATTCAGGTAACCTAGAACAAGGTTGGCATCGGAGACCGTTGGCTGTTCACCTCCGTGGCCATAGCAGGCCGGTCCCGGATCGGCACCAGCACTGTCGGGGCCGACCCGAATTGCCCGACCCTGGATTCGGGCGATGGAGCCACCCCCGGCCCCAATCGATTCGACCGCAACCATTAGCTGGCGTACCGGCCTCTCAGCCAGGCGCTGATTGCCGTCGACCTGCGCCTTACCATCCAGGATGACACAGGTATCAGTCGTTGTGCCACCCATGTCAAAGCCAATTGCTTGGGCGAGCCCCAGTTCCTCAGCGATACGTCCGGCCGCAGCAACACCAGCCGCCGGCCCGGACAGGGCCAGGGCCAACGGCCGATCTTTCACCGCTTCGACAGACGCCATACCGCCGGCCGAGTGGTACAAGTGCAAGTTAGTGCTGCTGCCCGCTGTTTTCTCTAATTTGTCGAGATAGCTTGCCGTCAACGGCATCAAAGCAGCATTGAGAACAGTCGTGTTGGAGCGTTCGAACTCACGCGGTTCCGGGCTCATTCTGTGTGACAGCGCCACATAGGGAACAGCAGCCTCTAACCGTTGACCGAGGCGCGTTTCATGCTCGGTGTTGGTAAAACATTGCTGCAAGGTGACAGCCACTGCCGGAACGCCAAGCTTCTCAGTCGCCTTGGTCACGCGCTCAATCTCGGCGTCGGTAAGCGGTGTTAATACCCGGCCCTCGGCATCGATGCGCTCGGTCACCTCCAGGCGGCGTTCGGCGGGCACCAGCGGCGGTAACTTGGGTGCTACATCCAACCGGTACAGTTCGCGGCGGTTCTGGCGACCGATTTCTAGAGTATCGCGAAAGCCCTCGGTTGCGATCAGTGCCACTGGGGCCAAGCGATCCTCAACGATGGCGTTGGTCGCCATCGTCGTACCATGGATGAGATCCGAAACATCCGCCCAGTCGATGCCCACGGCCTGGTAGGCCGAGCCAATACTGGCCGCCGGATCGCTGGAGCGACTCTGCACCTTGGCTGTTCGCACCGCACCATCAACGGCATTGATGGCGATGACATCAGTGAAGGTTCCACCGATATCGATGCCGACTTTCCAACTGCGGTTCAAGGTAATAAGAGAGTGCCAGGATCAAAGCTTCATTGTGCCTGACGAGAGCCTGTGGGGTCTTCAGATCTTACAATGAATTTGCTATTGTTCGATCAGCACCTTGATCTCGGTCAAGGTCTAGGTGCTCGTTCCATAGCTTGCCGTTGAGGAATTCGCTGCAATCGTTACCGAAAAGGACAATCTGGATCGACGCTAATCCGCTCGACAGCGACGCTGTCGAACCATTTCCTGACTCTATTTGTGGTGAACTCTTGCCCATTGGATCGTAGGTGATCGAGAGGACCCTAGAACTGGCTATGTATCCGGAAGACTCAATAATTACAACGTTGGCTATAGATAAGGATAAGTACTGGTGTACGGAGCGCTCAATGCTCTTTATTGATGGTGGCAATCAATCGATAGATCAGCTGAAGCAGTTGGTATCACTATTCCGATCCTGCAACCGGATGAATGTCGACACCGCCGGGAATCTGTTCCGTTGCCGTCAATTCGATCAAGCTAACATTAACCCGCCAGGGCTGATCAAGTGCCCACACTACAGCCTCGGCGACATCCTCGGCGGTCAGGATCGAAAAACCCACCGCCATGGCGTCTTGCAATGCCAGATCGTCTGTCATGGTGGCAAATATTTCGGTCTCCGTACGTCCGGGTGAAACTTCGGTTACGCGGATTCCGGTACCCTTGAGGTCGTGGCGCAAATCCTGGCTTAAGATATGCACCGCCCCTTTGCTTGCGCCATAGACGGAAGTACCGATAGCGTGCAGGCCGAAAATAGAGCCAATGTTGACAATGTGTCCGCGTCCACGGGCCACCATGCCTGGTACTGCTGCCCGCACCGCGTGCACCGTGCCCAGTACGTTGGTTTCCAGAGTAGCATCGATATTGTCTGGGTCGAGTTCGTGGAACGGGTCAAAACGGCTGCCAATTCCAGCGGAGTTCACCAGGATATCAATATCGAATGCGCCCAGAGTTTGGTAAATCTTCGACCGGTCGCGGATATCGACCGCATGAACGGTGATGTCGCCTTCGCCGGCCAACGCCTCCAACCGCTCGCGGCGTCGCGCCAAAGCATGCACCGCGATTCCCCGAGCCGCCAATAGCCGCACCGTTGCGGCCCCAATACCGCTCGATGCACCGGTGACCAACGCAGTTCGATAATCTTTCAATGCCATAACGCAACCTCAGTTAGCCTCGATGTCGGCAGCTGCCAGCAGTGATCACACGACCCATCGCCGCGCGTGCACGCGGGCAGTAGCTACAGAATTACTACAACCGTATACAGCACAAGATACCGCACCAATGACTGTACTGACGCAAGCTAATAGCCTTAGCCTTTCGTGCCCGAGCTAAGCCCCGCCGCCGTAGAGCCGGGCTTCGTTGTACATTGCCAGCACGTTAGCCGGTGGCACGTCGGGCTGGATATTGTGTACGGCCGTCAGTACCAGGCCACCACCCCGGCCCAGGGTGTCGATGATGTGGCGGGTTTCCTGGCGCACCTCGTCTTCATTGCACTGTGGCATGACGCGCTGGGTGTCGACGCCGCCCCAGAAAGCCATCTTATCGCCGAAATCGCGCTTCAGGCGCTCGGGCTCCATGCCCTTGGCCGCCACCTGCACCGGATTGATGGCGTCGACGCCGATCTCGGCCAAGTCGTCGATTAGGTCAGCTATGGCGCCGCAGCAGTGAAACACCACCTTGACGTCGGCAGCCTTTTTCACGCGCCCGATCACCATGGCCTGGTGGGGCTTGATCATTTGGCGATAGATGTCGGGGCTGAAGACAGTCGTTTGCTGGGTCGACATGTCGTCGCCGAAGAACACGATATCGATGAACTCACCGGCCTCGGCCAGCGCGGTTTCGGCTACTTTGGCGCAGAAGTGGCTGCCAAATTCCATCAATCGGCTGGCGATCTCGGGCCGCCGATAGAGGTCGACCAGCCACTTTGAATAGCCACGCACGAATTGTGCCTCGTGAACCACGCCCAGCCGAATATTGAGGATGATGGCGTGGTCGCTGGCCTCTCGTAGCGCTTGGGCGCGCTTGCGGAAGCCACGGTAGAGGCCAGGATTGTCGGGATCGGGCCAGTCGTGGTTCTCCACCTCGGCCAAGGTGATATCGTCATGCTGGAAGGGACCACCGACGTTGAGGTAGGGGCCATCGCCGGTCTTGCCCCAGACAGCACCCCATTCATCTACGAAGTTGTCCTCGTCGATGTCGCGCTGTAGCCCGCCTTCGTAGGAGCTGAGCGAGATCAGCCGCGTGTCGACGTCGAAATAGTCGAGCATCGAGAGATCGGGAATGGCGACCCGGGCGCGGCGCATGCCCAACTCGGTTTCATGCTCGAGTCCCATGTGCCGTTTGAGCTTTTCGTAGGCTGTGAAATAGACTGTGCTTGCATAAGTGCCGCCGAGATCGATCGGCACCCGGTCGGGCTGCTGGCGGTTGAGGGCGGCCAAAATGCGTTCCCTGCGGCTCATCGTCATAGTTCTCATCCTCGAACAGGGTATGTGGGCCTGACACTCCTATTTCGACTAGGCTAGGTGTGTGAGCGAGGTATACATCTGTATGCCCCGTTTACTTTTTCAAACGCATCCGTCATCAATTATTCGCACATCCAAGTGGGGTAATGAAAACAAAAGTCAAGATCAGATCTCTTATATCCTACACTCTGTCGTTGAGACTACAACTTAGATTGAAGCTATCTACCCGTTAATAGTTCGCCTCTCAACATTCCTCTTTTATCGCACAAACTCGCGCTCAGTCGGTTCCCCCTTGATCCACAGGTTGCTCGCAGCTGGAAAGTGAAGATAATTTGCTGTATCCGAGCAGTAGTTATCGCCATCCGATTCCCCACCGTAACTCACGATGCTTACAGAAAACACAAATACCGACAACACGACCACAAGTATCTTCCTCATCAATTCAACTCTCTGTAGAAGGAGCTAATTCAACGTCGGTCCAACGAAATTTTCCTGTACGACATAGGAGGACACCTTGACTTGGGTCAACGATATAGACCATCCTGATTTAGCTTACTTGTAAACGGAATTAGGGATTAACCATGCCCCAGCTAGGCAAGAACGGCCGCCTCTCCAAGCGCCTTTCCCTTTTGCGCGAAAACGTACTTTTTCGCAGTCTAAACACTGAAACGAGAGATTTCATTGCTTCTATTGCCCGCCGACACCGCCTGACGTTTCAGCAGCTTTTGCAACTTACCGAAATCGACATTGACTTGCGTATGTGGAATGAACCGCCGCTTGTAGAGCAATGGATTGAGCTTGAAAAACAGGTTATTCCGGGCAACGGTACCCAGACAGGGAGGATCATTTTCGAGCAATTGCGCCATCAAAGGCTACTGCTAGTAGGTAAAGAAACTGTTTACGGCCCTTCAGCCAGGTCTTTGGCTTGGAATTGGAAAAAAAAGGTAACAACGCATGAGGGAAATAACACTGTATTTGGCATGTGCCCCGTAGCTTCGGAGAAAACAGCCTGTTGCAATCTTAGGACCATTGATGCTGTCCAAGGGTGTGGCTTCGGTTGCAGCTATTGCAGCATCCAAACGTTTTATGAGCCGTCGGATATTTCTGTAGACAGAGATCTTGCCACCAAACTGGGGAACA
Organism: uncultured Acidiferrobacteraceae bacterium; assembly: GCA_913031305.1. GTDB lineage: Bacteria > Pseudomonadota > Gammaproteobacteria > Arenicellales > UBA868 > UBA868. Next base: position 13,930 of record CAJWEF010000028.1, read on the forward strand.
TCACGCTCGATCCACAGAAGAACTACCACATCTGTTCGGGGCAATCTTCCGATTCGCTCTTTGTCGGCGACCGATTCGGGGTTTTGACTGCTCAATTGGATTTCGCCCGCCGCAATCCCAATGTAATACTCGAATTGAAAACAAAATCGAAAAATATCGCTGCTCTGTTGAAAGCAGAAGTGCCACGCAACATTTTCGTCAGCTGGTCGCTAAATCCTCAAGTTGTCATCGATCATGAAGAACATTTCACTGCTGCACTGGACGAACGATTAGCAGCGGCTCGCAGTGTGGCGGACAAAGGTATCCTGGCGGGGTTTCATTTGCATCCGATGATTCACTACTGCGGATGGCAAAGGGATTACAATGCCCTAATCCAGAAAGTTATATCTATGTTCTCCGTTGAAGAAGTCGCATTTGTCTCCTTCGGTGCACTGACCTTCATTAAACCGGCTATCAAGAGTTTGAGAATGAAAGCACTCCCCAGTAAGGTGCTACAGATGCCACTGGAAGAGACAGCTGGAAAAGTCTCCTATCCGGTAGGGATAAAAGAGACAATGTTTCGCACGGCATGGCGAGCGTTCACGCCGTGGCATGACTCGGTTTTCTTCTACCTCTGTATGGAGAACCGGGAGTTATGGCAGTCGGTTTTTGGATTTTGCTACGATAATAATAATGCTTTCGAGAAAGCATTGTTGCGGCAGGTTTTTGGGAAAGTCTCCCGAGATCTTCAGGGTATCTAGAAGAGTTAGCCCTGGCCGTTAGCGGTCAGAATTACACACTGGCCAGTACCTCGCCTCTAACATGGGCCAGACTTTCCAGATACCGAGTAATGGCAGGAATTCCAGTATGTTCGATCAGCACCTTGATCTCGGTCAAGATATAGAAAGTCCTCTCATCCAAACCCTGTAGTTCGGGTTTACCCTACCGGCCGTTGCCGATTAAAGGACCGTCCATGATAAGGGGAAGCAATGGAGCAAGCCGGCCACAAGATTGGTGAGGAGATGGTCGGCGCCGTGCTGGTGGTCGGCGGTGGTATCGCTGGCATGCAGGCCTCACTCGACCTCGCCGATTCGGGCTACAAGGTCTACTTGGTCGAGCGTGACTCGGCCATTGGTGGTCACATGGCCAAGCTCGACAAGACCTTTCCCACCAACGACTGTGCCATGTGCACCATCTCGCCCCGGTTGGTCGACGTTGGGCGACACATCAATATCGAGCTCTTGACCGACAGCCAGGTCGAAACGATTACCGGAGAGCCCGGCGCTTTCAGTGCCAGGCTACGCACCAAAGCCCGCTACATAGACCTCGAGCGTTGTAACGGTTGCGGCGAATGTGCCGAAGTCTGCCCAGTGCCGGTCAGCGATGCCTTCAACGAAGGCTTCAGCCAGCGCCGTGCCGCCTTTAAGCTCTACCCTCAGGCGACGCCGGACGGTTACGCTATCGACAAGCGGGGGGTGGCACCCTGCCGCGATGCCTGCGCCACCGGCCAGCGGGCCCAGGGCTACATCAGCCTGATCGCAGCTGGCCGGTTTGACGAGGCCTACCGTACCATTAAGGAGGACAATCCCTTTCCCGCGGTCTGCGGACGGATCTGCAATGCGCGTTGTGAAGACGCCTGTACTCGCGGTCAGATCGATGCACCGATAGCCATCCGATCGCTAAAGCGCTTTGTTACTGATACCGTCCTCGCTGGGCCGCGACAACTCCTTGAGCCGGTCGCACAGTGTCATGACGAACGCATCGCCGTCATCGGTGCTGGGCCCTGCGGCCTGACTGCGGCCCAGGACCTTTGTCGACTGGGCTACGGTGTCACCGTCTACGAGGCACTGCCGGTGGCTGGCGGCATGCTGCGGGTCGGCGTGCCCGAATTCCGCTTGCCAGCACGGATTGTCGAGCGCGAGATTCAGGATATCCTCGACCTCGGCGTGGAACTCAAGCTGAACACACCAGTGAATAGCCTCGACGAACTGGTGACCGAAGGCTTTGCTGCCGTGCTGATCGCCGTCGGCGCACACGAGGGTATCCGTTTGCCAATCCCGGGTAACGAGCTCTCAGGGGTCCTGATCAACACTCAGTTTTTGCGCGATGTGCGACTGGTCGAACCGGACCTGGAAACAAGCCCGGCACATGACATCCAGGGCCGGCAAGTCGTAGTGCTCGGTGGTGGCGACGTTGCTTTTGACTGCGCCCGCACCGCACTTCGACTCGGTGCCAGCGAGGTGCAGATCGCCTGCCGCGGTAGCCGCGGGGTCTGGCCAGCGAGTGAACGTGAGATCAAGGCGGCCCGTGAGGAAGGCATCGGGCTGCATATCGGGCTCAACTATCTGGGGTTAATCGACGATGGTGCCGGCAATGTGGCTGGCCTTGAATGCGAACGGGTCGAACGCTTCGAGATTGACGAAAATGGCCGCCCCATCGCTCACGTCGTACCCGATTCGCGATTTACCATCACCGCCGAAGTGGCCATATTTTCGGTCGGCCAGAAAGCTGGTTTGGCTTTTATCCCCGAGGATGCCGGCGTGGGTATCACTGCCAGTCGAACCATTGCTGTTGATGGCAATACTTACGCGACCGATCGGCCCGGTGTCTTTGCCGCTGGCGACGCGGTTAGCGGAACAGCGTTTGTCATCGAGGCTGTCGATGGCGGTCACCGGGCAGCGGAAACCATCCGCCGCTATCTACACGGTGAGGCAGTCGAACGTGTCGCGTCTACGCCGGTACCCGTTGCCGTGATTTCCGATAGTGAACTTGATACCAGGCAGGCCCAAGGAGAGATCACCCCGACACCGCAGGTGCCGGTACTGGCCATGGCGCCAGAGTCACGGGCTACGAACTTTGCAGAAGTCGAGAGCGGTTACAGCAAAGCCCAGGCCATAGCTGAGGCCCAACGCTGCCTGAACTGTGGCATTTGTTCAGAATGCCTGGCCTGCGATTTCACTTGCGGCGTCGATGCAATCGTCCATCAGATGGTTGAACAAAAGCGCCAGATCAAGGTCGGTGCAGTCGTGTTGGCGCCAGGCTACCAGACCTATCGTGCTGAGCTGTCTGAAGAGTTTGGCTACGGCCGCTTCCCCAATGTCATCACTTCCTTGCAGCACGAACGCCTGCTCTCTGCTTCGGGCCCGACTAACGGCCACGTGCGACGACCATCGGATGGCCAGACACCTAGAAAAATTGCTTTTCTGCAATGCATCGGTTCGCGCGACCAGACCCACGATTACTGCTCGGCCGTTTGTTGCATGTACGCCACCAAACAGGCCGCCATGGCCAAGGAGCATGAGCCCGAAACTGAGATTCGCATCTTTATGATGGATATGCGCTCATTCTCCAAAGGCTACGAGGGTTACTACAAGCGGGCCCGAGAAAAATACGGCATCAGCTACAGCCGCTGCCGTATTTCTGGCATCAAGGAGCAGCCCAAGAACAAAAACCTGTTGCTGCGTTACCTGAGTGAGAACAGCAGTGTGGTGGAAGAAGAATTCGAACTGGTGGTGCTGTCGGTGGGGATGGAGATCTCTCAAGAGGTCCGTGATCTGGGACATCGTCTTGGAGTGGAACTGGACGACTACGGCTTCTGCCAGACGGTACGTTTCGATCCCCTGCAGACCAGTCGCCCTGGAATCTACGCGGTGGGTCCCTTTCGCGAACCCAAGGACATTCCCGACTCACTGGTCGAGGCGAGTGCCGCTGCAGTTCAGGCCGGTGGCCTGCTGGCTGCCAGGCGTCACAGCCTGACCCGGACAGCCGAATACCCGGTCGAACGCGATATTGGTGAGGAGGAGGTCCGCACTGCCGTCTTCGTCTGCCACTGTGGCACCAACATTGCAGGTTTCCTCGATGTTGACGCCGTTGCCCGATATGCCGATACCCTACCCGGAGTCATCCATACCGAGCACACCTTGTACGCCTGCTCGCAGGACAATGTCGCCCAGATCAGTGAAACCGTCCGCCAGACTGGTGCCAACCGGGTTGTGATTGCAGCATGCACACCGCTTACCCACGAGCCACTTTTCCAGTCCTGTTTGCGTACTGCGGGCCTCAACCCTTATCTGGTCGATATGGCCAACATTCGCAACCAGTGTTCCTGGGTACATTCGCACAATTGGGACCGGGCCACGGCCAAGGCCAGGGATCTGGTGCGTATGTCAGTTGCCCGCACGGCAGCACTGGAACCACTGACCACCAGCGAGATGGCGATCGAGAGAGCGGCTCTGGTAGTCGGCGGCGGTGCGGCTGGTATGACCGCGGCCCTGACCCTCGCTGAACAGGGCTTCCCGGTGCACCTGGTGGAACGTTCAGAAGAACTTGGCGGCAATCTCCGCCAGTTGTATTTCGAGTTGGGCGAATTCGGTATCGGGGCGAGTCTTAACGGCAACGACCAGCCTGCCTCACCGAGTCAACTCCTGCTTGACCTTGAGGCCCGTATCGCCGCCGACCCGCTGGTGACGCTCCATCTTGCCAGCGAACTTGTAGCCACCAGCGGTTTCATGGGTAATTTTACGTCGACGGTGTGTGATCAACACGGTACCAACCACGAGATTCAGCATGGCGTAGTGTTGGTGGCTACTGGCGGTGTCGAGTACCGCGGTGAAGAGTATGGCTACGGCAGCCGGCCTGACATCGTCACGCAACAGGAATTCGAAGCCAGGCTGGCGAGCGGCGACGCCTTGCCAGACTCGGTGGTGATGATTCAGTGCGTTGGTCCGGCCGAGCAGTACTGCGGCCGCATATGCTGCACCACAGCGCTTAAGAATGCCCTTGTTCTAAAGCGGTTCAAGCCCGAAGCCCGTATTACTGTCCTTTACAAGGACATCCGCACCTATGGCTTTAAGGAGCGGCTCTACACCCAGGCCCGCGAAGCCGGAATTCTTTTTCTACGTTATGACGATGACCATCTACCGGTAGTTGAAACCGGTGAACAGCTCGCGATCCGAGTTTACGAACCGACCCTTGCGCAGGATCTCGATTTTGCCGCCGATATCTTAGTACTGTCGACTCCGGTGGTACCGCCAGCATCCGCCCAGCGGGTTGCCGCGTGCCTCAAGGTGCCCTTTGACATGGATGGTTTTTTCATGGAAGCACACGCCAAGATCAGACCTATGGACTTTCTGTCCGAGGGTATCTTCATGGCCGGCATGGCGCATTATCCGAAATTGTTAGAAGAATCCATAGTCCACGCCCGGGCGGCGGCCTCTCGCGCAGCCACCCTTCTGGTACGCGACAGCATTACCGTTGGCGGAGCTGTCGCAACTGTCGATCAGAGCATCTGCGTGGCCTGTTTAACCTGTGTCCGCACTTGTCCCTTCGGTGCTGCGCATATCGCTGAGAATCTATCGGGTGTTGGCGGCATAACCGGTGCTGCAACCATTGAGTCGGCGCTGTGCCAGGGCTGTGGGCTCTGCGTTGCGGCCTGCCCGGCTGGTGCCATCGATCTCAAGCATTTCACCAACTGCCAGGTCATGGCCAAGGTCGGTGCCATGTTCACACCAGCCCAGCAGGAGCCCCAATCGGAGTTGGTGTCGTGACTGGTTTCGAGCCAAGAATCATCGCTTTTTGCTGCCGGCATTGTGCTTATGCTGCGGCTGACCTGGCCGGGGGCAGTCGCCTCAACTACCCCGAATCACTGCACATCGTGCAGCTTCCGTGTACTGGCCGGGTCGACGTACTACACTTGCTCAAGAGCTTCGAAGAGGGCGCTGACGGGGTACTAGTAGCGGGATGCCTGCCCGGACGCTGCCACTACCTCAAGGGTAACTTGCACGCCCGCCAGCGTATCGATCACCTGCACCAACTGCTCGACCGGATAGGTTTCGAAACCGACCGTGCTCGCATGATCAACATCTCGGCCGCTATGGGTGCTCGCTTCGCTGAACTGGCTACCGAGTTTACGGAACGGATTCGGCAGCTTGGGCCTAATCTCTTGGCAGTATCCGCACAGTCACCAGCAACGCAATCCCCGGGGACAACGCCATGATTGTGGCAGAACCCAAGCCA
>CAJWEF010000029.1 GCA_913031305.1 uncultured Acidiferrobacteraceae bacterium
CTTCAATCGGTGGATTAAACACGCAAATAAGGCGCAGTTCTGTATATGCGCGCACGCGATGTAGGTCATGGTTGTCCAGAACGTAGAGTGTGCCGGGCTCGATTATGTGACTTTCGTTTTTAATCTGGTCAATGATCTCTCCTTCGCCCTCAATACAGTAAACAGACTCCAAGTGATGCCGATACTGCAGTAAAACATCGGTACCGGCATTGACAATCGTATCCAAAAAGGCAAATCCCATATTATCCTTTTTGATCAGCAACCGCCGGCTTTGGCCGCTGCCCCAGTCAACGTCGCGCTCTGTTCCGACCACGTCGGATAATCTGCGAACGAACATCTTCCTCTCCTTTGCTTGCTAAGAAGGGCCCAACTGGTACTAACGAAGCATCGGGTGACTCAGTGGGTCTCCAGCAGACCCCGGTCGTAATGGGTCAATAATTCATAGCCGTCTGCGGTGATGGCGAGTACATCACAATGCCGAAAGCCTCCCACCCCGGGAAGATACACTGCAGGCTCGATAGTCACCACCATACCCGGTTCAAGTATGCTGTCGTTATAGGCTCTGATTTCGCCCTTTTCCTCCCGACCCCAGAACGGGCCCATGATGCCGCATGAATGACCAGGGCCGTGCAGCTGATACTGATCGTACCCGGCCCGTTCAAGAACATCGATACAGACCCGGGCAACGTCACCACACTTTACGCCGGGTTTTACCGCCGCAATACCGCGGGCGTGGGCTTCGATCACGGTTTCGAAAGGTTTCCTGGCATCCTCGCGAACTGGTCCAATGGACAGGGTGCGCTCTTGCGAAATGTAATAACCATTCACCTGTGACAGTATATTGAAGTTCACGATCTCCCCGCGCTCCAGCCTCTTGCCCGTAGACAGGCCGTGTGGGATAACGCTTCTTGATCCAGATGCGCAGCTGATGATGGTGCCAAAACTCTCAAGGTTCGGGAATCGTTCTATTAACGCCTGATCTGTCGCGACCAGGGCTTCGTTGGAAACCTCCAGTTCCGTTCTTCCCTCTGCCACAGCGGCCATGAGCGCTTCGGTCCCAACATCAGAGATCTGGCCATTGATGCGCAGCAGATCGACCTCCTCTTTTGATTTCACCAGCCGTTGCTCCATCAGCGTCGTTGATACATCTGCGAAGTTCGACCCGGGAAGACTGGCCGTAAGCGATGCGAGCACACCGACCGGCATCACATCCATCTCAACGCCGATCCTGTCGAGCGCACAGTTGCGCTCAACCAATAATTCCTTAGTCGCCTGCACCAGCCCTGACAACGAGGTCCCCGCATCACTATAGAAACGTGCGTCTGTTATCCAGCTATAGGTGGGTACGCGGTCACACTCCATGATAGGTGCAATGATCGCGACCGGCCCCTGAGCTGGCACCACGGTGAAATTGAACCGACCCATAGGCATCATCCAGAATCCAGCGTAGTACAGATTGCCGTGATAGGACGAAACAATAACGAGGTCTAAGCCCTGCGAACTCATAGTCGCTTGCAACCGCTCAACCCGGCCGTGCATTTCCGTGTTGCTGAATATCATCGAGTTTTCCCACTAATTGAATTTTTCAGCCAAACCGCTGGTGCAGGCCGAAAACGTGGCGCCACGCCATCCGACCCCTTAAGTGCTGCTGCGTTTCGCCACAGTATCAGCCACGACACACAGAATCTCGAACATCATGGTCGCTCCCGTCAGCGCGGTATTACCGCTGGGATCAAACGGCGGCGCAACCTCAACCAGATCACCCCCTACAAGATTCAGGCCCCGACACCCTCGAATCATCAACTGTGCCTCTACAGTACTGAAACCGCCGACTTCCGGCGTGCCGGTACCTGAAGCATAGACCGGATCCAGGCCATCTACGTCGAAGGTGAGGTAGGAGGGACCCTCAGCCACTACACGGTGAATCTCTTCGATTACGGCCTTGACGCCCATCTCGTAGAATTCGTCCATATAGATCACCCGCATCCCCGTTTCATGACTGAACTGCCACTGATCAAGATCGTTCAGTGAACCACGGATGCCGATCTGGATGGTTCGTTTCGGGTCTACCAGGCCTTCCTCGACGGCACGGCGGAAAGGTGCTCCATGGTGAAATTTTGAGCCCAGATAATCATCTCCAGTATCGCAATGGGCGTCGAAATGTATCAGACCTACCGGTGCATCCGTGGCAATCGCCCGAAGAATCGGTAAAGTGACTGAGTGATCGCCTCCAGCGGAGACCGGAACGATGCCATCTGAATTAACCCGAGCGAAGAACGCCTGGATTTCGTCTAGGCTTTTTTCCAGGTGAAACGGCGACTGTACCCAAGCGTCCCCCAGGTCTGCGACAGTGCATATGTCATGAGGGGCTATGCCGCTGGACTGGTTACGTCGGCGCATAAGGCTCGACTGGTTGCGGATTTCACGTGGCCCGTGCCGGGCTCCAGGGCGATTGGTCACACCGCCGTCAAAGGGCACCCCGATGAGACCGATGTCAATCCCCTGCCAGGTTTCCCGATAGGGCGCACGCATAAAGGTAGCCAAGCCCGTGTAACGTGGGCGCTGGATTGGATCCTCGTAGGCCTCGTATTGATACATGAATCCTCCTTCCGGGAAACCTATTTAATTCAAGCAACTCCACAAGAATGCCCTTTTTGATGGTAACTGTGCAACCCCATGGCAATACTTAACTTCACTCGGCGCGCGATCGAGGGTTCGAGCTAAGACCTAATCAGCCTAAAAACACAATCATGCATAATGTCGCATGGTCAACGTCTCTTCAAAATCATGCGGCCAATCAACAACTAACTGATGAATAAAATACTCTTCGATGCCGGCCCTCGAAACCTGTTGCTGGATCTTTTTTCCCATGCAGTGGCGCGGGCCGATCCATCAGGAAATATGGCCGGTTCGCTTCCGCAACCCCCCACAGGGAAAGTCGTAATCGTCGGCGCCGGAAAAGCGGGCGCATCAATGGCGCAGACCTTGGAAAAAGTTTGGCCCGGGCCACTGGAAGGCCTCGTGTTGGTGCCTTATGGCCACGCGCTTGACTGCAATTTTATTGAGATCATTGAAGCTGGGCATCCTATTCCTGACTCCGCTGGGCAGGCCGGCGCGCAGCGCATTTTTGACCTTGCCTGCAGCCTTGGCCCGGACGATCTTCTGCTGTGTCTATTATCGGGCGGGGGCAGCTCCCTGCTCAGCTTACCGCTCCCGGGCGTCAGCCTGAAACAGAAACAGTCGATCACAAGCCAATTATTGATCTGTGGCGCTTCGATTCACGAAATCAACACTGTCCGCAAACACTTATCTAACATCAAAGGAGGACGCCTGGCTCAGGCAGCTTACCCAGCCCGAACCGTGAGCCTCCTTATCTCCGATGTTCCCGGTGATGACCCTGCCACTATTGCCTCTGGCCCAACCACAGGCGACCCGACAACCATCGATCAGGCTGTGGCCATTCTCGCAAAGTATGCAATCAAGCTTCCAAAAGCGGTGGATACTGTACTTAGGGCCCCGGCATCCGAAAGCCCCTCCCCAGGACACGTCCAGCTCAATCGCTCAAGACTGTCTATTATTGCCACGCCCGCCGAGGCATTGGCGGCTGCTGGCGCCCATGCGCAGGAGCGAGGGCTAACGGTCATCAACCGCGGTGACGCCGAGGAAGGTATCGCCCGCGAACTCGCGTGTGTCCATTCGCGGCTGGTTATCGATTCCGACCAATTTTCCGGGACTGGGCCCAAGACCGTGATGCTATCCGGGGGAGAAACCACAGTAGTGGTCAAGGGGCAAGGAACCGGCGGGCGCAACCAAGAATACCTGCTGGCTCTGGCGATCGAATTGAATGGTATGGCTAACATTTTCGCGATCGCCTGTGATACCGACGGAATTGATGGCGCAAGCAAGGTTGCCGGCGCCATCATCACACCCGATACGCTGAGCCGGGCCAGGTTGCTCGGAATGAATCCGAGAACTTACCTTGCTGATAACAATGCCGGCGCTTTTTTTGAAGCACTCGGTGACACGGTAGTCACGGGTCCAACCCGCACCAACGTTAATGATTTCCGGGCGATAGTCTGTTTTCGAGACCCAAGTTGATTTACTATTGACAACAAAATCAAGCGACGGACTCTTTATGGGAAAACGACTGAGCAAGATCTACACCCGAACCGGAGATGATGGGACAACAGGACTGGGGGACGGCTCCCGAGTGCCAAAGACTTCGGCCCGAGTCGAAGCTATGGGTGAGGTTGATGAGCTAAACAGTCTGATTGGGCTTATGATGACTGAACCCCTACCCGATCAGATCGATGATTTCCTTGTTTTGGTTCAGCACACACTGTTTGATCTCGGAGGCGAACTCAGCCTGCCCGGGCATGTTCTTGTCACCTCGGAACGAGTTGTCGCAATCGAGGAAATGCTTGATAGCCTGAACGAATCGTTAGCCCCACTGGAGGAATTCATACTACCCGGTGGCGCACGTGCAGCCGCCCATTGCCATGTGGCACGCAGCGCGTGCCGGCGGGTCGAGCGCGCCCTTGTTTCTGTCGACGATGGCCACGCCATATCCGATATTTCCCGACAATACATCAACCGCCTGTCGGATCTGCTTTTCGTAATGGCACGCAGCCTAAATCAAGCCGCTGGCCAGCCTGACATTCTCTGGCAACACAGCAAGTCACAAGCCAAATAGCGACTGATCTGGTAATCGCTTAGCTCGGGTCTTGGGTTAGCGGCAGCTAAACCCCATCACGAGCCCACTGAAGCGAAGTATCGTTTCCAGTCAAAATGAGGCCCCGGGTCAGTCTTTCGCCCTGGTGCTACATCAGAATGGCCGACTACCCGATCGCCCGTGATTCGAGGGCAGATCGACCCGATAACCTTGGTCAGTTGACACAGACTATCGTATTGATGATCGGTAAAAGCACACGCATCGCTCCCAATCAGTTCGATACCAACCGAAAAATCGTTGACCTGTTCTCTGCCCGCAAACACCGAGACGCCGGCATGCCACGCACGCTCCAGGATCGACACAAACTGGAAGATCTGCCCTTCCCGGCTCACCAGAAAATGAGCTGAAACCCGAGTCGTCGCCAACTCGTCGTATCCCGGCTGGGCTGTCGGATTCAGGCTGCCCATAAAAAGATCGATCACATCAGATGTGCCGAACTCGCCCGGCGGCAGGCTAACCGCGTGAATCACCAATAAGTCAATCTCAATTCCTGCCGGACGCCTATCGCAGTGTGGCGAAAGAAGGACTGTTGCGCCATGTACGATCCCGGTCCGACCATCAATTGCATACTTACGATCTTTCATCAGCTATCTTTATTAAAACTGGCGTTACGGTCAGGGATACACTCAGGAATATATCAGGCTCACCTCAGTAAGCGGCAGTTTCAAATGTTGAGCTTGCGCCACCGCGCATTGATCAATATCTGATACTGGCTGAGAAATATCAAGGGACGGGCCAAACCGAGTTCTTTGGGCGTGAAAGATTAACACTCTGCAAACTCCGGTGGTGTGCGGCCAACAAAAACCCCGCCAGGAGGCGGGGTTAAAGTCGTTCAGAGTTGGATTTATTCTGCCGCGTCGCTGGACTCCGGTTGGTCTAGCAACTGCACAAATGCCATTGGTGCGTTATCGCCAGATCGGGTTCCACACTTAAGAATTCGAGTGTAACCCCCGGCGCGTTCCTGAAAACGTGGCCCCAACGTATCGAAAAGTTTACTTACAGCGTCACGATCACGCAGTCGGGCATAGGCGAGCCGCCGGTTTGCAACCGTGGGCTTTTTAGCCAGTGTAATCAGCGGTTCTGCAACCCGCCGCAATTCCTTGGCCTTGGGCAAGGTTGTTCGAATCTGCTCGTGGGTGAAAAGTGACACCGCCATGTTCGCAAACATGGCTTGGCGATGACTTGAATTACGGCCGAGTTGACGGCCAGTTTTCTGATGACGCATAACCGTCTCTCCGGACTTTATTCAGTGTAGGCCTTCATGTTTGTCCCGCTGCAAGGACGCAGGTGGCCAATTCTCAAGTTTAACCCCCAAGGACAGGCCACGCGTTGCCAGCACGTCCTTGATTTCTGTCAGGGACTTTTTACCTAAGTTAGGTGTTTTCAACAACTCTACTTCAGTGCGTTGGATGAGGTCACCAATGTAGTAGATATTCTCCGCCTTGAGGCAGTTCGCCGATCGGACCGTCAATTCGAGATCATCCACAGAGCGCAACAGCACCGGGTCGATTTTCTCCTCCAGAATCTGGGTATCCGACTGCTCGGATTCCTCGAGGCGCACAAAAACCGAAATCTGCTCGTGCAGGATGGTTGCGGCGCGGCGCACCGCATCCTCGGCACCAATCGCGCCGTTGGTCTCGATTTCCATGACCAACTTGTCAAGGTCGGTACGTTGTTCGACCCGGGCATTTTCGACCGTGTAGGACACTCGACGGACTGGACTGTAAGACGCGTCTAGGCGCAAGATCCCAACGCCACGGGTTTCCGTGTTTTCAGGATCAGATTCCACAACCTGATAACCCCGACCTGTGCTAACCGTAATCTCCATATTAAGCTCGCCTTCAGCCGAAAGATTAGCCAGCAGGTGATCTGGATTAACTACTTCGACATCGTGATCGAGTTGGATGTCGCCTGCCGTCACAGCACCCGGACCCTTTTTCGAGACCCTTAGCACCGCTTCATCGCGGTTGTGCATGCGGACCGCGAGATTCTTAAGGTTTAGGAGAATGGCAATGACGTCTTCCTGCGCGCCCGGGACTGCCGAGTATTCGTGGCTAATCCCGTCAATGCGCACTTCTGTAACCGCCGCTCCCGGCATTGAGGACAACAGAATGCGGCGCAACGCATGTCCGAGCGTATAACCGAATCCTCTCTCCAGGGGCTCTAGGGTAACGCGGGCGCGGGTATCATCAACCGTATCAACGTTGATCACTGTTGGCTTGAGAAATTCTTCTCTGGCTTGGGGCATAAAATGCTTACCTCTGGAATGTTGGGTACTTCAGTTTCAGTAACTATTTTGTCTGACCGGCCTATGGTCAGACGGCAAAACAATCAAACAACGGGTTTACTTGGAGTACAACGCGACGACCAGTGACTCATCTATCTCCTGCGATAATTCGGCACGGTCGGGCACTGCCTTAAAAACACCCTTGAATCCCTTGGCTTCCACATCAACCCAAGGAACAAAACCCAATTGCTCTGCAATATCAAGGGCTGATTTGATTCGCAGTTGGGTACGGCTCTTCTCCCGAATCGTGAGTTCGTCGCCAGGTTTAACCTGATAGGAAGCAATGTTAACCCTGGTTCCGTTTACCATAATGGCGTTATGCCCAACCAGTTGGCGAGCTTCGGCTCGGGTAATACCAAAACCCATCCGATAAACAACGCTATCGAGTCGGGATTCCAGCAATTGGAGTAATGTTTCGCCGGTAGAACCATGGGCGCGTGCAGCCGCAACGTAATAACTGTGGAACTGCTTTTCCATCAACCCATAGATATGACGCAACTTCTGCTTCTCGCGTAGCTGGGTCCCGTACACGGTTACCCGTGGTCGGCGAGCGCCTGCTTTAAAGCCCGGCGGGCGATCAAACTTGCACTTGGAATCCAGCGAACGGACTGGGCTTTTTAGGAACAGGTCCGTGCCGGCCCGGCGGGCAAGCTTACAAGTAGGTCCTCTGTATCTGGCCATATCAGTATCTCTTTGTCAGACGCGCCGACGCTTGGGTGGGCGACAGCCGTTGTGGGGAACCGGCGTCACATCGGTGATTGAGTTGATCTCAAAACCAAGGTTATTAAGAGCTCGGACAGATGAGTCCCGGCCTGGGCCTGGGCCCTTGATTTTGACATCGAGCTGTTTCATGCCGAATTCCTGCGCGCTACGGCCTGCAGTTTCAGCGGCTACCTGGGCTGCAAAAGGTGTGCTCTTGCGAGAGCCCCTGAAGCCGGCACCGCCCGATGTGGCCCATGCAAGGGCGTTCCCATGTCGGTCGGTAATGGTGATGATTGTGTTATTAAAAGTTGCATGAATATGCGCTACGCCCTCTAACACGTTCTTTCGAACTTTCGCCTTGGTGCGTTTCTTAGTTTGTGCCTTGGCCATTAATTAGTTCCTGGTGTTACCTTCGAATCGGCCGTTTCGGGCCCTTACGCGTGCGTGCGTTAGTTGATGTCCGCTGGCCCCGTACTGGCAGGCCGCGGCGATGCCGCATTCCCCGGTAAGAACCCATATCCATCAGCCTTTTGATATTCATTGACACTTCCCGGCGCAAGTCACCCTCGACAGGGATGGCGGCAACCTGGGAGCGCAGTCGATCTGCGTCATCCTCTGAAAGGTCGTGCACCTTGGTGTTCCGGCTTATACCAGCGTCATCGCAGACCTTCTGCGCTGTGATTCGGCCTATTCCATAAACCGACGTCAAAGCGATTGCGACATGCTTGTGGGCTGGTAAATTAATTCCTGCTATACGTGCCACTGTTCTTGCCTCTTAATGTTGATTCCCAAGCGGTTAGGCTCCTTGTTTAACCCTGGCGCTGCTTATGCCTAGGATCAACACAAATAACCCGTACACTTCCGTTCCTGCGAATTATCTTGCAGTTGCGGCACATTTTCTTGACCGATGCGCGTACTTTCATTGACTCTCTCCTAGCATTTTCCTAACGGGGCATACCCATGCCACCTACCAGCGAAGATTTCTTCATCAGGCTTTCGTATTGTCTGGACATCAGATAGGACTGGATTTGAGACATCATATCCATCATGACCACGACGATGATCAATAGTGAGGTGCCACCAAAATAAAAAGGTACGCTCCACTTCACGATCATGAATTCGGGGATTAGACAGACAACGGTGAGGTAGACCGCTCCAGCCAGCGTAAGGCGCGAGACCACCTTATCGATGTAGCCAGCGGTCTGAACTCCCGGTCGAACCCCGGGTACAAATGCCCCTGACTTTTTCAGGTTGTCCGCAATTTCTTTCGGGTTAAACACCAACGCGGTATAAAAGAAGCAGAAAAATACAATCATGCCCGCATACACCAGGGTATAAATGGGCTGACCGGGCGACAATGTGGTTGAGATATCTCGCAACCAGCCCATGCCGTCAGCCTGGCCAAACCAGCTTCCCAGGCTAGCCGGAAATAAAATGATGCTGGATGCAAAGATTGGGGGAATCACCCCTGCCATGTTGAGCTTGAGCGGTAAATGACTGGACTGGCCAGCGAGCATGCGTCGCCCTTGTTGGCGCTTTGCGTAATTGACGGTAATCCGCCGCTGCCCTCTCTCGACAAAAACCACGACCGCAGTCACGCCGATTGCACCCACAAATAGCGCTAACACACCGAGCGGACTAAACGCACCGGTACGTGCTAATTCCAAAGTTCCAGCTACCGCAGAAGGCAGCCCTGCAACAATGCTCGCGAAAATGATTAGCGAGATTCCATTGCCTATGCCCCGCTCAGTAATTTGTTCACCCAACCACACCAGAAACATCGTTCCAGTCACCAACGCAGCGACAGTGGTGATGGTAAAGCCAATTCCAGGGATTAATACCACAGCTGAGCCGCCCGCCTGCTGACCCTCTATCGCGATAGCGATCCCGAGGCCCTGGAAGGTTGCTAACGCCACAGTGCCGTACCTTGTGTACTGGGTAATTTTCCGTCGACCGGATTCGCCCTCTTTCTTTAACTGTTCAAGCTGAGGGATGACCGACGTCATCATCTGGATAATGATTGATGCCGAAATATAGGGCATCACGCCAAGAGCAAACACAGACAGGCGCTTCAGGGCGCCGCCGGAAAACATATTAAAAACGTCGATAATTGAACCGCGAGTCTGCTCAAAAAGCGCTGCTACCGCCGTGGGATCGACACCGGGAATGGGTATATGAGTGCCCAAACGATAGATAACCATCGCGCCCAGCACAAAAACAATACGCTGGCGCAATTCCGTCATTTTTCCGAGACCTGCGAGGGGGGATGCTGCCATGGTGTTAGGCCTCGACCTTTCCTCCAGCCTGCTCAATAGCCTCGCGCGCTCCGCGGGTAGTACTTACGCCACGCAGCACCACGGCGCGATCAATACTGCCTGAAGCGATGACTTTGGCTCGGATCGCATCATGTTTTACAACGCCAGCTGCCTTGAGCGCCGCGAGATCGATGTCACCGCCATCAATTTGTTGCAACTCATGTAGCCGAACCTCAGCCACCTTGCGCCGCACCAACGACCGAAAGCCGCGCTTCGGCAGGCGCCTCTGCAATGGCATCTGCCCGCCTTCGAAACCAATCTTGTGGTAGCCGCCAGAACGGGATTTTTGCCCGTTCATGCCACGCCCCGCTGTCTTTCCCAAGCCGGATCCCGGCCCCCGCCCAACGCGCTTGGCCGGGCGGTGTGAGCCCTCGGCTGGCTTTAATTCGTTCAACCGCATTTCAGCTTTCCTCTACCCGAAGCAGGTGGGATACCTTGTTGATCATTCCCCGAACCATTGGTGAATCTTCCAGCTCTACCGTCTGATGGATGCGCCGCAACCCCAACCCTTGCACACAGGCAAGTTGTCGTGCGCCGCGGCCGTGCTTACTTTTCACCAGAGTCACCTTGATATGTTTCGCTGACATCTGTCTGTTTCCTATCCTGTAATTTCCTCGATCGACTTACCGCGGCGTGACGCGACTTCACGTGCGTTACGTACCGTACCAAGCCCAGCGATCGTTGCTCTAGCGACATTGACCGGATTAGTGGTTCCAATAATCTTAGCCAGCACATTCTTTACTCCAGCCGCTTCGAATATCGCTCGCATAGTGCCGCCCGCGATAATTCCCGTACCTTCAGATGCGGGGCGCATCACGACACGCGCGGCGCCATGGCGCCCAACAGTCGCGTAATGCAAAGTCCCTTTTCGCAAATTAATTTTTCGCATGTTCCGCCGCGCTTCATCCATCGCTTTTTGAACAGCGACCGGTACTTCCCGCGCCTTTCCACGGCCAATCCCGACTCGACCCTTGCCGTCGCCAACTACGGTCAATGCCGAAAAACCGAAGATACGCCCGCCCTTAACAACCTTGGCAACTCGACGCACGTTAATTAACTGTTCGATGAAACCGTCGCCGTCAGAATTGTGCTGGTCTGCTCTATTGGCCATATGACTGTCCAGTGCCTCTCAGTAGTTAAAACTGAAGGCCGCCTTCTCGCGCGGCCTCAGCCAGGGCCTTTACCCTGCCATGATATTTGAATCCCGAGCGGTCGAATGCAACCCGCTCCACACCTGCCGCCTTCGCCTTGTCCGCGATGCGCTTACCTACCATGCTCGCTGCGGCAACATTGCCTCCGTTTTTTGCCTCAACTTTGACTTGGGCTTCCAACGAGGAAGCGCTCGCCAGGACTTTACTGCCCGAGGGGTCGATAATCTGCACATAAATATGTCGCGGTGTCCGGAATACGCACATCCGGTTTTCGCGGTCGCGGACAATTCTTGCTCGCGTTTTTACGCTTCGGCGGCGTCGGGCGGTCTTTTTTTCGCTCATTTTAATAAACTCTGTGCTTGGCGCAATTACGTCTTCTTCGCCTGCTTGCGAACTACATGCTCGCCGACATAACGAATACCTTTACCCTTGTAAGGCTCGGGTGGGCGAAAAGCTCGAATCTCAGCCGCCGCCTGTCCAACCTGCTGTTTATCGGCACCAGTAACTACGATCTGGGTCTGGACCGGTGTTTCCACCGAAACGCCATCGGGCAGGTTATAGACCACGGGATGAGAGAAGCCCAGGCTGAGGTTTAACTTGGAGCCCTGGGCTTGCGCACGATAGCCGACCCCAATAATCTCCAGCCTCTTTTCAAAGCCATCGCTGACGCCGGTAATCATGTTGTTGATCAGCGATCGAAAGGTTCCGGCCATAGGCCATGCTGCGTCATTCGCGGCGCTGACTTGCAAGACGTCGTCGGACTGCTTCACGCCCACGCTGGGGTGCAGTTCCAGGACGAGCTGGCCTTTTGGCCCCTTAACGCTCACTGCCGCGTCGTCGAGTTTGACTTCGACACCGCCCGGAACATTAATCGGGCTATTGGCTATACGGGACATTGCAAATACTCCAAAACTCAGAATTCAGATTAAAAGACTTTGCAGACCACTTCGCCGCCAATTCCGGCGGACCGCGCCTGGCGATCCGTCATCAATCCCCTGGATGTTGAGACCATGACGATTCCCAGTCCACCCCGGACCTGGGGCATATTCGACGCATTGCAATAGACCCTGCAGCCCGGCCGGCTGATGCGCTGAATCTCTTCAATTGCGCCTTCTCCAGCGGCATAACGCAACGCGATAGTCATGTTTTGGATAGCCCCTTCCTTATCGACGCTCACCTTGTCGATATAGCCTTCGTCCTTCAAAACCTTGGCGATAGCCTGCTTCATGCGCGAGCAAGGCATCGTCACACTCTTTTTCCTTGCCGCCAGTCCGTTACGGATCCGGGTCAACATATCGGCAATAGGGTCAGACATACTCATAATTGTTTCCTTGTGTGCTACCAGCTGGCCTTGACTACGCCGGGTGCCTCGCCACGCATTACCACTTCGCGAAGAGCATTTCGGGCCAAGCCAAAACGTCGAAAATAGCCACGCGGGCGCCCGGTTAGGGCGCAGCGGTTTCGCTGCCTCGTACGGGCCGAGTCCCGCGGCAATTTCTGCAAATCCAACATTGCCTGCCATCGATCGTCATAAGAGAACGATTCGTCTACCACCTGCTTTTTGAGTTGCTCACGTTGAGCGCCAAATTGGGCGTTCAAATTTCGGCGTTTAACCTCTCGGGCAATCATTGATTTTTTAGCCATAAACAGAATCCTATTTGCGAAGCGGAAAATTAAATCCGCGCAGTAACGCCTCACCCTCTTCATTGGTGCGGGCAGTTGTGGTTATGGTGATATTCATCCCTCTGATTGCGTCTACTTTGTCGTAATCGATTTCGGGGAAAACAATTTGCTCTTTAAGGCCGACGCTGAAGTTACCGCGTCCGTCAAAGGCCCGCGGGGAAACCCCTCGGAAGTCACGGACGCGAGGAAAAGCAACAGAGATCAGTCTGTCGAGAAATTCATACATTTGCCTGCGGCGCAGTGTCACTTTACAGCCAATAGGCCAGCCTTCGCGAATCTTAAACGCGGCGACTGACTTTCGGGCCTTGGTTACGACGGGTTTCTGTCCGGCAATCCGTGTCATTTCGTCAACCGCGGCTTGCATTACCTTCTTGTCGGTGATGGCCTCGCCTACACCCATATTAAGAGTAATCTTAGTGATCCTGGGGACCTGCATGACACTGGAGTATTCGAACTTCTCCATCAATGCCGGAACCACAGTCTTCTGATAATGTTCGTGAAGTCTTGCCATCTTTACTTGCCTGTCTAACGTCAAGTGACGTCGACCACCTCGCTGTCAGATTTGAATATTCGAACCCGCCGGCCGTCTTTAAGGTGTTTGATACCAACGCGGTCAGCCTTCTTAGAATTCGGGTTATACATGCCAAGGTTAGAAATACGGATCGGTGATTCCCTTTCGATAATTCCGCCAGTTTCTCCCTTGTTCGGATTCGGGCGTAAATGCTTTTTCACAATGTTTACGTTGTCGACCAGCACCCGCTCGTCATCCAGCATTCGCAGAATGGTTCCCCGTTTCCCCTTGTCGCGCCCAGTCAGCACAACAACGTCATCACCTTTTCGAAACTTTTTCATAAAAAGAGCCTCACAGCACTTCCGGTGCGAGCGAGATAATTCGCATAAAACGCTCTGAGCGTAACTCGCGAGTTACCGGTCCAAATATACGGGTGCCGACGGGCTGATACTGAGCATTGAGCAGAACCGCGGCGTTTCGATCGAAACGAATCAGCGAACCGTCGGGACGGCGCACTCCATGTCGAGTGCGAACAACCACTGCGTCGAATACTTCGCCTTTTTTTACACGGCTATTGGGTATTGCCTCTTTGATGCTGATTTTGATGATATCGCCAATGCCGGCGTAACGCCGCTTGGAACCCCCCAGCACCTTGATACACTGCACCCTACGTGCGCCGCTATTGTCCGCGACGTAGAGGTTTGTCTGCATCTGAATCATCTTTTTTATCGCCTTTTAACTTTTAACTCTTAATTTTTTCTTAATGATTGGATGCCGTACCCGATTACCGCGGTATGACTCCGATACTGGCGCAATTTACTGAGCGCCACCCTCTAGCCGTCCCACCACACGGACCAGACGCCAACTTTTTAACTTGGAAATTGGCCGGCATTCCTCGATAACCACCGTGTCGCCTTCGCGGCACTCGTTCTGGTCATCATGGGCATGCAACCGGGTCGATCGTCTGATGTATTTTTTGTAAAGAGGGTGCTGCAATTGACGCACCACCAGAACCGTGATGGTTTTATCCATTTTCGCGCTCTCGACACTCCCCTGGACAGTTCGAGCCTTCGTTGCAGGAGTGGTTGCTTTGTCGTCACTCATAATGCTGTCCTGTTGATCTCGCTCATTTGAGTCTTGATTCGGGCGATCTGGCGCCGCACAACCTTAAAACGCGAGGGATTTGCCAGTTGCCCCGTTCCACGCTGCATACGCAGGTTAAATTGTTCTTTGCGAAGCTCAAGTAATTCACCTTTGAGCTCTGTCGAATCCATATCTGTTACTTTTTTCTCTGCCATATCAGGCCGCCTGACGTTTCACAAATGATGTCGCAACTGGCAACTTGGCTCCGGCAAGCCGGAAGGCTTCGCGCGCCAGATCCTCTTCAACTCCCTGAATCTCATAGAGCATGGTTCCCGGTTGCACGAGTGCCACCCAAAACTCGGGGTTTCCTTTACCCTTACCCATACGGACTTCCAGGGGTTTTTTCGAAACCGGCTTATCGGGAAATACCCGAATCCAGACCCGTCCGCCACGCTTGACGTGCCTGTTAATAGCACGCCTGGCTGCCTCAATCTGACGCGCCGTCAGTCGCCCGCGCCCGACACATTTCAAGCCGAAATCGCCGAAACTCACGCGACTACCCCGAACGGCCAGTCCGCGATTGCGTCCTTTTTGCTGTTTACGGAACTTAGTCCTTTTAGGTTGCAGCATTACAGTTCGTCCTCAAGCCGAAGCTCTGGGCTGGGGTGCTTGAGAGACCTCTGTCTCCGCCGCCCCTGGCATAATCTCGCCTTTGAAAACCCAAACTTTGACGCCGATCACACCGTAGGTGGTGTGGGCTTCGGCGAAGCCGTAGTCGACATCGGCGCGCAATGTGTGCAACGGCACACGACCTTCGCGGTACCATTCTGAGCGCGCTATTTCGGCGCCATTTAGGCGGCCGGCCACCATGATCTTTATTCCTTTGGCGCCGAGGCGCATGGTGTTTTGCACGGCGCGTTTCATCGCGCGGCGAAACATAATTCGTTTTTCTAGTTGCTGGCAAACGTTCTCGGCGACCAAAAGGGCATCAAGCTCGGGCTTGCGTATCTCCTCGACCGCAATCTGTACCGGAACATTGTTGTTCAATCTTAGAACGTCCCGACGGAGTCTTTCGATATCCTCGCCTTTCTTACCAATGACAATTCCCGGCCGGCCCGTATGGATGGTCACGTTCAAGTTTTCGCCAGCGCGAACGAGTTCAATCTTGCTGACAGCCGCATTGGCTAACCGTTTTCGAATGAACCCTCGAACCATCTGGTCGGCGACCAAATTCCGGGAATAGGCCTTGCCGGTGGCAAACCACTTTGCATCCCAGTCCCGGATTATTCCGAGGCGAAACCCATTCGGATGAATCTTCTGGCCCATCTGTTAAGTACTCCCTGAGGCGCCATCACTGACGCTGACTGTTATATGACTGGTGCGTTTAATTATCGAGTTGGCCCGTCCTTTTGCCCGCGGCCGCCAACGTTTTGCAACCGGACCCACATCCACCATGATCTGGCTGACTCTCAACTCGTCAATGTCCGCGCCCTGATTATGTTCTGCATTCGCAATTGCAGATTCAAGAACCTTGCGGATGGTTGTCGCAGCCTTGCGCGGACTAAACTGGAGCAACTCCAACGCTTTACCGACCGGCATCTGACGAATCTGGTCAGCAACCAAACGTCCTTTCTGCGGCGAAAGTCGTACGAACCGGGCGATAGCTTTTACTTCCATAGCGCTTTCCTTTCCTTCTGTCTACTTGGTCTTGCGATCGGCGATGTGGCCACGGAATGTCCGCGTGACAGAGAACTCGCCTAGCTTGTGACCGACCATGTTCTCGGTGACGAGCACCGGTACATGCTGGCGGCCGTTATGTACGGCGATCGTCAGGCCGACAAACTCGGGCATGATCATCGAGCGCCGCGACCAGGTTTTAATTGGCCGGCGCGACCCTTCTTGTTTGGCCTTAGAGATCTTTGACCAGAGGCTGTGATCCACAAAAGGACCTTTTTTTACCGATCGGGGCATATTTATTTCTTCCGTCTACGGATAATCATTGAATTGGTGCGTTTGTTACGACGGGTGCGAAACCCTTTAGTAGGTACGCCCCAGGGGCTGACTGGATCACGACCTCCCGAAGTGCGTCCTTCACCACCGCCATGGGGGTGGTCCACTGGGTTCATCGCGACTCCACGAACTGTTGGGCGAATTCCGCGCCAGCGCTTGGCCCCGGCCTTTCCGAGCTTGCGCAGAGAATTCTCAGAGTTGCCTACCTCGCCGATCGTGGCACGGCACTCAATGAATACTTTTCGCGTCTCGCCAGATCGTAGGCGCATCAGCGCGTACCTACCCTCACGACCTAAAAACTGAACAGAGGCCCCGGCGGAACGGGCCAACTGAGCTCCTTTACCTGGTTTTAACTCCACGCAATGCACGACTGTTCCCACGGGGATGTTTTTCAGTGGCAGCGTATTGCCTACACGGATCGGCGCGTCGCCTCCGGAAAGCACGGACTCACCAGCACTTAAACCTTTGGGCGCAATAATGTAGCGGCGTTCCCCATCCGCATACAATAAAAGTGCGATATGAGCACTTCGATTGGGGTCATATTCGAGACGTTCGACACGAGCCGGAATACCGTCCTTTGCGCGCACGAAATCAATCAAGCGATAATGGCGCTTGTGGCCACCGCCGCGGTGGCGTACGGTGATGCGGCCAGCACTATTGCGCCCGCTGATCGAGTTTTTTGACTCAACCAATGAGGCGACGGGCTTGCCTTTGTGTAACTCGCTCGAGATTACCCGAACCATACCGCGACGGCCCGGGGAGGTCGGTTTTTGCTTAATGACTGGCATGCTTGTTATCCTGTAAACACTCTAGCTGGCCAACCGGCTCAGGCGCCGCTACCCAGAAAATCAATATCGTGGCCTTGCGCCAGACGAACATAAGCTTTCTTCCAGTTCTTCTGTTTGCCTGGAGTGCGCCCAAAACGTTTCATTTTGCCGCGTACATTAATGACTTGAATCGCCTCAACAGATACGCTGAACTGTTGTTCTACCGCTTCACGAATTTCCGGCTTGGTGGCGTTCGCCAAGACCTTAAAAACCACCTGGTTGGCACTATCAGAAGCGAACGTACTCTTCTCGGAAATGATTGGCGACAATAACACCTGGTGAATTCGTTCCGGGTTCATTGCAGTGCTTCCTCGACTTTACGTACCGCATCTACTGTGAATACCACGTTTTCGCTCCCGACCAGGCTCACCGGATCCAATTGAGCTGCCTCCAACGCCTCAACGCTCACCAGGTTGCGTGCCGAGAGCGTTACGTTTAGGTTGTAATCGGCGGTCACCAGCAAGGTCCTGCCAATCACACCCATCTGCCCAAGCGCCTCAGCCATGTGGGCTGTTTTCGGTTCATCCAACTGGATCTCATCGCATATACGAACGCGCCCCTGCCGAATCAATTCCGAAAGGATTGAGCGGATCGCGGCGCGGTACATCTTTCGGTTAACCTTCTGTGCATAACTGCGCGGGGTCGCGGCAAATGTTTGGCCGCCGCCACGCCATATCGGGCTACGGCTGGTGCCGGCTCGGGCACGTCCAGTGCCTTTTTGACGCCATGGCTTGGCCCCACCACCACTGACTGCTGAGCGATTCTTTTGCGAGCTGGTACCGGCACGGGCGCCGGCAAGATATGCCGAGACCACCTGATGCACCAGAGGCTCCTTGAAATCGACATTGAACACGGCGTCCGCCAGGCTGACCTGACGCTCGATTGAGCCATCCAATTTTACGACTGCGTGTTCCACGTTATGTTCCTTTTCCCTTGTATTCCGTGCGAGATCTTTAGCTTGGGTTACCCAATAGAGGACGCCTATGCGACTTTCACACTCTTAACCGAGGGTTGAATAATCAGATCAAAACCGCGGGGCCCAGGAACCGATCCACGAATCAGCACCAGGTTGCGCTCCGTGTCTACCCGAACGACCTCTAGATTCTGCTGAACCCGAGTTACGTTGCCCATATGACCCGCCATCTTCTTGCCTTTAAACACCCGCCCGGGATCCTGGTTTTGACCAATTGACCCTGCCTTACGATGAGCCTTCGAGTTTCCGTGGGTCGCCCGCCCGCCGCCGAAGTTATGACGACGAATGACGCCGGCAAATCCACGACCAATTGTCGTGCCGCGTACATCGACCTTTTGTCCAACCTCAAAAAGATCGACAGTCAATTCAGCCCCGGCGATGTATTTTTCTGCCGTCTCAACATCGACTCGAAACTCCCAGAGTCCTCGTCCTGGTTCGGTGCCAGCTTTCGCAAAATGTCCGCGAAGCGGCTTGGTGACTCGAGTCGCCCGGCGTGACCCGGTAGTCGTCTGCAAGGCGACATAGCCATCGGCTAGGTCGTTTTTAACCTGGGTCACCCGGTTCGGCTCAACTTCGACAACCGTTACCGGTGTCGATACGCCGTCGTCATCAAACACACGGGTCATCCCAACTTTTTTCCCAACCAATCCTAAAGACATCGTGTCTTACTCCTATCGGGTTCCAGCGTCGCCTAGCCCAGCTTAATCTCAACATCAACCCCGGCAGCGAGGTCCAGTTTCATCAGCGCATCGACGGTTTTTTCGGTCGGCTCCACGATATCCAAAATACGCTTGTGGATACGAATCTCGAGTTGATCTCGGGAATCCTTGTATTTATGCGGGGAACGCAGAAGGGTAAAACGTTCTATTCGGGTCGGCAACGGAATTGGCCCGCGCACGACCGCACCAGTTCGCCGAGCCGTATCGACGATCTCTATCGCCGACCTGTCGATCATCCGGTGATCGTAGGCCTTCAGTCGAATCCTGATTTTTTGGTTGCTAACGTTAGCTGCCATGTGGGTAATATCCGTTAAGAGTCTGTGTTTACGCTATTCGATGATCTTCGACACCACACCGGCACCAACCGTCCGACCGCCTTCACGAATGG
>CAJWEF010000030.1 GCA_913031305.1 uncultured Acidiferrobacteraceae bacterium
TGATTTATTTTGCAAGATTACTGTCTGGTTGACTTGACATCGATCAATTTCCCAAAAGATAACCATCAGCATTCTCAAGAGCTGCCGCCCCCTCATCTTCTAGCGACTCTAGCAGGGTCTCTTTGTCTTTGATCTTGGTCATTGTTTACTCCTTGGTCATATTGGTTCCTTCATGCTTTGACAACAGGCAGTACGTTGGGTCAGTCGCACTTTGTAAACAACTCATCCCGCTCGCAAAGCAGGTCATCAAGGAGTTCATTCATCCCATCAAAATCATCCATATCTACGCCACTTTCTTCTTCCTCTTCGTCTTCAGGTTCAAATTCCTCGTAAACAAAGTGCGTGACACAAAGGATTCCATCTGCCTTGGTATCAAAATTTATCTTTGCGACGCATGTTCGATCGCCACTCACCTCAAAGTATTTTCTTTCCCGGAATTGGTTACCTGGTTGCCAGCACAGGTATTCAAACCTTTCTAAGAGTAAAACCACAGTGGTTAAGTTGATCGACATTTTTTGATCGGTTGTAGTCACAACATACCCTGAGCCTTATGCGGTTACTCAGTTGGGCCGGATTGGTGCCAATCGCAGGGCCGGCATTTCAGCAGCAATCATGCGACACAGCACCCGATCATATTTTGCAGCGACGTGGCAGAGCAGGTAACGCTCGAAACATCCAAGATTACCCCAGTCGGCTAGTACTCCGGCACGAGCACAAATAGCAGTCACACACCCGGGTTCAGAATCATCCAGCTAGGCTACCGTTTTCGCTGTGACGGCCACTTTCTGTTCGATGTTCGCTCGTCCTGCCGCCGTCAACATCTGCTGCAGGGTGGCGACGAAGTGATTTCTCGCTGTTGGGTCACCCACCGGCGCCTGGGCCACCACCTGCCGTTCTCTCTTCGACAGTGCCTGCCAGTCCGCCAGGTGGATTCGTACACAGGCGAGATCGAACTTCATTCGAACCACCAGCGGGATGAATTTGCCTTCGGGGTCTGCTGCCCACTCAAAGCCGAGTACCCGCTCGCGAGTATCTGGTGTGTCTCTCATCAAAAGACCGAATTCCGGTTACCGTGGCAGCACCTGACGTACGATTCTCACCGGTACAATCTGACAGCACTCAACTGGACACTCAGCGCCAATGGCGTACAGAACCGATGACAAACAACGTGATGCCCCCGGTGAACAACAGCAGATAGGTGCTGCTGAGCGCAAACCCAGCGCGCCAGGAGAGCATGGCATCAAGCACTCCGAGAATGATCAGGACTACAGCCAGGAGCTTGGTCTTGGTACCCCGGTGGGGTCGGACCGACTCCATGTCCTTTGCGGTAACCGGCATCAAGTGTAGCGTCTCGTTTGCGCTCTGTGGGCCCACCACAATTCGACCAACAGGACCAGCACAAAAGCCAGTGTCGCGAAAAGCCACGGCTTGTTCCCCGGCGGCGGCCGGAGAAGCAGCCAGTACCAGGTGGTCAGCGTATGGGCGGAACCCTGCTCGCCGTTGCTACCGTCCCAGGCGGAAAACGCCACCGGAATAAATTCCCCTTCCACAAACTGGAGGTCCTGGCCCGGATCAGTGGTGACAAGTGGTCGGCGCAGCACTACTCGCCAGGTGCCATCACGGTAACTGCCAGCACCCTTGAGGCCGGCCGCGGCCGGGTCGCGCTCGGTTGTGTTCGTCGGACCCCGGGCAGTAGCCAGTGAAACCCCAGGCGCCCTGTCGCTGGCGCCACCACGCCAGGACCACAAGTTGACCGGGTGACTGGGATCACCGCGCAGGAAATACGGTTTCTCTGGACCCGCCGGTAGTTGTATCGGCAACTGGATGGCGACCGCATCCTCACTGATCCCGGGACCCGCGATCTTCTCGGCAGTCTCGTCACCGGGTCTGCTTTGGGTACGGTCGTCCCACTCTAGGTGAAAAGCGATCTCCACTTCGTTGTACACCGCCCGCACGGTAATGGTGTCGTTGGAGGGGGTAAAAAACCGCTGCTCCGCGATCAACTGGGGTACCAGGAAAAACGTCGTAGGCAGTGCCCGCTGCCAGCGCGGGTCGTCGGGGGTGGTGGGGACCTGGTCCACCAGCCGCAACGCCCGGATTACGGTATTTTCTGGCCGTACGACCTTGTCGGTCTTGGCCAACGAGTTGACGTAATTCGCCACGTGCCAGCGCTGCTCGATAGAAAGCCGCTTGGCACTGGCAGGATCGTCGAACGACGGCATCTGGGTACCGGCGATCCCCGTAGTGATACGGGCAAAGATGTCGCGGGGATCATTGCTGCCACGATAGGTCCATGGCTTGGTCAGGTTGCGCGGCCAAGTGCGGTAACCAGAGTCGTCCTTGAGTTTCTTTACCGCATCACCCTTGCCATCCTGACCGTGACATTCCGAACAACGATCACCGTCATGGAAAATCACACGACCCTTCTCGATGCTCTCGGCCGAAACAGCTACCTGGGTACCGTAATCAATAAGGTTCCCGTCCTCTTCCTCCTCCAGACCCGCCAGGGTCTTAAGGTAAACAATTAGATCCTGTATTTCCTGTTCGGACAACACATCGCCCCAGCCGGGCATTGCACTACCCGGCATGCCATCATGAATCATTCTTTGCAAGTCCTCATCGGCCGGCACGATCTCCTCAAAAGTGGTCGTCCTGATCTTGTATTGAGCCATAGTAAAGTCCCGTGGTGGCGGATTCAAACGCTCGGCCGCGGCGCCCATACCATCGCCTTCCTCACCGTGACACAGCATACAGCGCGCAGCGTAGATCCTCTCGCCCCGTTCGGCATCACCGGGTTGGGCTTCAGCCACACCGACACATAAGACCATCATCGACAACAAGATCGGCAGCAACCGGCTATGGTGAGGTCGAACACTTGGTTTCATCCCACTCTGATTGAGGCTATTGATCATCGTGCTGTCAGCCCGGTGCTGTTTCTCATTCGTGTTCCCACGAGCGTGGCCGATGACCGGTATAGTCGTAGAGGTAGAGGATGACCTGCCAGATCTCCTCTTCGCTCAGGAACTCCTGCCATATGGGCATCGACGAGATCCACGGTGTAGCCTCCTTGGGCAGGCCCGGTCCACCGGTCGCGATGCGCCAGAAAAGGAACGACTCTTGCAGTTGCGCAATGGTGCCGATGTCCTGGAAGTTGAGCGGCACCGGGTTCAGCCCTTGGGCATAAGGACCCTTGCCGTCCAGTTTGTCACCGTGACAGTATTGGCAGTTGCGGATGTAGACCTCACCGCCGACCGCTACCAGCTCCTGAAACTGCTCGGGGTCATCCTTCTCCAGGTGACGGTAAGGATTTTCAAGACTCATAAGGTCATAGCGCTTGCCGAAAATCTTCACCGACGACGGTGGTGCCGGGTGGATGGAGCGCAATTCCAGCGGCGCTTCATCGCTGGGTTGCAGTTGGAAGAAAACAGCAACCGCTGCAAGCGCTGGCACTACGATAAAGACCACGTTGCGTAGCGTCTTCTTTGTTTGATCTTCCACGAGAGCCCGGATCGGCGCGATCAGTTGCCGGGCACTCTCCTCTGTAAAAGTAAACACCATAAATACTCCGGATACCACGAAGAACATGTACATCACCATCAGACTCTGCGGGATCGGCTGCGCCAGGATCAGGTCGAAAATCAACCAGAATCCTGCATAGATGCCCGCGATCACCAACGCCGCCTGCAACAGCCGTGGGATCACCGGTTTTTGCACTGCCGTACTCATTTGAGAGCCGCCAGATATTGCACCAGTAGTTCCAGTTCGCCGGCGTAGAGTTCCACTTCGTAAGTCACTGGCATGATTGGCGGGTAGCCCTCGACGATTTCGGCGGCCGGATCGAGAATCGCCTGACGCAGATAGGACGCATCTTTGCTGGCCCCAATCTGAGTGAGATCCGGCCCGATCTCACCACCCTTGCCCGCGAGCTTGTGACAGGCGACACAGCCGAACCGATCGATAATCTCCTCGGCGCTCGCAAGTGCGGTGCGTGCTGTCCCAGTTACCGGCTCCGGACCCGTCGCCTCGCCCTCGGTCCCTTTCGGTATCTCAACTGTGACCTCGGTGCCGGCGAGATCCTGCAGGTAGGCAACAACCGCGTTCACCTCGACCTCGGACAGGCCGATGCTACCGGCTGCCGCGTTTGGCATCGGGCTTTCGGTATCACCACTACCGGCCTTGCCGAAGCCGGCGACAACGTAGGCCGAGGGATCGACCAGTGACTCGACGAGGTATCCCTGCACGTCGTTCGCACCGCCCTGGTAACGGGAATCGGCCAGCCGCTCGCTGGCTAGGGTCGCTACCCGATCCAGCGGCGGCGCGCGACCACCCACAGCGTTGTGGCACAAAGCACAGGTACCCTTGCCGTTGAATAGCTTCTCCCCCAGCGTGATGAAACGCTCCGGGGTCATGGCGCCGAGATCCAGTTTCTCCTGAACCGGTGGTGGTGCCGGCTGTATCTCGGGTATGCCGAAGTTGGAAAAAGCAGCAAAGAACCCGATCATCAACAGGCTGAAAGCGATGACTTGAAGAAAATTTTTCATCGTCCCTCAGCCTGATTTCCAAAACCCTCAGTAGGCGTCTTACGACTACTGACCTGACTCAGCCAAAAGATGAAGATCACCATCGCCATGAACAGAATAGTGCCTGCCGAGACCACGTTGGCGGCATAACCCAGCGTCGGTGTGTAGGCATCCAGCGAATTGTCACGAAAGACGTCTGTCACGTGCCAGTGCTGGCGAATACCTGAACGGATGTAACCCATCAAGCCCATCAACCAGGTAAAAGCCACTGCCAGTAGAAACAGGGCGTATTGAGCACGGTTTGGCACCCGTCCCCAGTTGAGCGGGGCTACCTCTCTTGCGCCCCGATACATTGCAGAATCCAGCCCTAGGCTGACCACGATGACGATCAGCGTGGTCATAACCTGCGGGATTGAGGCCGCTACCTTGTACACCGTGTTGGTGAAGTAGCCGTGGTATACGCCCAGAAACAGCAGGTTGGCGATGCCGGCCGTGTACAGCGCCAGCTGAGCGGTATTGCCGGCCTTGACCCAGGCCACCGTAGCGATGCGGTTGGAGCGGCGATAGAACAGGAAACTGAGCGCAGTAAACAGGATCATGATGTTCACCGCCGTGTTCTTCGCCGGCATAATCCCCAATGGCCCTAGGTATTTGTGGTACGGCCCGCCTAGTACTTTCAGCTCTTCGTTGGTCAACACCAGCGTGTGTGGCGTGAACCAGACCAGAAAGCTGGCAATGATCACGATTGCCAGGTACTTGATGAACTTGTTGTAGCGCTGGGCACCGTCACTGCGGCCCATGCCGCACCAGAGGTAGTAATTGGCAGACAGAAACAAAGTGCCGATAAGCACCGCTTGGATAATGAACAACCAGGCAAAAATGCCGCCCATCAGGGTGATGCCCATCTGCTGGCTATAGGCGTAAATCTCCGCTGCCAAGTAATAACCGGCAAAAGGCAGCGGCAACAGTGCCAGGATAGCGATGAAGTTAGCGTTGTAACCCATCCAGTCGTAGTGCGCTCGTTCTTCGGGGCGGGTCGCACTGAGAAATCTGAATGCAGCATACGCACCGACGATGGAACCACCGTAGGCGATATTGGCGATGAAACGATGCAGGTTGATCGGGTTCCACAAGTAGTTGTGCATCGCGGCCCAGGTGTCGCCGGCAAATACCCCGGCCGGATCCACCCCGGCAGGACTCATCATGAAGGTCACCCAGCCGTTGGCGAGGAACATCAGGGTGGTACCCGCCGCGTTCAGCAGCAGCCCCAGTGTCAGATGGACCCACTTGCGAAAACCACCCTGCAGCCATTGCCAGCCGTAGTAATACAGGTACAGGGCCGCACTCTCGGCAAAGAACAGCAGCGCGTAGTAGAACATACTCTCGCCGAACACCCCACTCAGATACTGGAACAGGTGGGGATAGAACACGATCAGGCTGAACAGCAGTAAGCCGCCGAGAATCGCAGTCAGCGAATAGGCGGTGATGCTGATCTTGATGAATTCGTAGGCCATCTCATCGTAACGCTTGTCACGTGTCCTCATGCCGATGGCCTCGATGATAAATACGAAAATCGGCACGGCCAGCACGAAGGCTGCAAACCACAGGTGGAGCTGGGCCACCAGCCACACTGTGACCCGGCCGTTGACACCGGCAATGGTGGGATAGTCTGCAGCGGTCAACTCGGGTGGCGCGATCACTGCTGCAGCGAGACCGTCAGCGGCGCTCCCAGAGGCCTCAGCCACTGTATCACCAGCTCCCACAAACACCCCGGTCGAGACACCCAGCAACAGTATTGCCAGTACTACCACGCTCAGCGAATAGCTCAACCGGGAACTCGAGGCATACAACCCACAGATCCCGTCACGCGGGCGCAGCGGAATCGATTGAGAACCGAAGTTTTTGTTTTTGCGTGTCAACAAGGTTCCTTCAGGGGTGGTAGAACAAGCTCAGGCCATTCAATTTCATCACTGCAAAGTCGAGCCCGAAAAAGACCAGGGCGCAAACCACCAGGGTAATGACAAAAAGCAGCGGGGCATTATTCATCATGAGCAGGTCTACCCAGTGCTGGACGTATCCACTTTCATTGCGCCTGGGCCACCATATAGTCGACTGCAGCCCGAACTTGGGCATCCTCAAGTGCCGAATTACCGCCCCGGGGGGGCATGACACCGGTCGTGCCCTGCAGACCGTTGATGGCGTTGCCATAGAGCCTATCGATGCCCGCCACAATACGCCCGGCCCACACAACCGTATCACCCAGTCGGGGCGCGCCGGCAACACCGGCACTGTGACACGGCGCACAGGCGGCCTGGTAGATCGCCTTGCCGTTGACTTGCGCCTGAGCTACAGGCCCCGCCTGGCTGGCAACCTCGGCTATCCGTAGTTGTCCAATCGGCCGGATCCGTTCAGCCACCAGATCAGCGCTATCGTGCTGCACTGACTCGCTGCCCAGAAACCACCAGAAGAACATCGCCACCGCCACTGCCACGAGGGCAAACAGAACCGGTCCCGACCAGGACGGTCGAGTCCTCAAGCCAAAGTCGTCGTCGGTTGTTTGTTTTGCCACGGAACGTTTTTTCTTTTCTACAAAACGTAGAAATAGACGATCAACAAGATGACGATGGCATTGATCCCCATACCGGACAAGATCACAATATCGGCCAAGCGCTTTTTCCAAGTTTTCATACGGTCATCCCGGCTAGTTCTAGTCTGCTTTACCGGTGCAGTTGCACAGTTTCCGCAGGTGTTGCACCAATGCGTCCACCTCTTCATCATTCAGGGTCTTACCCCATGGCGGCATCATCGGCGACTTGTCCGCGATCGGCCCGCCGTCAATGATCACGTTGCGGATATCGGCGTTGGAGAGTTTGTTCATCTCTGCAGTTTCCGTAAAATCTCTCGGATCCACAGGAAAGTCTCCTGTGACATTAGGTCCATCCCCTTTGCCTTCACTGCCGTGGCACTGGGCACAGTAGAATGCAAACAATTTTTCACCATCCGCTGCTATTCCTATCCCGGTGATCACCGAACCCAGGATCAGAACTCCCATTAGTAACAATCTGGACATTTTTCTCTCCCGTTATTGGTTCACTTGAAGGTCGCGACATGCGCAGCTACGTTTTTCATATCCTTATCCCTCAGTACCCCAACGAAGACCGGCATCATTTTGACCGGCTTGAATACTTTGGGTTTCTGTAGATAAGCCAATACCCAATCTGGATTGAGTCGCTCACCAGCTCCGACCAGGGATGGTCCCGACATCCCACCCGAGAACTTCTTCTTGGTGGGGAACTGGTGACAGCCGCTACAGGGCATCTTCTTTACGAAGATCAAGCGCCCCTTGAGGTTCTTTTTCTTGACCTTGACTGCACCGGCCTCGACCACGTCAGAAGTAAGGCTCATCAGGTAGTCGGCAACGGACCCTGCCTGGCCCACACTCAGGGCCGGGTGCCCACCTGGGTTGGGCTCCATCACCGAGTTGAATTTCATTGGCCGGATCGGCTGCGGATCCTGCAGCCAGGCCTCAAGCCACGGCCTCTGGAACTTGCTGCCGGCGTACCACAGTTCCGGACCCATCTTCGCCAGTTGATCGTCTATGGTCTTCTCGGTAGCCGGCCCCTGAGTGAAGTGACACGACTGGCAGTCGCTACCCTCGAAAACCTCTTTGCCTGCTGCCCCGTCAGCCCGGGCAGCACCTGTTGCCAATACCAGAACAATCAGGCCAAGAAATGCACTCGCTGCTGTCTTCATGGTTATGTTTCCTCTTGCTCTTTAGAACGACTTTCCCAATAAAATGTGTTAAACGCCTGGCCCCGTTCGCGCCTGCTCCTTGCGTGCCAGCCAAAACCCCAACGCCCCGGTAACCAGAACCGCCAATAACGTATAAAGGTAAACTGTCAACGGTATCGGCGCTTCCAGGATCACACTGTGCCAAGTCGATAGGCTCATGACCAAGCCGTGTTCCCCGTTAGAGCCATCCCAGGCATTCAGCGTCAAGGGAATGAACTGGCCCTTGATGAACTGGATATCGTTACGGTCGTCGGTAAGTAAGGGTCGGCGCATAATCACACTCCAGCGGCCCTGATCCCAGTTCGCCGTAGCAGTGACCTGTTGCTGGTCATCGGCCTGCAACTTGGTTGGTTGCTTCCAGCCGCGCGCATTGAATTCTTTCACTGACGCAGTTCCCGCCTCGGCCAGGTCTGATTGCCACTGCCACAAGTGAACCGGATTCGATGAATCGCCACGGAAGAAGTGAGGTTTCTTGGTGCCCTCGGGTAATTTCACTGGAAACTGCAGGGCGATCGCATCTCTAAAGGTTTCCAGTTGCCGAGGCACCATGCCGTTGGCCGCGACGTAGGAATTAAAGCCTCCAACCCGGGATATCTCCTGGGGATTAAATTCAGCTGTACTTTGATGAGTTACGTCTTTAAATGGATCGTCCCACTGGATCAGAAAAGCAATCTCATTCTCGTTGTACAACGCCCGCACCGTTGCCATCTCGATACTGGGGTTCTGCCAGCGTGGCGCGGCAATCACCTGACCGGTGAGGCGGACATCCATGGGCTCGGCCGCAGCCCAGTTGACATCGGTCGGGTCGTCGAGGATCTCACCTTCTACTCCTTTCGCCTTTAGAACCTGGTGGTCGGTGAGTTGGTGCTGCAGCGACTTGATGAAGTTGGCCAGCGCCCAGCGCTCCTCTTCGCTCAGCGCATCGACGAACGAAGGCATCGGTGTACCGTTGACGCCGGTGGAGAAGCGCATGTAGATATCTTCCACCTTGATACCGGCCTTGATCTTCCAGGGATGGGTCACGTTGCGGATGCGAATGGGAAAGCCCCAGTCATCAGTACGATCGAAGGATTCCTGCCCGTCACCACGACCGAGTTTGCCGTGGCATTCCCAGCACTTGGCATGTTCGAACACTTCTTTTCCTTTGGCGACCAGTGCCTCGCTGTAGGGCGGCCGCTCCTGCGGCAGCGTCACCACCAGGCCGTTCTTGGTCGGATCCAGTTCCGGGTCTTCGAACTCGATGGCAAAGCTCTTGATGTAGTCGATCACCGCCCAGCGCTCATTCTCGGCCAAGCCATTCTTGATCAAGTCGCTGTCGAACGCCTGCATGGCGGTACCCGATAGGCCACGACTAACGGTGCGGAACAGATCCTCGTCCCGGGGCAGTTCGCCACTTTGCGTGGTGCGGAACTTGAAGGTGCCGAGGGTGAAGTCCCGCGGCCGCGGGTCCAGGTACTCTGCCGCAGGACCGTTGCCGTCACCGAGCAGGCCGTGACAGAAACTACAGCGCTGCAGGTAAATCGCGGCACCTTCGGCGAGGGTCTCATCGCTAGCCGCTGGCCGCGGCCCGCTCGGGATCTCTGCTGCCAGCACCCCGCCCCAGTACAAAGCCAGGACGATGAATAAGAAAGAACCACGGCAACTCATCAATGGGACTCCGGTATACGCGGGGTCTTCTGCGCCAAATCATATTCGGCAAGGATTATCTTCCAGCGCTCCTCTTCGGTGAGGTTCAGTTTCCACACTGGCATCGCCGAATCCCATGGGGTCGCCTCCGTCGGCAGACCGGGACCTCCGTTGCTGACCCGCCAGAAGGTATAACCTTCGACGATGGTCTCGATGGTACCGTTGTCGGTGAAGTTGATCGGCCGCAACTTGAAGCCATCAGCCATCGGCCCGTCGCCGGCCGTGCTGTCGCCGTGACAGGGCCGACAGTTCATCGAATACAGCGCCCGACCTTCGAACAGGTTCTTTTCCATCAGAGCCGCGCGCGCCGTATCGCGGCTGATGCTGCCGGCTTCCAGTTCCTGCAGGAACGCGCGCACCGGTGCCGTGGCAATGGCCTCGAGCATATGCCCGGCCTCGCTGTACTCCGCCCAGCTGTCCAGATCCGGCTGCACCTGGGGAATGAAACCGATGTCGTTAACCCGAGCCTGCTCAACAAAGGCATCGATCTCGGCGTCGGTCGTGTTGGCAAACGGGTTTTTCAGGGTCTCATTCTTCTTGGGAAAATTTGACGACGGGTGCTGGATGCGCAGCGACAAGGGCTGCTCCATCTTGGGCACCGTCACGTCGTAGACCTGCCAGCCAACCAGCAGCGGCACCACCGCCAGGCCCACGGCTCGTGTGACTCCCCCGTATTCACCGCGCAGGAAGCGCCGGACGGGGTAGAGAAAGTCCTCCAGGTGTTCCTCGGAAAAGGTAACCAGCAAGAACAGTGCGATCACCGTTAGCAGCATGTAGATAAACATCAGCGTGCCCGGCACGGTCAGCGGGAACGGCAGATCGGTGATCTCCCGGGAAAGGGCCGGGATACCCCACCTGATCAGGGCATAGACCACCAGCAGGGTCAGTACCACCGACCAGAAGCGCCGGGTTCTGGGCTTCTTCATTGCGTCACGCCGACTTTGCCGGCGTTCTCATCCTTCTGCATCATCAAGTAGGCCAATACGTCCTGGAAATCTTTTACCGTCAAAGCTTCGGTCAGGTCGGCGGGCATGACACTGTCACCCTCGTCCTGGCCGATTTCACGGATGTCATCCCTGGCGATGGTCGACACCTCGCCAGTGGCCTTGGTGATCTCCACCGCGGTGGGTGTTTCCGCGGTCTTCAGGCCAACGTGCTTGCGCCCATCCGTTTCGGTCACCACCACCCAGGTCTCGTAGCCTTCAGCAATTTTGCGGGCCGGCCGGAGGATGGATTCGGAGATGAACTTAAGGCCCTTGCTCGCTATGCTGGACAGGTCGGGACCAATGTCACCGCCCTCACCCTGGATCATGTGACAGTCAGCACAGGTATCGACAAACATCTCCTCGCCGTTCTCAGGATCACCACCACCGGCAGCGCTGGCCGCAGTGATTCGGGCGTAGTAGGACTGGGCCAACTCGCCCGGGTTCTCAATGCCTTCCAGATCCAGGTCGCCACCCTGACTCTGCAGGTACGCGATCACCGCCTTGATCTCGGTCAGATTGAGCGAGATGGGCGGGGCATAGACGATCGCCATCTCGTTCTTGTAGCTCTCCACCAGGTAGGCATCGGGCTTGGCCAGGCTCTCCACCAGGTAATCGGTGCTGTTGTAGTGGTTGCCGGTCTCCTCGGAGCGCTCCTTGGCCCGCTGTTCTGCTCGGGCGCCTATAGACAACGGGAATTTTTCACCGAACTGACCGAGATTGGGACAACGTACTGCACTGCCTTCGTCGCCGATGCTGTGACAGGTGAAACATCTGCCCTTGCCCCAGAATATGGCCTCACCCCCTTCCGGGGTGACTTCCACTACGCTGGCCGACTTTCGCTCGCCACCAGTCATGGCGGTAATGGCCTTCCCGACCCACAGGTAAGCACCCAGTACTACCAGCATGAACACAAACACTCGCAGAATAGCGCTGGACTTCACTACTTCTCTTCCGGTTGCGAGGTAGGCTGTTCGCCCGGCTTGCGAGAAGACCCTTCAACCGGTGATCCTTCGACCAAAGCCTTTTCAGCCGTGGTATTCTTTTGCGCGGCGATGCCGCCCAGCCAAAACATGAAGGCAACCCCGACCATGAACACCAGCACCGCCAGGCTCACCATCTCGGTCATGGTGTAGTTACTCGGCGTGTAGGACCAGGGCGAGGTATCGCGCATCACTCCGAAAATGTGCCAGTCACCACGCAGGCCGGAACGGATGAATCCCATAAGCCCCATGTTCATGGTGATAATGAAAGTCAGTAGCAACAGCGCGTACTGGCTGCGCACTGTCATCTTGCCCCATTGCAACTTGCCCAACTCCTTGGCACCACGGAACAAAAATATATCTATGGCTGTCACCAGGATGATGCAACTGATCAGTTGCAGAAACTGAGCTACTGCGATGTTACGCAGAAAAGGCGAGGCCTTTTCCATGACCACGAAGCCATAAACACCCAGAAACAGTGCCACGCTCAAGGCAGTCACGGTCATGTACAGACCCTGAGCCAGTTTGCCCCGGTCCTTCAGCGCCAGGACGACCGCGAGTACGGCCATGGCGCATTCGAAGATGAGCAGGTAGCCCACGGTCCGGAAGTAATCGGCCCTGTCCGCCGGCAGATCGAGTTCCGCCGGGTCCAGGTTCAGCATCGCCAGCGCGTACTGGCCGACGATGGCTACCGCGACCAGGCCCGCCAGCGAGATGACGATCTGTGGCAGCCTGCCCTGCCCGCTGATCGGTACCACATCGCTTTTGTTGCCACGGCGATACAGCAGAAAACTGAAGAAGGTCGACAGAATGATCAGATTGACCACCGCATTCTTGGCCGGCATCAGGCCCATAAACTTGAGAGTCGGGTGATACTGACTACCGCCCATATCACCCACCTCTCCGCTGGTCAGCGGCAGGTTGTGCGGGGTGAGCCAGACGGCAAAGGAAATAATCAGTGCACCAAGAATGAACTTGATGTACTTGTAGTAGCGTTCTGATCCAGGGATACGCGTCATCCCGCTCCACAGATAGTAGTTACTGATCAGGAACAGCGAGCCCACCAGCATGGCCTGGATAATGAAGGTCCAGGAGAAGTCCCCGCCCATCATGTTGTTGCCCATGATCGCGCTGGTGGAGTAGACCTCACGGCCTAGGTAGTACCCGGCGAACGGCAGCGGGATCAGACCACAAATAGCAACAAAGTTGGCGATGTAGCCCATCCAGTCGTAATGGGCCCGCTCGGCGGGAGTCCGGGCGCCAATGAACTTGACCGCCGCGTAAGCACCGGCGACCAGGCCGCCAAAAGCCAGGTTTCCGAGCATCCGGTGGATCGCGATAGGGGTGGCAAGAATGTTCTCAAACACCTGCCAGACCGTGCCAATAAGTTCCCCTTCCTCGTCGACACCCGCGGGACTCATCATGAAGCCGGCCCAACTGTTGGCCAGTTGCATGATGGCGGTGCCGGCGATGTTGAGCAGGATGCCGATCAGGATGTGGGAACTTTTAAGGTCCCGCAGGATCAGCAGTCCCACCCCCAACGGCAGGATGTACAGCAGGGCGATGAACGAGCGCGTGTCACCGCGCATCTGAAGGCCAAAACCACCGAACAAGAACACCACACCGAGCGCGATAATGACCACCCCAAGCGCCTTGAACAGCCATTGCAGATTGCGGGGGAATACCCGCCCACCTTGTAGCCAGTTCCAGCCGTAGTAATACAGGTACAAAAAAAAGGTTTCGGCGAAGAACAGCAAGGCGTACATGAACATGACGTCCTTGAACAACCCGGCCATGTAACTCATGAAGGTGGGATACAAGGTAAACAATGCAAAGGCGAGTAAGCCGCCGAACGCAGCCGTGGTGGCGTAGGCCACACTCAAAAGGCTGGTGAACTCGTAGGCCAATTTGTCCAGCTTGGGGTCGCGGCTGCGCCAGCCGACGATCTCGACGATCACTGCAAACAACGGCACACCCAGTACAAAGGCTCCGAAAAAGAGGTGCATCTGGGCCAGAAACCAGATCAGTCGACGCGAGTCCAGGCCGACGAACTGGCGATACTCACCCGCTTCCAGTGCTGTCGCCTCGGGGGAGAACAGCACCAGACAGAGCAGCAACAGGCTCCAGCAACTACTGTAACAAGATCTTTTTTCGACTGACATGCTCTTCACTTTTGAACCGCTGCACGACGCCTGCGGCCATCCAGGTCGATCAATTGCTGGAAGATTCGGGATCGTGTTTGCACGTGGTAATGCCGTTAAACCGAAGTAGCCCTCTGCCGTTTACTCGGCAGACGAAAAGCTGAAATTTGCCTCCACCGCACCTTTGGCCGGAACGCTGAGATTGGCCTTCTGGATACCTAAGCGCGGATGCCAGGCTTTGACGGTGTAGTCACCCGGCGGCACATCATTGATAGAGTAAGAACCGTCATCCCTGACCACCACGGCATAAGGATGTTTCGGCGCCATCATGAAACCAAACATGAAATTGTGGGCTTCACAGTTAAGGCTAATAAACGAAGAGCGCCGAGGCTTGAGCTTCTTCACGATGTCACCCGGATCTGGCTGACCGAAGTTGAACATCGTTCTTTTTACGATCCGGCCTTTCTCGACACCGATCATCTCGCGGGTATTGATGTTGTGTAGCACTGACTCCGGATCGGCGTGGCGTATAGTAATCTCACCGGGTTTGACGACCTGTGCCCACGGTGTGAACCGACAACCTTCCTGGAGAACCATGTAGACGGCGCCTTCCGGTTCTGGCCATTTTTTGCCTGCAGTTATCTTGTCGATAAAGACAAACGTGCCACGCAGCGCACCATCCTTAACGTCTATCCAGACCACCTCGCGGTAACCGTTACCAGCCTCGTCACAAACATCGATGTTCTTGGTAATCCCTATCTTGTCAATCGCGTCGATGGGCAGGTCCCCTTCGAAGGTTATGCGGCCGACAATACTCCCGCCATCGGCCACTTCGACCTCCTTATACTTCTTGGCCGCTGTACCCACTGATGGAAAGACCACCAACAGGCAACCGACCAGTACCAGACGACCAAGGTAAGTGAATGCGGACATGAGAAATCCTCCTGGATTACATGGTTTGTGTTGAGGGACCACCGGCAGTAGCCGATCCCAGCGGCAGCCGATCTGGATCGACGATTGACCATTGCCGAGCGCGGCGGGCACTTCGCAGTTGTCTGTTGATCTGCTCGGCGACAACATCTGCCTGAGCCAAGCGATCCCGCACCGAGACACCACCGGCATAGGCTGCTACCAGATGAATGCCCGGCGAGTGCTTTAATCTTTCGGCGATAATCCTGAGTCGCTCGGTGTAAGCACCGAAATACAACGGCAGACCACGAGGATGGCGGTCGACCCGGGTCATCACCGGATCACCCCGTAAACCGAGTAACGGCTCAAGGTCCGACAGCACTTTGCCAATGACGCTTTTATCGTCATCAAGCAGAGCATTCGGATGCCGAGCACCGCCGAGATAGCTACTCAACAGTCGGTGGCCGGCCGGTGCCCGGTTAGAAAAGATACTCGCGGGCCAGAGACAACCGTTGACTGCTCGATTTTCACACCCCGGCACCAGAAAGCCAGTGCCGTCGAGTGGGTGGCGTACGGTTTCACGAGTGAACCCCAGATGCACCACCATCACTGGTGCATAGGCAATCCCTCCGATAAAGTGGGCGAGTTCGTGATCGATATTTGCCAGTAACTGTGCTGCTTCCAGGGCCGGCGTCCCGAGTACCAATTTTCGCGCCAGTACCACAGTGCCATCACTGGCTTCGACCTGCCAGCCTGCAGGGTGGCGGTTGATTGACTTTGCCTCTCTACCCAGTACCGGGCGCACCGAAACGCTCAAACAATCAGTCAGGCTTTGCATACCGCCCTGGAAACTCACCGCTTCTGGTTTACAACGTTTGCCGGATCCAAACAGGCGCCCGTACAACATCCCCGCGGTGACGCTGCCAAAACGCTCCTCCAACTCCGTCAGGCGAGGCAACGTGGCCTTGGCTTCGGCCCGCTCAGGATCTGATGCCAGTACGCCGGCAATGTAAGGCTCAATACCGTATTTCAGCACTTCTCTACCAAACCGCCGCG
Source organism: uncultured Acidiferrobacteraceae bacterium (assembly GCA_913031305.1). Taxonomy (GTDB): domain Bacteria; phylum Pseudomonadota; class Gammaproteobacteria; order Arenicellales; family UBA868; genus UBA868. Next base: position 16,071 of record CAJWEF010000030.1, read on the forward strand.
TAACAAAATCACTGACAGTTTCGTCTGACCGCCGCTGGCGAAACACCAGTGGCTCGGCTGCCAATCGTAAGCATCCGGCCAAACTGAACAGCCCTGAACCCAGCAACCTGCCCACCGTGATCGGTACATTCTGCAAGGCACCATTGCGCAGCAGGTAGCGGGTAACATCTGGCTGCTTGCGGGTCAGCAGCGGACCCAGGCCAACCGCCTCCAGAACGTCGGCGGTATTACCAATCGGGTCCATCAACCAGGTAGCTCCGGCTTCGGTCAACCAGCCCTGGTGCAAGTTAGAGTGGATCTTGCCACCCACTTGGGGAGCACTTTCCCACAACTCAGTCTCGAACCCGTAACTCAATAGATGCCAGGCTGTGGCCAGGCCGGAGACACCACCGCCGATGACCAGCACGTCGAGGGGTTCGGGCCTGCTGTTCATTCGGTGTTCCTGGGCGGACCGTTCGGGCCAAAACGACGGGCAGCCATGGTCTTCAAGTGTTCTACAGTTACGGCACCGTGACCGTTCTCCCTAGCGAACACCTCGGCTCGCTTGCGCAGCATTTTTTGCAGCGAAGGCGGCACCCGGGCAAGGCGCAACTCAGCATCAGCGGTCCAGGAAATCAAACTGGAATCGGCGGCCGGCAACGGTCTGATAACGCGGTCTGTACCGGGCTGGTAAGCGCAACTGGGATCCTCGCCCATAAGGTCAGCGCCACCGGCGACCGCCGCGGCCCGGCAACCGCCGCACAACAGACGATACTCACAGATTCCACACTTGCCACTCAGTATTCCGCCACGCAAGCGATCGAACACCGGTGCATCATTCCAGACACTGGCGAACCCGGTGTCACGCACATTGCCGACCGAATCTGGCAGATACGGACAAGGGGTCACATCACCTGTGCTGGTTACCCGGCAATAATGGGCGCCCGCGATACAACCATCGCCCTCGCGGCCGCTGATCAGGTTAGTCGCTGAAGCCGATTGCTTTCCTAGCACCACGCGTTTGAAGTGCGGGGCACAACGGGGACGGACAATGCACTCCGGGTAGCGGCGTTGCAGATCTGCCAGTTCCTCAAGGACCTGTTCTTGACGCTGGTCGCTCAACTGGCTGAGCGCCACCGCGCGCCCGGTACAGATCACGAAGAACACGTTAAGAACCCGCGCACCACTAGTTACGGCAAACTGCGCAACCTCAGCCAACTCATGGGAGTTGTCAGAATTGACAGTAAAATGCAACTGGAAATCAAGTCGATTCCGGCGACAGTGGTCGATGCCGGCCATGGTCTTGTGCCAAGCCCCTGCCAATCCGCGAAAGCGGTCATGGCGATCAGGGTCCAGCGAGTCCAGGCTGATTCCAAGGCCGGCTACACCGGCTGCCTTGAGGCTGCGAATCCGCTTGCCGGTCAACATGACGCCGTTAGTTCCCACGACCATGGTTAGGCCGCGGCCCGTACCGTGGCGGGTGATCTCCTCAAGGTCTTGCCGCACCAGCGGTTCACCCCCGGTCAACACTACCATGGTGGAATGGCCCATTGCCGCTACCTGATCGAGCAGATCACAGGTTTCTGCAGTACTCAACTCTTCGGGGTCAGCCACCTTCAAGGCATCAGCATCCAGGTAGCAATGTGGGCAGGCCAGGTTGCAACGCCGAGTCAAATTGATAGCCAGCAGCGCCAGTTCGTTCATGTTCTTTGGTCTCACAACCGCTCAGGTAGTCTTGGCCGAATCCTGGCTCGAGCCATACTGGGATGGATTGGTTTCACTGTGGAATGTACCCAGTTCGGTCCAGGTACCGCGTGCACGGTGCAGTACCTCCCGGGTGATCTCGGTCAAGCCCATTTCCTGGGCGCAACGTTCCATTTCTTTAACCACCATGCCACGCACAAACTCGGGTATCCTCTCCACCGTTTTGCGCACATCTTCATGCCACGGCATAGAGGCCGACTGCCGCTCCGAACCAGCGGCCCAGTCAACATACTTGCGCTCAATCAGTTCCTCAGTGATCTCGGCCTGGCCATGGCGCTCGGCAAACACCTCGACCCGCTGGCGGACCAGCTCGCGCATGAAACCTACCGGCACTCTCTCCAGCCTGGCCAATGCCGAGGCGCTCCAGCCAATAGCGGTATCCCGGTTAGGCTCACTGGCTCTGGTTTTGTCTAGCCGGTCGTGACCGAGGGGACACTTACCCCCAGCAACAGAGGTTTGGGCACCGTGCATGCGCTGGCCCATCGACCGCAAAGTGACTTCCACTACTTCTGGTGTTACCTCTTCTACGCCCTTGCCGTGGGCATACTGTTCTGTCTGACGCTGGCATGCGTCGCGCATAAATCCAGACGGTACCTGGGCAAGCCTTGCCAGTGCACCGGCCTGCCAGGTAATACCCTCACATCGGCGAGCCAGTTCGAGCTTGGCCACGAAGTCCTCGACATGCTCAGCTAGAACCTCGACCGCACCCTGGATACGGGCCTTTTTCTGGGCCCGGCTACGGATATTGTCTTTTTCACTCTGCTCGCGTATCCCATCAAGTAGAGCGGTAGCCCCAGCAGACCAGGGCATAGGACCGACAGGTGCCGCAGACTTCAGTTCACCGCGTTCATCCGCCTCGACGATCTCCC
>CAJWEF010000031.1 GCA_913031305.1 uncultured Acidiferrobacteraceae bacterium
CGCGCCGGACGACACTCCGTTTGAAGCCGGCCTCGGCTTCAGCGTGAAGATGGACAAACCCGGCGGCTTTATCGGCCGCGATGCGCTCGTCTCACAACGGGGAAAAGTACTCAACAAGCGCCTGGTCATGTTCAAGCTGACCGACCCCGAGGTGCTGCTCTTCCACGACGAACTCATCCGCCTCGATGGCCACATCGTTGGCCACATCAGCTCCGGCGCTTATAGCTTCACCCTTGGACGTTCGGTAGGCATGGGCTATGTGCACCAGCCGGACGGGGTCAGCCCTGAACTGATCAACAGTGTCCGCTTCGAGATCGAGATCGCCTGTGAGCGATATCCGGCTGCGGCCTCTTTGCAGGCTTTTTTCGATCCGGCCGGAGAGCGGCTTAAAAGATAAAGATATTTTCGACCCGATCAACCCACATCATCTTCGAGAGCGGCAAGGGTTTGCTGCTGTAATACACGGCGAAGCACCTTGCCGCTCGACGTCATCGGTAAGGATTCCACAATCCGAACATGTTCGGGCCATTTGTATTTCGCGAGCCCCGCTCGCTCGGCCATATTCTTAACATCGTCCAGAGTCGGGCCTGCACCGGACTCAGCTGGCACGATACAAGCACAAAGGCGCTGCCCAAGGCGTTCGTCGGCGATGGCGACCACCGCGATCTGTCGAATCTGCGGGTCGCTCGACAGCACCGTCTCAACCTCAGCAGGGGAGATGTTGGCACCACCGCGAATGATGGTCTCCTTGCTACGCCCCAAAATTGTTACGTAGCCTTCACTATCGATCATGGCGACATCACCAGTATGCAACCAGCCATCGGGCAGGAATATCTCATCATCTAGTTCGGGGCGTCCGAAGTAGCCGAGAAAACGCTGTGGTCCACGCATGATCAGCTCTCCTTCCACACCGCGCGGCAAGCGCTCACCATCCAGCCCGAGGATATCGAGTTCGGTACCAAGGAACGCCTTGCCGTCGGTTTCGGTGACCCGTTCAGGTGTATCCTGTGGCCAGCAGGAACTTCCGATCCCCTCAGTCATACCCCAGATTACCGAGGTCAGCGTGTCTGGCAGTCGCTCGCGTGCGCTGCGTAAGAGATGTCGTGGCACATTACTGCCGCCACACAGAATGAGCTGTAGCGCGAGCCGCGGCCCATACTGAGCAAGCGCATCGCTTTCAAGCAAGTCGTGCAACAGTGTCGGTGTGAACAGTGTAAAAGCAGCACCCTCTCTGGCCATCGTCTCGAGCGCTTGCTCGGCATTCCACGACTCCTGGAGGATCAAGGTAGTACCAAGAAAAAGGGCAAGACGCGGCCCGTGGATCAAGCCCGCTGAGAAGCCGAGTGAAGCTGCCATGAAAATAACGTCGTCGGGGCCGAAGCCGTAAATCGGCGCTAGCGTCGTATTCAAGGCACCGAGCGTGTTGGCACTGTGAATCACTCCTTTGGGGTCACCAGACGACCCCGATGTGAAGAGCACCGAAGTGATGTCATCGGGGTTGGGTCGCCAGTCTGGATCAGGTAAAGAGGTATGTGCTTCTTCAAGGAGTTGCTCGAAGTCGAGCCAGCCGGGTTTCGAATCACCAAGCTCAATGGACACCTTAAGGTCGAGCCCCTCGAGTTCTTGAGTAATCGGATCGATCATTGAGACGTAGTCATGGCCGTGATAACAGTCAGGCACAACCAAGCCCTTCGCACCACTCACACGCAGCACGCCTTCGAATTCGCGCTCGCGGCCCATCACCGGCATATGCACACTGATCGCACCGATATAACCGAGTGCCAGCATGACGAGTGGCACATGGTGCCAGTTGGGCAAGGCGATAACGAAGCGGTCGCCACTGCGAACACCGCGCTGATACAGGGCAATCGAGAGTCTGAACACTCGCTCTTGCAGGGCAAGATAAGTGATAGACCCAAAACGGTCATCGATGATAGCGGTTTTGTCGGGAAAGCGGCGCACTGCTGACTCGAGAAAATCGATCAGCAGGCGATCGGTCCAGTACCCCTCGGCCCGGTACCACTCTGCCAGCTCGGGGGTATGTGGTCTCACTCGAAGAGTTGCTCGTATCCTGAAGGTGTGATGAAGATACCCATGGCGCCTGCCCATGGCTGGCGAAAGCCAGCACCAATATTCAGGCTACATGGCATAGCCACCGCTGACGCTGATCACCTGGCCGGTGATGTATGAGGATTGATCGGAGGCGAGCAGCAGGACCAGAGGAACGATGTCTGCCGGCACGCCATGGCGTCGTAGCGGATACCGTCTGACTACTTTCGCCAGGGTCTCTTCGTCACGAAAAATATGGCTCTGCGGACTGTCAGCATGCCACAGGCTCATACTGCCGGCATCTTCTGGTTTTTCCGGCAATGTCAACCCGGGGCACACCACGTTTACGGTCACCTCGTAGCGACCGAGTTCCCGTGCCAGCGCCTTGCTTAGGGCAATCACGCCCCCTTTACAGGCACCGTAGACCGCCTCCTGATATTCACCGACCCGCCCGGCATCAGAGCCGATGTTGATGATTTTGCCGTAACTGCGCCTGGCCATCGACGGTGCAAACGCGCGTGTGCAGTTGATCGGACCCCATAGATTAACTGCGACCTCCCGCTCCCAGTCTTCTACCGGCTTGTCTAGAAACAAGCCATTGACTGTCCAACCAGCACCGTTGATCAGGATGTCGATATGGTCATGCTCGGTGAGTGTTTGCTCAACCAGACGCTCGACCTGAGCCCGGTCACCGACGTCGGTAGAGATGAAAGAGACTGTATGTCCAGCAGTACGCAATTGTGCGACCACCCGTTCGGCTTGTTCGTCATCAAAGTCAGCGATCACAACAGCCGCTCCCTCTGCACAGAGCCCCTCTACAATTGCTTTGCCGATACTCGAAGCGCCGCCAGTGACTACGGCAGTTTTCCCCTGTAACCCTAGATTCATCTTGATTAGACCTCGCAGTATATTTTTCAGACCTTTTGAGATCGGAGCGATCTTTTAGCTTTTGTCATCACCTTTGGACTTCTTTGCGCGTTGTTCGGCAAAGAGGCGGATACGCTCTTCGATCTCTGGTCCAGCGAGCGAACGTGCCCGCTGGAAGCAAATCTGCTCGAGCATGAGCGCATCGCGGATCGGCAGTCCCGCACCCAGTTGGACCGCTTCCTTGACCAGCCGTACCGCGGTCTGACCGTTCTTACAAATCGTCTCGGCAAGATCAAGGGCCGTGGCAAGCAGTTTCTCGTTCGGGACGACTCGCTGGACCAACCGCATACGCAGCGCTTCCTCTGCATCCACCGCCTCCCCGGTGAGTAACATGTAGTACGCATCGCCAGCGGCGAGTAGCCGCGGCAACCACTGCGTACCACCACCGCCGGGCATAGCCCCGAGACGCACTTCGGTGAGGGCAAAGCGTGCATCCGTCGCTGCGATGCGGATGTCACAACCGAGCGCTAGTTCACAGCCACCACCGAACGCGTAGCCGTTCACTGCGGCGATGGAAGGTTTGTTGATGCCAAGTGAATTCGGTGTCACCCACAGATCCAAGCGCTCCTGCGCGTCCCACTCGAGAAACTCTGCTGCACCCTTGACGTCGACACCGGCGGAGAAGGCCCGCCCCTCTCCTGTGTAGACCAGTACCCAAAGGTCGTCATCGTCAGCAAACTCTGCAAGGCGCTCTCGATGAGCACGCATCATGTCGAGGTCGAACGCATTGAGAGCACTCGACCGGTTCAGGGTCAACAAAGCGACGTGTCCACGTCTCTCCCACTTCACGGTTGGGTCTGTCATGGCATGCTTATTGGTATCGTTCGCCCGCGCCAGTGTCCCGCGATCAGGCGTGCTTCTTGATAAACCGGTGGACGAGATCGTTGATGCTCCGGTCTGCCTCCATGTGTACACAATGTCCCGCACCCTCGATCACGTGGATCGTTGCACCCGGAATCGCATCGGCAATCAGCTGCGATGCCCGTGGTGGGCAGTACGGATCGAACTCCGCTGCAATGACCAATGTAGGGCAAGAGATCTCACCGAGGTTTTCTGCCAGTGAGCCATCAGCCAGCGAACGCATTGCACGGCACGCATTGAGATAGCCATCTGGGTCGCTTACCGAGCCGCTACGAATACGATGGTATTCGGCGAGGAGGTCCGCATCCTCACTCACAATGCAACCACGCGCATCACCGGCACTGAGCGTGGCCAGTGCCTCAAGACCACCGTTCGTGACCTCACCTATGCGCTTGTCAAAAAATTCAAGCCCAGCACGCCCAACAGTACACGAGCTCGCGATGAGGACAAGCCCACGGGCAAGCGCAGGAAAATCAAGCGCAAAGCGCTGGGCGATGACTCCACCCATAGAGAACCCGACCAGCCATGCAGGTCCGGTTTCGAGTGCGCTCATGATCTGTGCGACATCATCTGCCATCTGTTCGACCGTGCCATCACCCGCACCGACCGGGCTGGCACCGAATCCGCGTACGTCATACGCCACCACGTTGAACGAAGTCAGGGCAGCAACCTGTCGCGCCCAGACTTCACGTGTATCCGACAATCCGTGGATTAGGATTACCGTCTCTTTCCCAGTCGCAGTTGGCATGATAGCGCTATGCCGCCGAGGCATTCAGAGGGGCGATGATGCCCTCGTGGATGGCTTCCATGCGCTGCTGGCGTCCACCCGCACGGAAGGCGAGAGTGACCCGGTTCAATCCGAGGGGTTCGAGGCTGCGAATTTGGGCCAGGCAGTCGTCGGCCTCACCAACAAAGGAGAGGTACTCGACCAGCTCGGTCGACACCGATCCTGCGTGCCCGGCATGCTGTGACATGTGCTCATGCCGATCGTAGGCTTTGCCGGCAGCCTTGAATTCGTCCTCGAACGGGCGCAAAAAGTCCGGGAGTTCGCGCCACTTATTGAATGTCTCCGCCTGTGAGGCAACCCAGTGGCGGACCTCGCCAACAGCCTGCTCCCGATCATCGGCCAGGCCGATAGCTGCCCACAGGTCCAGGCTGATATCGCCCATGTTGCGCCCGGCCTCCTCGGCACCGCGTCGCACGTGATCGATCTGCCAGGCCGTGAACTCTGCATTGGCACCGCCCATCAGGATCACACCGTCTGCAACGCGGCCAGCGAGACGCAGCATGCGTGGCTGATTTGCTGCGATGTAGATCGGAATCTTCCCGGTTGCCGTGACCAGACGGTAATTGCTGCTATCGCTGCCTTCGACTTCTTCACCTGCACACAGGCTGCGGATATCGACTATGGCCCGCTCCAATTGCTTGATCGTAGAGGGTTTCTCGCCGACAGAGTAGACAGCCGTCCACCCCGTACCGATTCCAATCACGGCACGATCGTCGCTCAACTCCTTGAGCGCAGTGAAGGTGTTTGCAATAGTAGTTGGGTGGCGGGTTATTGGATTAGTGACCCCGGTACCGAGCAAAATCTTGGAGGTGTTCACCGCACACAGAGTGAGCGCAGCAAAGCAGTCCTTCATCGAGAGCTGGACGTCTGCGATCCAGGCGCTGTCAAAACCGAGCGCCTCGGCGCTCTGAACCACTTCGACTGTATGCTGGATCGGCTCGCGCGAACTGATACCGAGTGATACACCAATTTTCATAACTCCCCCATTTAACAGTTAGTTCATTCTCTGCGAACCACGGCTCTCGACACAGTCAGCTGTACTAGGTGCCGTACTGCAGGACAGAGTGGAAACCAAGTCAGAAGCAACCATACCGCTGCGGTCCTTCCGCGTCCCCAATATAGCCGATCGCAGCCAGGCTTTGCTCGGACGACACAGTATGATACCAGTCACGCTCTCGATCGCAACGACAACCCGGCCACAGAAATCGGTAGGATTTAGTCGGCTGTGCGATCGGGCGCCAACACGCCCTTCGCACAAAGTGATCGCCACACCCACTCCGGTGTCATCGGCAAACGCCACTGACGAGCCCCTGTCGCATCGTAGATGGCGTTGGCCACGCACGCTGCGACCGGGATGATCGGTGGTTCAGCGATCGTCTTAGCGCCCCGTGGACCTTCTTTTTCGAAGGTCGGGGTGAAAATGCATTCGATCGGTACGGCGTCGGCGAAGGTTGCCACCCGGTCGTCGAGGTAGCCGGGGTTCTGCATATGTCCACGATCATCTACCAAAGTCGTCTCGGCAAGGGCAAAGCCCAGTCCTTGGACAACACCGCCCACTACCTGTCCGCGAGCCCGCTGCGGATTGAGTACCTGGCCAGTGTCGTGTGCAGCCCAGTAGCAGACAACAGTGGTGAGACCTGTGGCCGTATCAACGCGGACACAGCATCCGTGAGTAGCATAGGTGTAGGCGGGCGAGATATTCCCGTAACCACTCTCATCAGGCACAGTGACGTGGTCTGGTTCATAACTGCCGGTGACACGCAACTCCATGGTCCGGTTCGCTGTTACTGCTGCCTCGATCACCGACGCGATAGCGGTGTCGGCTGGAAGCCCGATGTCAATGGCGAGCCGGCCGCACAACTGTGCAAACCGTCGACTTGCATCCAGTGCCGCGCGGCCGCCGAAAAAGGCCGTACGGCTTGCAAAACAGCCAAGACCATGGGGTACGGTCGCGGTATCACCGAGCACTAGTCGAATTCTTTCACGATCAAGCTCGAGGTGGTCGGCGACGATACCAGCGAAAAGATCTACCGTGCCACAGCCGATCTCGACCTCGCCCGACTCGATGCGCAGGACCCCATTTGGCTCTACCGCAAGTGACATCATGTCACGATCGAATCGGTGATCGTAACCGCGGTTGCTGATAGCGTGGGTAGCGCCAGCAATGCCGTAACCAAAACGATAACGGTCGCTGGTCGCCATCGGATTTTCGCGCCGATGTGTCTGTATACGATCCTTGATCGCATCGAGACAATCGTTGAAGCCACAACTACCCACCTGCCAGCCGTGTAAGGTGGTATCGCCGGGCTGTACGGCGTTGCGGCGGCGCAGTTCGATCGGATCGATTCTGAGTTGTTCGGCCAGTTCATCGATCAATTGCTCTTGGGCGAAGGCGGATTGAGGGCTGCCGAAACCGCGGAAACACTCTGAGGGCACATTGTTGGTGTAGATGAGCTGGGCTTGAGCGTTAAGCGCTGAGAACCGGTACAGGTTGTCCATGCGAATGGCAGCAGCAAGTGTCACGGAGGGGCCGTGACCGGTGTAGGCGCCATTGTCAGCCCAAATCATTGTTTCTTTAGCGATCAGTTCACCGTCGTCGGTCGCGCCGATGCGCATCTGGATGCGCATCGCAACCCGCGTGCGTCCACTGATCATGTCGTCGCGGCGTGGTAGCACCATTGCCACATCGCGACGCAGGCGATGGGCAAAGGCAAGACAAACAAGGTGGGTCGGGTGCTCCCACTTGGCGCCAAACGAGCCACCAATATCCGGGGTCACGACCTCTAGACGGGCCCCCCATCCCGCTACGATCTCGCCGTATGTCTCGGCCAGCACCGAGGGGAAGTGGGTCCCGGTCACAAGTTCGAGCCGGTCATCGTAAACCCGTACTAGGGTCGCGCGCGGTTCAAGATAAGCATGTGGCACCGCCTGGGTCTGGAATGTGCCTTCTACCCAGGTCGACACCCGCTTCTGTGCGGCCTCCCAGTCACCCCGTTCAGCGCTAAAACGGCGCGCGACATTGTCCAGAAATGCCGGATGCAAGGGCTGGTCGAGGGCCAGGGCATCATCCACTGAGCATGCGTGCGGCAGTATCTCGTAATCGATATGCAGCGCTTCTATACCACGCAGCAAGGCATCTTGATCGCTGGCCGCCACTGCCACGATGCCGTCACCGACATAGCGCGCGACTCTCGTCAGCACCGGTTCGTCAGCACCTTGGTGGCCTAGCGCGATGTCGTCGAAGTCGGCGGGGGTCAGCGCCGCGAGCACACCGGGGATCTTGAGCGCGGCCTGTATATCGATACTGCTGACCCGTGCATGTGCATAGGGGCTGCGTGCGAGGCCAACAAGCACCGTGCCAGGCGGAATCAGATCGGCGGTGTAGCGCGCCAGTCCACGTGCGCGATCAGGCACACCCGCAGCTGCGGGCGCCGGACTCGACGTCGCTGGCTGCTCCCCAGTCATTGCAGTGCTGACAGTGCCTCAATGATCTGCTGATAACCGGTGCAACGGCACAGGTTGCCCTCAAGCAGTTTGGTGATCGGCTGAGCGCTCACCTCGCTGCCACCAGCTTGCAGCCAGGCCGCCATGACTGCTATTCCCGGTGTGCAGTAGCCGCATTGAACAGCACCGTATTCGGCACAGGCCGCCGAGAACTGCGCGAGGAAGGTTTCCGGCAGGCCCTCTATGGTGGTGATCTCGCGTCCATCCAGAACTCCGGTCAACAGCAGACACGAACACATCGGTTGACCCTCGACCAGTACCGTGCACGCCCCACAGTCCCCCTCGCCACAGCCCTCCTTAACCCCCGTTAGGCCGAGCTCGGCACGCAGGTAATCAAGTAATCGCCGGCCGATAAAGGATGGTGGCACCTCGCTGAGTTTGCCGTTGACGCGCAGAGTCACCTGCATAGTTACGGCGCCTCGACAGCCAGCCAGCCGGGTATCGCCCGCTCCGCTGCCGCGTCAACAACGTCCATGGTCAAGGTCCGCACAAGCTGGCGCCGATAGTCTGCGCTTGCTCGGTGATCTGTGATGGGCCTGCAGCACTCGGCTGTGAGATCAGCACAGTTTCGCAGCCGAGCCGGTTCCAGCGGGTGCCCCACCAGCGATCTGGCTGCTTCATCGGCATCCAGCACAGTGGGGCCAACTGCCCCCATCGACAGGTGGGCCCGGGCCACGGTTCGGCCGTCACTCTCGAAAGACAAGCACGCGGCAACGCTCGCAATGGCCAGGTCAAGGGCATTGCGCTGTGTGAAGCGGCTAAAGGCACTGCCTTCGCGCTGCCCAAGACCACGCAGAGTCACCCCGGTCACCACTTCCCCGGTATTGAGGCCTGTTTGTCCGGGCCCATGCACAAAGTCGGAGATCTTGACTGACCGGCGGTCACCGGCGGCACTCACGATATCAAGCGCTGCGTCGTGGACGTGCAGCGCCGGAATGGTGTCGCCACCTGGCGAGGCAGTGCAGACATTGCCGACCAGCGTCGCCTGATTGCGAAGCTGTACCGAGCCAACAACAGCAGCACCATCAACGACCGCCGGGGCGAGTGATCGGAACTGACCGGATCGTACGATACGCGACAACGTCACCGCTGCACCGATGTGTGCCCGATCTGAGGTGATATCAAGAGTCTGTAACTGGTCGATGCTGCCGATCCACGCCAGGCGCCGTGGCTCACCGCACTGGCTCGCCCACACGACCAGATCGGTTCCGCCAGCCAGCAGGTGGACACCGTCGGCTGCGTGGGCAAGCAGCTCACCAAGATCGGCCGGCCGATACAACTCCACCGGCGGCAGGTGACTCGGTCGAAGTGCTGGTGATTTAGCAGGCGGCATCAGATCAGGCTCAATTGAACTCCGGACTGTATGACCACACACCTGTGTTCATCAAAGGTCGGATGGTCGATGACCAGCGGAGCATATCCAGCTGGTCGCAGTGAGCGTAATCCTAACACGCCGTTGACAGTGTAACTCGGCTATGATGCAGTTCCGGCAACAACTCATCGGTTGCTTCGATTCAATCTCTGCCAACGGACTTGAAAGATGCACGAGCTGGCCTTTATTGACGCCACCGCACAGGCGGACCTGGTACGCCGCAAGGAGATCTCGGCTGGTGAATTAGTCGAGTTCGCAATCACGCGTATTGAACAGTTGAATCCTGTGCTGAATGCAGTCATCACTGCACTCTACGACCAAGCACGCGACGCAGTCACCCGGGTCGATCCGAGTGCGCCCCTGGCCGGTGTGCCATTCGTGCTCAAGGATCTAGTGGCTGAGCTTGCGGGAGCTCCCCTGTCGGAGGGCTCTCATTTTCTTGCTGATTACGTTTCACACTACGACAGTGAACTGGTACGGCGCTTCCGCCAGGCTGGGCTCGTGGTCGTCGGCAAGTCCAATACGCCTGAATTTGGACTTATGCCGACAACTGAACCGGCCCGCTTCGGTGCGACCCGCAATCCCTGGGATACGCGCCTTACCGCTGGTGGCTCAAGCGGTGGATCCGCGGCAGCGGTCGCGTCGGGTATGGTGGCTATCGGACATGCCAACGATGGTGGCGGCTCCATCCGGGTACCCGCGAGTTGCTGCGGGGTCGTCGGCCTGAAGCCGAGCCGTGGCCGCAATTCACTGGGCCCTGGTTATGGTGACGTTGCGAGCGGTCTGCTTTGCGAACACGTGCACACGCGCTCGGTGCGTGATACTGCAGCTGTCCTCGACGCAACAGCAGGGCCAGCACCTGGTGAACCTTACTGGCCTGCGGCACCCGAGCGACCGTATACAGAAGAGGTTAAACATGAGCCGGAACGTCTGCGCATCTCGTTCAGCACCCAGCCGCTGACCGGTGCTCGCGCCCACGCAGACTGCGTAGCGGGCGCCGAGTCCATCGCACGGTTGTGTCAGGAACTTGGCCACGAGGTGACAGAGGATTCACCTAAAGTGGATGGTGAACGGCTGTTCAAAGCCTTCGGTACCCGCTGGATCGGGTTTCTCACTTGGGCCGTAAACGACTGGGCGCGTCGCCTGGGGCGCGAGCCGAGCGAAGATCTACTCGAGCCTGCCACCTGGCGCATGTATCGAAATGGGCTAAAACAGACCAGTGCCGACTACTTGCTCGCTGTTCAGGATCTGCAACTCATCAGTCGAGATGTTGCTGGGCTGTTCGATTGCTACGATGTGTGGCTCACGCCAACCCTAGCCCAGCCACCGGTCGCGCTAGGTTATTTTGATTACGCACCGGATCGACGTACGGCGCACTTACAGCGTCTCGGTGAGTACACCGGTTTTACGCTGATTGCGAATACAACCGGACAACCCGCGATCTCCCTGCCGCTTTACTGGACCGACACCGGCCTGCCGATCGGGATACAACTCATGGGGCGTTACGGTGATGAGGCCAGCCTGCTCCGCCTTGCAGGACAGTTGGAACGTACACGGCCATGGGCCGAGCGTCGGCCGCCGGATTCATGCCAAGTAATATGAACTGAAACTTGAGCTGTGAACAGTTGGCCCTGAGCCGTAACGCAGTTACTTGCCGAAGGCCTTGCGGTGATTCTGGATGAGTTCGGTAGCGCCTCTTCGGATGAAATCAAGCTCGCTACCGACCTCAAAGAACTGGGCACCCTTATCCACCCACTCTGCTGCGGCTTCGGGCCCAGAGGCGGTGGTGCCAAAATAGACACCGTTGTCTAGACAAAGCTGTAGAGCATTCTCCATCGGGCCACGCACATCAGGGTGGTCGTAGTCACCGGGATGGCCGAGTTCAACAGAGGAGTCGCCGGGACCACAGTAGACCATATCCACCTCGGGGATCGTCACGAGTTCGGCAATATTTTCATAGCCTAAGCGAGTCTCAATATGAAGAACGATAGCAGTCTCTGCACTTTGTTCTTCCATCCACGCGGACCAGTCGTTGACACCCTTGTAGTCGCTACTGGCCCAACCAGGTGCGATGGCCCGCGTGCCCCGGGGTGGGTGCTTCACGAAGTCGATCAGCGTCTGCACCTGTTCACGGGTCTCGGTACGGGGCAGTTGAATACCCACAACTCCAGCCTCCAGTAGTTTCGCAATCTCCTGACGCTCGAGTTGAGGTGTCTTGGCGACTACAGGTAAACCATTGTCGCGGCAACTCAGAATCGTGTCAGCCAGATGGTCGAGCCCAAAATAAACGTGCTCGTACTCAATATAGATAAAGTCGTAGCCAGCGTGCTGGAAGAGCTTGATGATCGACGGCCGCGCATACTCCGACAGCATCGGAGCCATCATCACCTCACCTGCTGCAAGTCGCGCCTTGAGGTGACGTCCGGGGCCACCTTCAGGATACCACGGGTTTTCTACACCGGTAGTTATAGATTGCTTGGCAGGCATGTTGCGTCCTTAAGTGAGTGAAATCCGATAGAGTCCATCTTGGTTTGAGCTCCCGTGGTTACCTCTACACCTAAACCTTTGACTGGCTGGTTATTTTCCGAAGCAAAATGCTGTTGTCACTCGTCAGAGCCTTCACTTGTTACGGAAGCTGCGACCGATCAATTGGCGGTGGACTTGGTTGGTACCCTCCCAGATCTGGGTGATCTTGGCGTCGCGCATTAGCCGCTCAACCCGAAGATCTTTGATGTAGCCATAACCCCCATGCATCTGAACCGCTTCCGTGGCAATCCGCATCGCCAGATCCGAGGCCCGCATCTTGGCCATCGAGGCCTCGAGCCCAAAGCTTTTCGCTCCGCGATCTACCAGATGCGCGACATAGTCAAGCCACGCCTCGCACATCGCCAGATCGACCGCCAAGTCAGCCACCAGGAACTGGTTACCCTGAAAATCAATAATCTTATGGCCGGACTGCTCGCGCTCATTCATGTAAGCGATCATGTCCTTAAAGGCTGCGGTCGCAATACCCAGGGCGTGGGCCGCGACCGACGGTCGTGACCGGTTGAGTGAGGCAAGCAGCAACCCAAGCCCATCGCCGGGTTCGCGCAGCATATTGGCACGCTTGGCCCGGCAGCCAACGAATGTGAGAGCCGCGGTATTTGACGCCCGGTGGCCCATCTTGTCTTCGACCTTGGTGACCGATAGACCCGGTGAGTCCTTCTCGACGAAGATAGTGCTGATCGAGCCCTTGGGATCATCGATCTCGGACCACTTGCCGAATACCAACAACAGATCGGCGACACCACCGTTGGTAATGAAAAGCTTCGAACCGTCGATCACCACATCATCACCGTCAGGAGTAAATTTCGTCTGCATGCCGGTCGCGTCGGAGCCCGCCATAGCCTCGGTAATGACCAGCGAACCCAGGCCACCGGCAAGGATTCTGGGCAAAAGCCGCTGTTTCTGTTCATCAGTGCCAAAATCAATCAACGGCTTCATGGCGTGATAGTTGGTCGCGTAAATTATCCCGGTCGAAGCGCAGGCCTCAGAGATCATCTGGACGCAGGCGAGATAAGCGCGGAACGACAGTGGCGCGCCACCGTAAGCTTCAGGTACAAAAATCGCGTTGAGGCCGAGCTCATTCAATGCCGCTACATTCTCCCAAGGAAAGTCACCAGTTCGGTCGAAGTGCCCAGCACGCGGCGCGATGGCTTGGTCCGTAACTTTGCGCACTGTATCGAGCAGAATGCGCTCCTCCTCGGACCAGTCACGTCGCTGTTCAAGTTGCTCGAAGATCTGCATCAGTGGTTCATTCCTTGTCCACCGTCAATATAAATCGTTTCGCCGGTGAGAAACGGTAGATCCTCGGTAAATAAGGCAGCCACCAGAGCTGCGACCTCCTTCGGTGTCCCTGGGCGGCCGACCGGAACCCGCCGGCCGAGCCAGGTCCGCAACTTACTCTTGGTCAGAAGCTCGCGGTTGAGATCAGTTTCGACATAGCCCGGCGCAACATTGATCACACTGATCCCCTGCGATGCCCACTCGACCGCAAGGCAACGAGTCATCGCCGCCACCGCTGCCTTGGAGGCGCAGTAAGCTAAATTGTCCGGCACTCCCATCTTGTCAAAGAACGAGCCTATGTTGATGATCTTGCCACCGGCAGTAACGAGATGAGGGTAGATCTCGCGGCTCGCTGTCATCACCGCAGTAGCGTTGAGTCGCATCACTTGCTGGTACTCCTCGGTCCCGAGTACGGCGCTCGGTGAAGTAAGATGGAGACCAGCGTTGTTGACCAGCCCACAGATCACACCCTCGTCTGCGATCTTGGTGAACACGCTCACCAACCGGGCCTCATCGGTGACGTCACATTGGTAAGCCTTGCCGGCTGCACTTTTCCCCGAGCGTGACAACCCGGCGACGCTGAAGCCACGCTGATCGAGTTGCCTAGCTATCGCGGCACCAATCCCTTTACTGGCCCCGGTGACGATGACGGTGCCCTGATTAGCCATCTCGAAACTCAGGTTTTCGCTTCTCCAGGAAGGCATTGGTCCCCTCGACCGAATCCTCGGTCTGAAAAGCCAGGGTCGAAAGGTCGGCCTCGATCTTCAGGCCCTCATGCAGGGGCATGTCGAGGGCACGCTGGACCGCTTCCCGGGTCCAGGCGAGCACCGGCAAGCTGTGGCAAGTGAATTCACGCGCAAAGCCCATCCCAGCCTCAAGTGGGTCACCCTCAACTAGCCTGTTGACCAGCCCAATCCGTATCGCCTCCTCGGCCTCGACCGTGCGACCTGTCATCACCAACTCGGTCGCACGCGCTTCACCGACCAGTCGTGGTAGCCGCTGAGTACCACCATAGCCCGGAATCAGGCCGAGCTTGATTTCGGGTAGGCCCATCTTGGCTTTAGCCGTCGCGATCCGGAAGGTGCAGGCCATCGCCAATTCCAGTCCACCACCAAAGGCATAACCGTTGATAATCGCGATCGACGGGATAGGGAGATCATCGAGTTTGGCGAAGATCGCCTGTCCCCTGGCCGCACTTGTCTTCTCCTCCGCCAGGCTGCGGCCGGCAAGCTCGTTAATGTTCGCCCCAGCGCAGAAAGCTTTGTCACCGGCGCCGATGAACAGCAGTGCGCGAGCATCGGTCGCGGCCGCCTGATCAATCACCCGGCCGATATCCTGGACCAGGGAGAAACTGAGCGCATTCAGCGCCTCCGGCTGATTAAGGGTAACCAGCGCGAATTCCTCTTGCCGCGTCAAGTCAATAGCCATGATTTCAATCTCCTTCGGTGTTCAGCGCTGGACCATCCAAGGAAAGCGGCGCGCCGTACCGATACTGACTGTTAGTCATAAGCCATCCTCTCTTGGGTTTATTCAGTAGTCGCCGACAGTGTCTTGGCCATCTCGCGCAACCGAAACTTCTGGATTTTGCCGCTCGGTGTGCGAGGCATCTGATCGATAACTTCCAGCCGCTCCGGTAGGTAGTTTCTGGTCAGCTTCTGGTCTTCCAGGTGAGCAATCATCTCCACGAAAGTTAGGCACTCACCGGTCTTTAAGGTGGTGAAGGCGCAGCCGCGCTCGCCAAGCCGTTCGTCTGGCATAGCTACGATCGCCACATCCTGGATCGCCGGGTGGTGGTAGAGTAATTCCTCGACCTCAGCTACCGGTATGTTTTCACCACCGCGGATGATCACATCCTTGCTGCGGCCGGTGATCCGAATGTAGCCATCGGTGTCCATTCGTGCGAGATCGCCGGTCTCGAACCAACCCTGATCGTCAGTGCCATAGAGTTCAGGCTTTTTCAGGTAGCCTGCGAAACTCCCCATGCCACGCACCTCAAGGCTACCCTCTTCTCCGGTCGGCGCCTGCACACCGTCATTACCGACCACCCGGACCTCCATACCATCGAGTGGTTTGCCATCGGTTTCGAACACTTTGTCTGGTGGATCATCGCGTTGGGTCGTGGTGACACCACCGTTTTCGGTCATACCCCAGCACGAGATGACCAACACACCAAGCCGCTCGCTGGCACGTTGGACCAGGACCCGTGGGATCGGTGCGCCGGCAGTCAGGAAAGTGTGCAGTGAGTTCAGATCACACTCTTCAACCGCTGGACTGTTCGTCAGGTCCGAGAGAAACGGGGTCGAGGCCATGGTAAATGTAACCCCTTCATCGGAGATGATATGCACAGCCTTGTCCGGGTTCCAGACATCCATCAGAACTGCCCGACCACCGAGCATAATCGGCATCATCACGCCATAAAGGAAACCGGTCAGGTGAGCGATCGGTGAGGCCATCAACACAACGTCCTCGTGCCCCAGGTCGACCCGCTTTACATATTTAACGATATTGCTGATCAGTGTGTTGTGGGTATGCATCACACCTTTTGGCTCGCCGGTAGTACCCGAGGTGTACATCAACAGTGTGACGTCGTTCGGTCCGGGTTTGCGTTCGGCAAACAAATTGTCGGCGTCAAATTCCTTCTCCCAGGCCCGGTCAACAAAATAGGCATCGAAGGACTCCTCTCCCTCACCTTCAATGACAAAAACATCCTTCAGGGTCGATGTTTTGCCACGTAACTCAGCGATCATTCCAGGATAATCGAAACCGCGATAGCTTTTTGGCACGATAATGGTCTTGGCTTCACCGAAAGACAGCATGTAGGCCAACTCCCGTTGTCGGAAGATCGGCATCAACGGATTAAACACCGCGCCGATTCGCACACAGGCCAGGTAGAGTGCGGTGAAGTGATGCCAGTTCGGCAGTTGCGCCGCAACCACGTCGCCGGGTCCGATGCCAAGCGTAGCCAGCCCGAGGGCAATACGGCGTACCATCAATCCGAGTTCAAGATAACTTCGCTGGGTCGGTTGTCTGGCCCCGTTCCGGTATTCGGTGATCGCCGGCTGATCGGGAATGGTCGCCAGATTTTCGTCGAGGTATTCAGTGATCAGACGGTTCGGCCACAACCCGCTCTTAGTGAACGCACTGATCTGATCCTTGGGGATTTGGATTTGGTGGTGCATCATTCCGTAACTATTATCACCATTATGGGCAATACCTCCACCAGGGTGGAAAATACATTGCCTCCTTTGCTATCGGTTTGGTATTTACACCAAGAACGGGACAGGCAACCCTGTTCGAGTTGACTACGGTAGTGAAAGCGACTCGTGCAATCCCGGCAATAGGGCCATTGTGCTTAGCTCAGACAGGTGATTCCTGATTGAATTCCGGCTGTCGCTTCTCCAGATGAGCCGCCAGCCCCTCACGCGCTTCTGAGCCGGTGAAACCCAGTATTTCAAGGGCGGTCGATGCATCGAATGCCGGTCCCATCATCCGATACCAATTGTTTAATGCGTACTTGGTCCAGCGAATAGCACTGGGTGCCGCGTTGGCAAGTTTAGTTGCAATTTCGACCGCTTTCTCCTGCAGTTCATCGTCCTCCACACAAAGCGACACAAGGCCGTACTTTTCCGCATCCTCGCCGCTGACAGGCTCACACAACAGCAGTAAATATTTAGCCTTCGCCATGCCGCACAATAATGGCCAGTTGATTACCGCGCAGTCGCCGGCGGCAACTCCAAGGCGTGTGTGGCCATCGACGATCTTCGCTGCCTTACCGGCTATCGAAATGTCGGCAAGCAAGGCTGCAACCAGACCAGCCCCTACGGCAACCCCATTGATTGCTGAGACAATCGGTTTGTTACAGTTGATCAGATTGTAAACGAGGTCGCGCGCCTCCTTCCACGCCTGCAAGCGAGCAGTCTCCTCCTTCATGGTGGCCTCGATCATGCCAAAGTCACCACCCGATGAGAAAGCTTTGCCCTTACCGGTCAAGATTACCGCGCTAATGTCTGGATCTTCATCAAGGTCGCGCCAGATAGAGGTGAGTTGGTTGTGGCCGACAGCGTCGAGTGAGTTATAGGTCTTGGGATTGTTGAGCGTGATCCGCAGCACCCGCTCGACCGGCCGGTCGAATTCGAACTTAGTGTATTTATCGTAACGATCTGTCATTAGTTCTTCCCGTATTTGGATGTGGTTAATCGACCATAGTGAGGCCACCGCTAACACTCAGAACTTGGCCGGTAATGTAGTTGGTTAGGTCACTGGCAAAAAACAGGATTGCGTTGGCGATGTCCTCGGGCGTAGCAACGCGGCGAAACGGGATGGCACGGGTCAGTGCTTCACGCATACGTTCGGGCTGACCCGCAAACAGCGGAGTGTCGGTCGGGCCCGGACAGACGCAGTTTACATTGATCTGATGCCGTGCCACTTCGCGGGCCAACGATTTACTGAAGGCGATGATCCCGCCCTTAGTCCCGGAGTACACAGTCTCACCCATGCTGCCCACGCGGCCGGCGTCACTGGAGACGTTGACAATCTTACCTGCGTTGCGCTCGATCATTGGCTCGAGAAACGCACGGGTTACCTTGATCGGCCCCATCAGGTTGATGCGAACGACCTTCTCCCAGAAATCGGGAGTATTGTTGATAAATGGCTCAATGATGTCCCAGCCGGCGACATTGGCAACTCCGTCGACTTGACTTGTGGCTCCATGCACCTCCTTAGCGAAGGCTTCGATCGAGCCATCGTCGCTGACGTCGAGCGGCAGGAAAGTCGCACCGCCACCCATGCCCTGGGCCATCGATGCGGTCTCGGCCCCACCCTCTTGGTTGATATCACCCAAAAACACCCGCGCGCCAGCCTCACACAGTGTCAGAACCGTGGTACGGCCGATGCCCGAGGCACCACCAGTCACAACAACACATTTTCCATCCATCTTCATCTTC
>CAJWEF010000032.1 GCA_913031305.1 uncultured Acidiferrobacteraceae bacterium
TCGACGCCGTTAATGCGATTAACCCGGATCTTTGTGTAGTGACCTCGATAGACCTTGACCACAAGGACTGGCTCGGATCGACTCGGGACGCGATTGGCCGCGAAAAAGCTGGAATCTTGCGCTATGGCGGTAAAGTGGTGGTATCAGATCCTAAGCCCCCTCAGTCTGTCCGAAGTGCATTGGAAGTCTTGCGTTGTGACGCGAGGATACTAAACGAGGATTTCTGGATTGAATGGGAAGACGAGAACGTATGGCATTGGCGTCCTGATTCCGATAAATGGCCTGGTGTGGAATCACAATGGAGTGGGAAGGACTCACAGGCAGCTGACGGCAGGATGAATAATCTCGCCGGTACCCTGGCGGCTGTCCACCAATTACAAAGTCGGTTACCGGTTCAGCCACACCACGTCGGCGTGCTTAGTGGCTTGCAAGTCCCCGGTCGCCAGGAAATAATCAGAGGTGATGTAACCCGACTGTTTGATGTTGCGCATAATCATCGCGCAGTCGCTGACCTTGCCGGGATGCTCCGTCGGGCCCGGCCACGCGGCAAGACGCGCGCTGTTTTTTCCCTGCTCAAAGATAAGAATCTCTTTAGTATCGTTGAAGAAATAAAGGATCAGGTAGATTGTTGGTATCTGACCGAGGTGCAGAGCGAGCGGGGGATGAGCCTAGCGGAACTCCGAACTGGCTTGCAAGGTATGAGTATTGCAGACCTGGATAAGTGTCACGGCCCTACGGACGCATACATCCAGGCAGTCCTCGATTCAGCCCCAGGTGACTGGGTAGTGGTGTTTGGTTCTTTTTACCTAGTGGGTGCTATACTGGGATCGTTTTCTGAAAGGACCGTTGCGTAAATGGCTGCGTCACCGGATCTTCCGTTCAACTTGAAGCACCGTCTGATTGGCGCACTGATTCTGGTGGGCGGACCGGTCATCATACTTCCTCTGCTGCTAACCGGGCCCGGGTATTTTCCTGAAAATGCCGCGCCCAGTAGTGACACCTTGTTGCAACCCAGCAGTGAATTTATCTCCAAGATTGATCCGGTCACCGAGTCAACCAGCCTCTTAAAAACAGGCGAGCCGTCAGACGACAGCCTCGCAACCGGTAGCCAGAAAGAACATCAGCCCGAGCGCGAGGTTGATTTACCTGAACCACTGGC
Organism: uncultured Acidiferrobacteraceae bacterium; assembly: GCA_913031305.1. Lineage (GTDB taxonomy): Bacteria > Pseudomonadota > Gammaproteobacteria > Arenicellales > UBA868 > UBA868. The sequence continues at coordinate 1,160 of CAJWEF010000032.1, forward strand.
CAAATTGACCAGCGGATGGGTTGTACGGGTTGGTGTGTTTGGGGAACTGGCCAATGCAACCAAGCGCCGGTCCGCCTTAGAGGAAAACGATATGATTCCTCAAAGCGAGGAGATTGAATTAAATGGGAGACCGGCAGTCCGACTGTATCTTGGGCCTTTTTCTACCGAAAGTGAGGCTGAACGCGAAAGTGCTAAAGCGGTGCTCGTTACCGGGGAGCAGGCTTTTGTTGTGAGAACTCCATGAGTCATGCGTTAGCGCTCGCAATTCATCTAGCCACTGACGTTAATGTCTGAGTTAAGTGGGTTTTCGCCCCCGGGGTTATTGGACCTCGTCCTGGTGGGTGCAACCTGCCTGTCCCTTGGAATTGGCCTATTCCGGGGGTTGATTCGCGAAATTCTATCCCTGGTGTCGTGGGTTTTGGCGCTGTGGCTTGCTTATTTATATAGCGATCTTGTGGCGGTTTGGCTCGAGACCTGGCTAAAAAACTCCCAGTTGGCGAATATCATCGGGGCGGTCACCGTTTTTATCGGGGTCTTGCTGACGTTGTCGGTCGCCGGAAGTCTGATCAGTCGTGCGTTCCAGGCCTCAGGACTAACTGGTATGGATAGGCTGTTGGGAGCAGTATTTGGAACGCTGCGTGCCTTATTATTGATCATCGCTCTTCTCCTGCTGGCCCGACTCACCCCAGTTTCGGCCCAGGCTTGGTACAATGAGTCCGTGCTGGTACCGTATCTCGAGCCGGCCGTTGACTGGCTTTCAACCAAAGTTGGTCACTCGCTTGATGGTTCAGGCGTTACGCCCGGGTAGATGACCCTTTCGATCTTTGGTAATTCCACTAAATAGCTTTTAGTCAAAGGAAGAAACGAACAAACTATGTGCGGCATTGTCGGGATTGTCTCTCACCAGCGGGTCAACCAGCTCATTTACGATGCGCTGACCGTCGTGCAGCACCGGGGCCAAGACGCCGCCGGCATAATGACTTGTGACGGCCGTCGAGTGTTCCTGAGAAAAGACAGCGGTTTGGTGCGCGACGTGTTCCAGGAACGGCATATGGTACAGCTTGAAGGTAATATCGGTTTAGGGCATGTTCGTTACCCCACCGCTGGAAGCGACAATCGTTCCGAAGCCCAGCCTTTCTACGTTAACTCCCCGTTTGGTATTGCGTTGGGACATAACGGGAACCTGGTAAATGCTCGCGAACTCAGCCATGAATTATTTCGCGACGACCTACGCCAGTTGAACACGAGCTCAGACTCTGAGGTTTTGCTTAACGTTTTTGCTCACGAACTAAAAGAGGCTGTTGGCCCAAGCCGTGTGAGGCTTGAAAGCGATGATATTTTTCGTGCGGTCACGCGGCTGTATGAGCGTTGCCGTGGTGCGTATGCGGTGGTAGCGATGATTGTCGGACACGGCTTGGTCGCCTTCCGTGATCCTTATGGCATTCGTCCGCTGATTATCGGCAATCGTGAGCAGGAAGCAGGCCCATCTGTCATGATCGCGTCCGAAAGTGTTGCTTTGGATGTTTTGGGGTACGATCACGTCGGCGATGTCGCGCCTGGAGAGGCAGTGTTCGTCCGCGCCGACGGTACGGTCGAGCGAAAAATATGTGCGCCCCGTCCACAACTTGCACCATGCCTTTTTGAATATGTGTATCTTGCGCGCCCTGACTCAATTATCGATAAGGTAGCTGTGTACAAGAGCCGACTTCGCATGGGTGAGAAACTCGCGGAGCAACTTCGGCGCTCGTGGCCAGATCACGATATTGATGTTGTGATCCCCATCCCGGATACCAGTCGTACTTCTGCGCTTCAGCTCGCCAACTCGTTGAGCCTTAAATATCGCGAAGGATTCATTAAGAATCGCTACATAGGTCGAACCTTTATTATGCCGGGCCAGGCAGAAAGGAAGAAATCAGTACGCCAGAAACTAAACGCAATTGACCTCGAATTCCGGGGGAAAAACGTGCTACTGGTCGATGATTCTATTGTTCGTGGTACAACCTCCCAGCAGATCATTCAGATGGCCCGTGATGCAGGGGCTGCGAAGGTCTACTTTGCTTCAGCAGCTCCACCGGTACGTTTCGCCAATGTTTATGGTATTGACATGCCCGCGCCGGACGAACTGGTGGCTAGTGGACGTTCAGAGGAAGAAATCAGGGTTTTCATTGGGGCGGATAGATTGATTTACCAAAGGCTGGACGACCTGGTCGCAACGATTAAAGAGGGCAATCCCGACATTGAGCAGGTTGACGCCTCTTGTTTCGACGGTAAGTACGTCACCGGAGATGTGACTCACGAATTTCTTCGCGGTGTGGCCGACGAGCGGGGCGATGCTTCTCGTGCACCGGACTCTGGGGCGCTTGATGTTGCCGAGATCAGTGTCTACCACTAAATCACGAGGCGATCGCTTTTGCCGGCGTGCACAAGTTCAAGCGTGTGTTGATCAAGTCGAATAAAACTTGGGGCCTGACCCCAGTCCCCTAAGACCACGCGGTGGGCGCTCACAGACCCGGGTAACGATAACTGGTGAACTGCAGGTCGATGAGTATGGCCGTGAATAAGTAATTCAACACCATGCAAACGCATAACATCATCAACAGCCCTCTGGGTGACATCCATGATGGCCGAAGCCTTCAAGGTTTTTCCTGATTCACTGCGGTAACGTACAGCCTTGGCCATCTCATCGCGGATGCTTAGCGGTCGGGAAAGAAAATCATCCTGCCAGGCTTGGTCCCGCACCATTTTTCGAAAGACCTGATGACTACGATCGTCTGTGCATAGGTTATCCCCGTGCATTAACAGTATCGACTGGTCTCCAAGCTGTAGCAGATGCTCATCATCAAGCAGCGTGATTCCGCAGCGTTCGGCAAAATCCTTGCCGATAAGAAAGTCACGATTGCCTCTCATGAAACTCGTGCTAATGCCTTGACCAGCAAGTCCGGTCAGGGCCTGCTCTACCTGTTTTTGTCCCAGATATTCACAAGCGTCATCGCCCAGCCAATACTCAAAGAGGTCTCCAAGAATAAAAAGTGAATCGCCAGGGTTGAGTTGTTTGAGATAGGCGCGGAATCGCACCAACAGGGCATCTTCGGCAGGCGTTAAGTGTAGATCGGAAATAATATGAATCAAGACGAGTCTCCCCGGTGGGCCTGGGCACGCTTTTTACAAATAGGCGGATTACCCGGTTGGCGGCCCGGAGGGTTTTGGTTAACATTCGCCCCCCGTTCCCCTTTAAGATTCTCGCTATGCCGTTGCGTATTTATAACAGTCTAACCCGAACCAAAGAAATCTTTACCCCGTTGAGCCCAGGGGTAGTGCGCATGTATGTCTGCGGTATGACGGTCTATGATTATTGCCACTTGGGTCACGCCAGGGTTTTGGTTATTTTTGATATGGTGGTTCGGGTTCTCAGGGCAAAAGGGTTTGAGGTCCGCTATGTACGCAATATAACTGATATCGATGACAAGATTATCGTCCGGGCGGCAGAGTTGAACGAGCCTTTCGACGTTGTAACAGAACGGTTTATCACAGCGATGCACGAGGACGAAGACCTGTTGAATGTGATCCGCCCAGACCAAGAACCCCGTGCCACTGGATATATTGCTGAGATCCTGAATATGATTCAAACCCTTGAAGAAAAGGGTTTTGCCTACGCGGCAAAAAATGGCGATGTGTATTTTCGTGTGCGTGGATTCGATGGGTATGGTGCTTTGTCAGGTCGCTCGCTCGATGCTCTGATGGTAGGAGCCCGGGTAGAAAAAGACGAGGCAAAAGATGATCCGCTTGACTTTGTCCTGTGGAAAGCAGGCAAGCCCGGGGAGCCGAGCTGGCAATCGCCTTGGGGAGCTGGTCGTCCGGGCTGGCACATCGAGTGTTCGGCGATGTCAACGTGCTGCCTTGGTGATAACTTCGATATCCACGGTGGCGGGATGGATTTACGTTTTCCGCATCATGAGAATGAAATCGCCCAAAGCGAAGGGGCAACCGGTCGCAAGTTCGTAAACACCTGGATGCATAATGGTTACGTTCAAATTGATCAAGAAAAAATGTCCAAGTCAACGGGCAACTTTTTTACAATCCGCGAGATCCTTGCTCAGGATACGGATGCCTCCCGCGCTGGAGAGGTGATACGTTTCATGATCCTGTTAAGTCATTATCGCAGCCCTTTGAATTTTTCAGAGCAAGGCCTGATGCAGGCGCGTGCCGGTCTGGAGCGACTGTATCTTGTGCTGCACAAAGGTAGGGGGTTAAATGGTGCGTGTGACAAAGAGTGCCCGGATCGTTACCGCGTGCGGTTTGATGAGGCGCTTGAAGACGATTTCAATACTGCTGCTGCAATCGCTGTCCTTTTTGATGCCGCAAGGGAGATCAACCGGGACTTGGATGCCAATAATAGGGGTATTGCCGGGGCGGGAATCAGCCAATTACGCGAACTTGCTGGTTCGCTGGGATTACTTTATCAGGAGCCTGCCCGGTTTCTTGGGTTGTCGGGCCACTTGGGCGCAAGCAAGGAGGATATTGACCTTAGAGTTGGCGCTCTGATTGAGCAACGTGCCCAGGCTCGGCGCGATGGCAACTACACGGAGGCAGATACGATCCGCTTGCAGTTGGAAAATCAGGGCATTGTTCTTGAGGACCTTGAGGACGGGACGACAATATGGCGCCGGCATTGAATTTACAGCATGCTACCGAACTGTTTATAATTTAAGTTGTTGGTTCGTTTCTGATTTCTATCGGCCACTAGGCAACTCCCACTCTTCTACCGAGGTTCATATATGGAACTGACCGGCGCTCAGATCGTCGTTCAAAGCCTGAAAGATGAAGGCGTCGATATTGTTTTCGGTTATCCCGGAGGCGCGGCACTGCACATCTATGATGCCTTTTATGCCCAAGAGGAGGTGAGGCATATTCTGGTTCGCCACGAGCAGGGAGCAACCCACGCTGCTGACGGATACGCCCGTGCTACCGGAAAACCTGGCGTCGTGTTGGTCACATCAGGCCCTGGCGTCACCAATACGATAACGGGTATTGCTACCGCCTATATGGATTCGATCCCGATGGTCATCCTGACCGCCCAGGTACCGACGAGTCTGATCGGGGATGACGCCTTTCAGGAGGTCGATACTTTCGGGATCACCCGACCGTGCGTGAAGCATAATTATCTCGTTCGCGACGTCAAGGATCTCGCAACAACGATCAAAAAAGCGTTTTTCATTGCCAATTCAGGTAGGCCCGGACCGGTAGTTGTCGATATCCCTAAGGATGTCACAGCGAATAAGACCGAGTATCTTTATCCGGAAACCGTGCAGATCCGCTCTTATGCCCCGGTCAAAAAAGGGCATTCCAAGCAGATCTCACGTGCAGCTAAGTTACTGCTTTTGGCCAAACGTCCGGTGATCTACTCTGGGGGCGGTATCATTCTTTCCGGTGCGTCAGGTGAGCTTACAGCCCTGGTCGACATACTGGGGTACCCATGCACAAATACGTTGATGGGGCTGGGCGGACTGGCGTCGGATCATCCTCAGTTTTTGGGCATGCTTGGCATGCACGGAACCTACGAAGCAAACATGGCGATGTACGAGTGCGATGTGATGCTTGCGGTAGGCGCCCGTTTCGATGATCGTGTGACCGGTGACCTTAAGAAGTTTTCTCCGCACGCCCGAATTATCCACATTGATATCGACCCAGCATCGATTGGCAAGAACGTCCGGGTAGAAATTCCTATAGTGGGCGATGCCTCGGTAGTGCTGGGGCAACTTGTGAGTGTAATACGAGGGAGCGCGGATCAGCCAGATGCCGAGAGTCTTGGCAAATGGTGGGAACAGATCAAACAGTGGCAAAGCCGCGATTCACTTGGGTTTGAAACCAGCACAGAGGTGATCAAACCTCAGTTCGTAGTGCAGAAACTGCACGAAATAACAGGTGGCGATGCGTTTGTTACCTCGGACGTGGGCCAGCATCAGATGTGGGCCGCCCAGTACTATGGTTTCAGCAACCCGCGTCGCTGGATCAATTCTGGTGGACTTGGGACTATGGGCTTTGGATTGCCTGCTGCCATTGGTGTCCAGTTAGCTCATCCTGGGGCCACAGTAGCTTGCGTAACCAGTGAGGCCAGCATCATGATGTGCATCCAGGAGTTATCCACCTGCAAGCAGTATGATCTGCCACTCAAAATTGTTAATTTGAACAATCGATATATGGGCATGGTTCGGCAATGGCAGGAGTTTTTCTACGATCGGCGTTACTCACATTCATACATGGACTCGTTGCCAGATTTTGTTGAGCTTGCTGCCAGTTTTGGACACGTCGGTGTCAAAATTGAAAATCCAGGAGATGTTGAAGACGCTCTGCGCGAAGCCATCGCTACCACGGATAAACTGGTCTTTCTCGACTTCATAACGGACCAGACCGAAAACGTATATCCAATGATTGCGGCCGGTGCCGGGCATAACCAAATGGTATTAAAGCCGAGCGCGGACGGTTCGAAACCCCCCGAGCGGGAACTGGCCTGACGGATGAGGCGAATCCTCTCTTTACTGGTAGAAAACGAGCCTGGCGCCTTATCCAGGGTCGCTGGCCTCTTCTCGGCGCGAGGTTATAACATCGAGTCGCTTACGGTTGCCCCAACTGAGGACGAGTCCCTCTCCCGGATGACTATTGTCACCCGGGGTTCTGACGAGGTGATTGAGCAGATTACCAAACAGCTCAATAAATTAATTGACGTGGTTCGCTTACTCGATCTTACTGAGGGGCGACATATTGAGCGCGAACTGCTGCTGCTGAAGGTTCGTGCCCAAGGTGCAGATCGCGAGGAGATCAAAAGACTAGTGGATATATTCCGGGGCCGTATTATCGACGTCGATGAGGAAACCTACACTATTGAACTCACCGGCCCGGGTGATAAGTTGAATGCGTTTGTAGCTGCCTTGCCTTCAGCAGAAGTTCACGAAGTAGTCCGCAGTGGGGTGTCCGGAATTGCCAGGGGTGATCGTGCCTTGCGTCTATAGGGTCACGGATTCATTAATTTACGAAAGTCAGCGTATTGAGAGGAAGCGACAAAATGAAGGTTTTTTATGACAACGATGCCGATCTGAAGATTATTACCGGGAAGACCGTCGCAGTGATCGGGTTTGGCTCTCAAGGACATGCTCACGCCAACAATCTTCGCGACAGCGGCGTCGATGTGATCGTAGGTCTGCGCGAGGACTCAGGTTCCCGGAGTAAGGCAGAGAAAGCTGGCTTGAAAGTCACTTCGGTCCATGAGGCGGTTGCATCGGCCGATATAGTGATGATGCTGGTGCCGGACGAACTGGCCGCAGATTTGTATACGGAGTCCGTTGCTCCCAACCTTAGGGCTGGCGCCGCTCTGGCCTTCGCTCATGGGTTCAATGTGCATTTTGGTTTTATTGAGCCTAGCCCTGAAATTGACGTAATTATGATTGCACCCAAGGGTCCTGGACACCTGGTTCGATCAACCTACACTGAAGGGGGCGGCGTGCCCTGTCTGATCGCGGTAGAGCAGGATCCGAGCGGCACGGCCCGAGAAACAGCACTGTCATACGCCAGTGCCATAGGCGGTGGGCGTGCCGGGGTTATCCAAACGACGTATAAAGAAGAGACCGAGACCGACCTGTTTGGGGAGCAGACGGTCTTGTGCGGCGGCCTGACATCGTTGATACAAGCCGGATTTGAAACCTTGGTCGAGGCCGGATACGCACCCGAGATGGCTTATTTTGAATGCTTGCATGAGACCAAATTGATCGTCGATCTTATCTACGAAGGCGGAATTGCAAATATGCGCTACTCCATCTCCAATACTGCCGAATATGGTGATGTCACTCGGGGACCTCGCGTCATTACTCCAGAAGTAAAGGCCGAAATGAAAATCATCCTTGGCGAAATTCAGTCCGGCAAATTCGCCCGCGAGTGGATGGCAGAGAGTCGCTCTGGCAGTAAGCGATTTAACGGGCTGCGAGAGCAGGGCGAAACCCACCAGATAGAGGCGGTCGGTGCGAATCTGCGCGACATGATGCCGTGGATTCAAAAAGGTAAGCTGGTTGACAAGGAGCGCAACTGAGTTGCGCAACTTCGGGCACTGACAGCCGCTGTCGTCTCGAGGTGGGTCAGGCCGTGATTGCCCGAGAGGGCTGGAGCCGAATTGCGATTGTTCTGGGGGTCGCGGCGACAATACACGCGCTGGCTGGGCTTTGGTGGGCACTCCCATGTTGGCTTGTCTGTGCGCTGGTTATTCAGTTTTTCCGAGATCCCAAGCGCATCATCCCCATACAACCCGGGATAGTTGTTGCCCCCGCCCATGGCCGGGTGGTAAGCATCGGACCCGGTGAAGATCCGTTCAGCGGTGCCAAAGCAATACAAATCAGCATCTTCATGAATATCTTCTCTGTTCATTCAAACCGGATTCCGGCGAGCGGCGATATAACCCAACGGCGGTATCATCCTGGGCGGTTCTTTAACGCCGAGCTGGATAAGGCCTCTCAGGAAAACGAACGCTGCGCGATCAGTATCCACACGGATAATGGTTTTGATGTCAGTTGTGTTCAGATTGCCGGCTTAGTTGCACGGCGGATACTGACTTACGTGAAAGTTGGCGACCGAGTTCAACACGGCCAACGATTTGGATTTATAAGGTTTGGCTCGCGGGTCGACCTGTACCTGCCTCCACAAAGCCGTGTGGTCGCCAGTCTCGGTAAGTGGGTCTTGTCGGGCAGTGATATCATTGCGTATCTACCTGCGTTCGACAAGCCATGACTAATTTTCGAAAGGTCACACCCCTTGAGTCGACAGATAAACCCCCAAAGGGGATTTATATACTGCCGAATCTTTTTACCACAGCGAGCTTATTGGCAGCCTTTTACGCCATTATTCAGTCAACTGTTGGCAATTTTGAGAATGCCGCGATTGCGGTGATTATCGCTGCAGTACTTGACTCGTTGGATGGCCGTGTCGCACGGATGACCAATACCGTAAGTGATTTCGGCAAAGAATATGACTCGCTGGTAGATCTGGTCGCTTTTGGATTGGCTCCAGCCTTGATCCTTTTTGAGTGGGGACTGAAAGACCTTGGAAAAATCGGGTGGTTGACAGCATTTATTTATGTTGCAACTACCGCCTTGAGATTGGCGCGCTTCAATACTCAGGAAAACTCGAGTAAGCGGTATTTTCACGGCTTGCCGTGTCCTGCGGCCGCGGTTCTTCTAGCCGCCAGTGTCTGGGTTGCAGATAGTTACCAACTTTCCGGAGGCCTGTACACCACTTCTGGGTTGGCGGCCATGTTTTTACTTTCCCTTGCCATGGTCAGCAGTTTGCCTTATCGCAGTTTCAAAGATCTGGACCTCAAACACCGAGTTCCGTTTATGACGGTTTTGGTATTGGTACTGGTATTCGTTCTGATCTCGTTTGATCCGCCGCGGGTTCTTTTTTTGGCGTTTAGCTCCTACGCGGCTTCGGGAATTGTTACTTGGGTTCTAAAACATCGCAAGGGCGAAAAAGTTTTTGCACCGTCAGACGATAAATCGGAGTCGTACGATTCGGTGTCAGGATCGGCTCGTGACAAGATGTCTAATTAGTATGAGGCGATTGAATTAACGGCTGAGCAGGGCTTGGTGCTGATGAGGCTTTGCCCTAAAAGGGGGACGCGGTATACTGGCGCAATGCAACCACGGTTTTTCCCTCGAATCTTTGCACCAATCACAGGACGGCTGCGCCGCGGCGCGCGCCTGCTGACCAGCCACGCTCTTCAGATTCTGCTGCGCCGCTTGGCGCACTAACTTCTCAACCATTTATCACTCCGCACTATCACAGCCGCCGCTGCCAAAGCGAACGGCTATGATTCCGGGTTATCCGGCGCAGTTTCAGCTGAAAACACAATACCTGCTTTGGAGAGTTGAGTATGAGTAGCCAACTAATTATTTTTGACACCACCTTACGAGACGGGGAGCAAAGCCCGGGCGCTTCGATGACAGTGGACGAGAAGGTGCGTATCGCACGCGTTTTAGAAAAACTGGGGGTCGACGTGATTGAAGCTGGGTTCCCTGCCGCCAGCGTGGGCGATTTCGAGGCCGTTCAGAAGGTTGCGAGCCAAATAGGGGATAGCCGTATTTGTGCCTTGGCTCGAGCAAATCCAGGCGATGTGTCTCGCGCCGCGGAGGCGATTCGTGGGGCTCGCGCGTCCCGGATTCATACCTTCATTGCGACCTCTCCAATTCACATGCAGGCCAAGCTACGCATGTCGCCTGAAGATGTACTCGAGAAAGCCGTAGCAGCTGTTAAGCAGGCCCGAGCCTGCACTGATGATGTCGAGTTTTCAGCAGAAGATGCTGGTCGATCGGATGAGGATTTTCTTTGCCGAATATTTGAGGCCGTGATCGATGCCGGTGCGAGTACCGTAAACGTTCCCGACACGGTCGGCTACACCATGCCTGAGCAATTCGGCGAGATGTTCGCAAGACTGATGAGCCGTATCCCGAACGCCGATAAGGTAGTATTTTCGGTCCATTGTCATAACGACTTGGGTGTCGCGGTTGCGAATTCCTTGGCCGCGGTTAAGGCCGGTGCCCGGCAGGTTGAATGTACGATCAATGGGCTAGGCGAGCGGGCCGGGAACGCTTCCCTTGAGGAGATCATAATGGCCGTGCGCACCCGTCAGGATTTTTTCCCCTGTGATAGCAGGCTCGATACCACCCACATTCTTGCTGCCAGTCGTCTGGTATCCAATATCACAGGTTTCCCGGTGCAACCAAACAAGGCGATCGTTGGGGCTAATGCGTTTGCTCACGAGGCGGGGATACATCAAGATGGCGTACTGAAACAGCGCGACACCTACGAGATCATGCGTGCCGAGGATGTCGGCTGGAGCGCCAATCAGATTGTGCTTGGAAAACATTCAGGCCGGAACGCATTCAGGGAGCGCATGGTTGCTTTGGATATCGAGTTCTCGAGCGAGGCGGAATTGAATCAGGCGTTCGAACGTTTTAAAGAGCTGGCCGATAAAAAACATGAGATTTTTGATGATGATCTTCAAGTGTTGGTCGGGGATAGCGCCGCTTCACATCGGGACGAAACGCTACGGTTTGTTTCATTAAAAACCGTTTCCCAGACTGGCGATTCTCCGGTAGCTGAATTGACTCTTGAAAAGGCCGGCTCTGAAGAAACCGCCAAGACAACCGGCGATGGCCTGGTGGATGCGTCCTTTAGAGCGGTTGACGACATTGTGCCTGGGGATCGAACGCTTCTACTCTATTCGGTTAATGCCATTACAGCAGGGTCCGATTCACAAGGCGAAGTCAGTGTCCGGCTACAGGAACACGGGCGTATCGTTAACGGGCAAGGTACCGATACAGATATCGTTGTTGCATCGGTGAAGGCGTATGTAAACGCCCTCAATAAATTGCATTTGAGTCCCCAACGATTTAATCCGCAAAGTGGCGAAACCGTTTAAGGAATCAGAGCGATGAGGAGCCGCTCCCAGTATCTGCGTGAGATGGGATTGACACCATGGACCCTGAGCGGCGCCACGCGAGTTGTTGCGAGTCAACATGTCGAAACAGTTTCGAGCGATATAGAGTCTTTAGAAAAGGTGCCACCTTCGGGTTGGGCCTCATTACAGCAACAGGTAGGTAATTGCATGAGATGCAGCCTACATACCACCCGGAAAACAACGGTTTTCGGCGAAGGAGATCCTAAAGCGGACTGGCTGTTGGTCGGTGAAGCGCCGGGCGCTGAGGAAGACCGGCAGGGGTTACCCTTTGTAGGGCGCGCCGGCCAATTACTGAATCGAATGTTATTCAGTGCGCATCTTGCGCGCGATGAGGTTTTTGTTGCCAATGTTCTTAAGTGTCGACCACCCGATAACCGGGATCCGTTTGGCGAAGAGGTGGGCACGTGTGAGTCATTCCTGCATCAACAGGTCAAGTTTATTCAGCCCAAAATTATTCTCGCAATGGGACGCTTTGCTGCGCAGGCGCTACTTCGAGCTGATCAGACCATAGGCCAGCTTCGAGGGCGGGTCCACCGGTATCCTGCCTGTGACATCCCATTGGTGGTTACCTATCACCCGGCATATCTTTTGCGTTCACCACAAGCCAAAGCGAAAACCTGGGAAGACCTGGTTCTTGCCCTTACCGAATTTCAAAGAGTGACAAATAGTGAGAATGGTTGACAATCCGCGAAGCTGCCCCGTTCGCATGCGTACCTGCGGCGCTGGCGCGGCGGGTTCCCTGGAATCGCGTGTCTCGCGTGGGCCTTGGACTGTGCAGATTAATGTTGCCGCGTAAAAACTCGACGGGATCAGGAGTAGCCGGTGCCAAGGCCTTAGCCACCCACACCGGACTCAAGGCTTGGTTTGATGGACCTCTTGGAAAGGCTGTCTCACGGGCTGCAGTTGAAAAAAGTTCTGAATTAATACCGCGCACCTATTACCCCACAGGGCTGCAACTGGGACCTGGTCCAGAAGATTTTCTTTCAAAGGTGGACCTTGGGCTCGCGATTCATTCTCCGAGCACCCGCGCTTCGAATCCCCAGTGCACTCTCACCACCGCAAGCGAGGCACTGCCATTTAGTGCGCGCTCTATCGATTTGCTTATCCTCCCTCACACGCTGGATTTTTCGAATGAGCCGCACCGGGTCCTGCGCGAGGCAGGCTCGATTCTGGCGGCAGAGGGAATCCTCGTCGTTTGCGGTTTTAATCGATGGAGTCTGTGGGGTCTCAGGCGGGCTGTAACCCTTCGCCCGAGGCCCTCGCCCTGGAGCGGCGATTTTCTGTCTCCTGCAAGAGTTCAGGATTGGATGCGCCTGCTTGGTTTGGAAATACTAGGGGGTAAAATGATGTTCTATCAGCCTCCCGTTAGTGCGCCGGGCCTGCTTCGGAAATCCGACTTTCTCGAAAAGGCGGGCGACCGTTGGTGGCCGCTTCTGGGTGGGGTCTACTTACTCGTCGCCCGTAAAAAGCGACTGGGATTCACCGGTGCCAAACAAAGAATGGCGAGGCATCGTCCGTTCAGCATCGATGCGATGGCACCGACAATTCCTCGTCAAACTAAGATCGGAGGGCCTAGATTGTGAAAATACAGACCGGGGGCGAGGGAGAAGTTCGCATCTTCACCGACGGGGCCTGTCGCGGAAACCCGGGAATAGGAGGCTGGGGTGTACTCATTATTTGTGAGTCCTCGCAAACTGAGCTTTTAGGGGCTGAACCCGCTACAACCAACAACCGTATGGAACTTAAAGCGGCGATAGAGGGTCTCGAAGCAGTAGGGCTCAACCAACCGGTCGCGATCTATACAGACTCACAGTACGTCCGCAACGGCATTACCGACTGGATGACTAATTGGAAGCGAAATGGCTGGCGTACAGCATCGCGCAAAGCGGTCAAAAATCAGGACTTATGGGAGGCATTAGACAATGCAAGGCAGGCTCGGTCAGTCAGTTGGCACTGGGTCCGGGGTCATAGTGGGCACCCCGAAAACGAACGTGCCGATGCTCTGGCAAATCGGGCAATAGATGATTATTTGAAAGATGGGGAGAGAAATTGACTACACGATTGGTTGTTTTGGATACTGAGACGACAGGACTTGATGCAACGGCCGGTCATCGGGTGATCGAAGTGGGCGGCGTAGCTATTTCAGATCGAAAGCACAGTGATGAGCAATTTCATTCTTACCTTAACCCTGAGCGCAGCATCGATGCTGCCGCTCTTGAAGTCCACGGGATCACAGAATCCTTTCTCGCCGATAAACCATTGTTCAAAGATGTCCTGGAATCGTTTTTCAAGTTTGTGACGGGCGCAGAATTGGTTATTCATAACGCCCCGTTTGACTTGGGTTTTCTTAATAATGAACTCGAGTTGGCGGGTGATCCCCGCAGGCTTGAGGACTTCTGTACGGTAACAGACACTCTGAAGTTGGCCCGCGAACTTCACCCGGGGCAGCGCAACAGCTTAGATGCCTTATGTCGCCGTTATGGGGTCGATAACTCCGGTCGGACCCTCCACGGGGCACTACTTGATGCTGAAATTCTGGCTGATGTTTACTTGGCGATGACCGGGGGACAAACCGATTTGCAGCTAGAAGGGGTTTTGGGTCAGATCGAAATGGATCGACAACTGGGCAGGTCTGGCAGTAACGCCCGGCGAAATTTCGCGATAATTTCCGCCTCGGATGAAGAGTTGACTGCGCATCGCAAATGGGTTGAACTGTTGGGCGCAAGCAGCGTCTGGAATTCAGTGGATTCGTCTGGCGACAATGAATCGGGTTGAAATATTCCGATACAAGAGTGCCACGGGCTTTTTACTCTACTTTCTAACTTAAGCATCCATTGACTTAAAATACGCGAAGAAAGGAAAAATTGAATGTCAGTCGATCAAAGCAGAGGAACGTCAGATGAATGATAGTGTTGTTTACAAGGTTAATTCAACCTTTGCGCAAGGGGCCCATCTCAATGAAGAGCAGTACCTGCATATGTACCAGCAATCGATCGCGGACCCGAATAGTTTCTGGGCGGATCAAGCTGAGAAATTTGTCAGTTGGTTTAGCCCCTGGCATACGGTAAGCAATTGGGACTACCACACCGGGAAAATCCGGTGGTTCGAAGGGGCGACCCTAAACGTTTCCTATAACTGTATTGACCGGCACCTCGAAACCCGATCCGATCAGGTGGCAATAATCTGGGAAGGTGACGATCCGACCGACAATAAGAAGTTGACCTACCGGCAGCTGCATGACCAGGTTTGCCGATTTGCGAATGTTCTTAAGGACCGGGGTGTCAGCAAGGGCGATTGTGTGTCCATTTACATGCCCATGATTCCAGAAGCCGCGGTGGCGATGTTGGCCTGCGCACGTATTGGCGCAATTCACTCAGTCGTTTTCGGTGGATTCTCACCGGAGGCGCTACGGGATCGAATCCTAGATTCTGACTGCCGGGTGGTAATTACTGCGGACGAAGGACCACGCGGCGGCAAGGCGGTACCCTTAAAGGCTAATGTGGAGACAGCACTCGCCGGGTGTCCGGATGTCCACACGACTATTGTGGTGCGGCGGACCGGCAGTGATGTGCCTGCCAGTGCTAGCCGTGATGTTTGGTATGACGAAGCTATGGCAGTTGCATCGCCTGATTGTGATCCGGAGCCAATGGGTGCCGAGGATCCACTTTTCATATTGTATACATCCGGTTCTACCGGGAAGCCAAAAGGAGTTCTACATACCTGCGGCGGATACCAACTGTACACTGCGATGACCCATCGCTATGTGTTTGACTATCACGATGGCGATGTCTACTGGTGCACTGCTGATGTTGGCTGGATCACTGGGCATAGCTATATTGTCTATGGCCCCCTGGCCAACGGAGCGATAACGTTGATGTTCGAGGGGGTGCCTACCTATCCGGATGCCTCGCGTTTCTGGCAAGTGGTAGATAAACACCAGGTGAATATCTTCTACACCGCGCCCACTGCGATCCGGGCATTGATGGGACAAGGTAATCAACCGGTCGATTCGACCAGTCGCACCAGTCTCAAGCTGTTGGGAACGGTAGGAGAGCCGATTAATCCAGAGGCATGGGAGTGGTATTTCAATACCATCGGCGATGGGCGTTGCCCAGTTGTGGATACCTGGTGGCAGACAGAAACCGGTGGAATTTTGATTACCCCGTTACCAGGGGCTACCGACCTTAAACCGGGATCGGCCACGCGACCATTTTTCGGAATCGAACCTGCCTTGTTGAGCGCCGACGGCCAGATTCTCGAAGGCGCGGCCGAGGGCAACCTAGTGATCACGGGCTCCTGGCCTGGACAGATGCGTACAATCTACGGGGATCACGAGCGCTTTATTCAGACTTACTTTTCAGCGTACTCAGGTTATTACACTACAGGTGATGGGGCCCGCCGCGATGACGACGGCTATTATTGGATTACGGGTCGCGTGGACGACGTGATCAACGTATCCGGGCACCGTATGGGAACCGCCGAGGTAGAAAGTGCCCTGGTTTCGCATGAGCAGGTCGCAGAAGCTGCGGTTGTCGGATACCCCCATGAAATCAAGGGTCAAGGGATTTACGCGTACGTCACTCCTATGGCCGGCGTAACGCCAAGCGAGGAGCTTCGTCGGGAGCTCATCGCCCAGGTCCGCAAGGAGATCGGCCCTATTGCAAGCCCGGATATCATCCAATGGGCGCCGGGCCTACCTAAAACCCGATCGGGAAAGATCATGCGCCGTATCCTGCGCAAAATAGCCGCGAACGAGCTGGAAAATCTTGGTGATACATCCACTCTGGCAGAGCCAGCGGTGGTAGATGAATTGATCAAGAATCGGGTGAATTAGGTCGCTCGGCTCGGATTTGAATCTAATCCGGCTTGCCTGATAACCCTTTGCCGGCTAGAATTGCGCGCCTTCAGCGCTTAAAAACGCGCACTCCTTGCCTCACCGCGAAATATTGGGAGGCTCCAACCCGAAGGGAGAATACTTATGCGACACTACGAAGTCGTGTTCCTTGTGCATCCAGATCAGAGCGAGCAGGTGCCCGCGATGGTCGAAAAATATCGCGGCCTTATCGAAGGCAACGGTGGCCAGATTCATCGTTGCGAGGACTGGGGCCGGCGTCCACTTGCTTATACCATCGGTAAAGTGCATAAGGCTCACTATGTTTTAATGAACGTTGAAATAGATCAGCCAACGATGGATGAAATGGCGAATATGTTCAAGTTCAGTGATGCTGTCATCCGTAACCTGGTGATCCGTCGAAAAGAGGCTGTTACTGAGGCCTCGGCACTGGTGGCTGAGGCTGGAGGAGGCGCAGTTGACAGTGAACAAAAGCCTGCTGAGGCCGCCTCGGAAACCGAGAGCAGCCCAGCCGAGTCAGCAGCACAGGTGGATCCCGCAGAGGCTGACGGCCCGGACCTCTTGCGAGTCGAGGCGGATTGGGTAGAAACCCCCAAG